>JAICNR010000048.1 GCA_025931135.1 Gemmatimonadota bacterium | reverse complement strand
GTCCGCGACGTGACCCTTTCGTCGCTGCAGGCATCTGTGGGAGTGGTGACGCAGGACGCACACCTCTTCCACGACACCATCGAGGCAAATCTGCGGTATGCAGCGCCCGACGCGACATCAAGCGAGATCTGGGCCGCGCTCGAGTCAGCCCAGATCGCCGATCTCGTCCCCAAGGGGGACCAGCCCGCCGCCATCCGCGAGCTGACCGAAGGTCTCCAGCGCGGCCGCCGGTTCCAGACGCTGCTGGGCGCCACCGGCACCGGCAAGACGTTCACGATCGGGCACGTGATCCGGAACTACGGCCGCCCCACCCTGGTCATGTCGCACAACAAGACGCTCGCCGCCCAGCTCTACGGGGAGCTCCGGCAGCTGTTCCCCAACAATGCGGTCGAATACTTCATCTCGTATTACGACTACTACCAGCCGGAGGCCTACATCCCGGCAACCGATACGTACATCGAGAAGGACGCCTCGATCAACGACGACATCGATCGGCTGCGCCTGCGCACGACCTCGTCGCTGATCGAGCGCGAGGACGTGATCGTGGTCGCCTCGGTCTCGGCGATCTACGGACTCGGCAGCCCCCGCGAGTATCGCGAGCTGATGGTGGTTTTGGAGAGGGGCCAGCGAGCGCCGCGGGAGCAGATCCTGGAGGAGCTGGTGCGCATCCAGTACCGGCGCGACGATATCGGGTTCGAGCCGGGGAAATTCCGCGTGCGCGGAGACGTGATCGAAGTCTACCCCGCGTACGAGGAACAGGCGGTACGGATCGAGCTGTGGGGCGACGAAGTCGAAAGGATCGCCAAGTTCGACCCTATGCGAGGGACCACGATCCAGACGCTGGAGCGCGCGGCGATCTATCCGGCTAAGCACTTCGTCACGACGCGCCCGACGATCGAGGGGGCGATCAAGGCCATCCGGGCGGAGCTGACGGAGAGGCTCGCCGTATTGCGCGCAGGGGGGCGCATGCTCGAGGCCCACAAGCTCGAGACCCGCACACGCTTCGACATCGAGATGATGCAGGAGATGGGCTATTGCGCCGGGATCGAGAACTACTCGCGCCACCTGTCTGGGCGCGCGCAGGGAGAGCGGCCTGCTTGCCTGCTGGATTACTTCCCTGAGGATTTCCTGCTCGTCATCGACGAATCTCACGTTACCGTGCCGCAGATCGGCGGCATGTACGCCGGCGATCGTTCACGCAAGGAGACGCTGGTCGAGCACGGGTACCGCCTCCCCTCGGCGCTGGACAACCGGCCGCTTCATTTCGAGGAGTTCGAGCGCTATGCCCGGCGCGCGATCTTCGTCTCGGCGACACCCAGCGACTACGAATTGGAGAAGTCCGGCGGCGTGGTCGTCGAGCAGATCATCCGCCCCACGGGGCTTCTGGATCCCGAGGTCTTCGTGCGGCCGGTGAGGGGGCAGGTGGACGACCTGCTCGAGGAGATCCGCAGCCGCGAGGCGCTGGGAGAGAAAGTTCTCGTCACGACGCTCACGAAGCGTATGGCCGAGGACCTGTCCGACTACCTGAACGAGGTGGGCGTCAGGGTCCGCTACATGCACTCGGACATCGACTCCATCGAGCGAATGGAGATCCTTCGCGGTCTTCGCACCGACGAATTCGACGTGCTCGTGGGAATCAACCTGCTACGTGAGGGTCTGGACCTTCCCGAGGTCTCGCTGGTCGCCGTGTTGGATGCGGACAAGGAGGGTTTCCTCCGGTCCGAGACGTCACTCATCCAGACCGCGGGACGGGCGGCCCGGAACGTGAACGGCCGGGTTATCCTGTATGCGGACCGGGTCACGGACTCGATGCGCCGGATGATGGACGAGACCGAGCGTCGCCGCGCGATCCAGTCGGCGCACAACGAAGAACACGGAATCGTCCCCGAGACGGTGTACAAGACCCGCGAGCAGATCCTGATGAGCACTTCGGTGGCCGACACGCGTGGTGGTGGCCCACAGAGGGCGCGTGTCGTGCGCGAGCGGGTGACCGGATTGGCGGGCGAGATCGAGCGCGAGGAACTGGCGCGATCGCTGGAGGCGGAGATGAAGGCGGCGGCCGCACGACTCGACTTCCAGACCGCCGCGATCTTGAGGGACCAGCTCTTCGAGTTGCGCGGCGCGGATCCGCGCCGGCGGGCCGCGACGACGCTGCGCCGGCGGATCGGGCTCGACGAGGGGTGAGCGAAGGCCCCACGGCTGCCGGATGGAGCGCCCGCTCGCGGGGCCCGGGGGAGTCCGCGGCGATCGGCGAAGCGCTGGGGAGGCTGGCTCCCGACGGCGCCCTCATCCTCCTGGAAGGCGTACTCGGGGCCGGCAAGACGACACTCGCGCAGGGCATCGGCGCCGGGTGCGGGGTGGCGGAGCCCATCACGAGCCCAACCTACAACCTGATCCTCCACTACCGCGGCCGGCGACCCTTCACCCATGTCGACCTGTACCGTCTCGAGGACGAGTCCCAGCTCGCGAGCCTAGATCTGGAGGAGATGTTGGGTGGGGACGGGGTGACATGCGTCGAGTGGCCCGCGTTCGCGGAGCGCCATGTCGAGCCACCGTGGGCGCGGGTCCGCATCACTCCGGAAGACGGACCGGAGGCCCCGCGACGTATCGAGATCGAGCTCGCGGGGGAGGGATGGGAGAAGGCGCGGTCGGCGCTGGTCGGCCTCGAAGCGGGGCGTGTGTGACCCGCCGGACTCCCGGCTCCGGCGCGGACGCGTCCCCGGAGCTCGGACGGGTGCTCGCGATCGACACCGCGACGCCGGGCGGGTCGATCGCCCTTCGTGTCGGCGGCGAGACCCGCGAGCGGGTGCTCGAATGGCGCGCGTCGTTCCGCCAGGCGGCGCCGGCGATCGACGAGTTGCTGGCCGAGGCCGGGATCCTCCCCGGCGAGCTGGACGCGATCGCGGTTCCGAGCGGTCCGGGGTCGTTCACCGGTCTGAGAGTGGGAGCCGCGCTCGCCCTGGGGCTCGCGCGGATCACCGGCGTGACCCTATCCGCTGTCCCCACGCTCGCCGCCGTCGCCGAAGCGTTCGCTCCACCGACGCCGGCTCGGGTCTGCGCCACGTTGGACGCTCGACGGGGTAGGTTCTACGCGGCGCTCTACGATCGCGTACGACCGGCCTACTGGCGGCTCGTGGCGGGACCTCTCGACGCGACGCCGGCCGAGATCGTCGCGCTGGCGGAGGCCGCGCCGGTCGTGGGGCCCGATCCCGCTGCCGCATCCCCCGCCGGTCTCGCCGGCGCGGTCGCGCTGCTGGCCTCGGCCGATCCCGCGCGCTACGCGCTGATCGCTCCCGAAGAGCTCAAGCTGATCTATGCCCGGCCGGGAGTGGATTCCCGGTGATGTCCCGCGCCGCGCGCGCGACGCGCGAGCCGGCGGTCGAGTTCCGGCCGTGCCGCGAGGGGGACCTGGACGGGATCGTGGCGATCGAGCGCGCGACGTTCCCCGAGCCCTGGACGCGCAGCCAGTTCGCCGCTCTCCTCGCCCACCCGGCGGGTTTCGGGTGGGTCGCCGAGGTCGTCCCGCGGGGCGTGGTCGGCTACGCGTTCGGCTGGGTGGCGGCGGACGAGGCCGAACTCGCGGACCTCGCAGTGCAGGGGGATGTCCGTGGTCGCGGGCTCGGAAGGGGGCTCGTGGACGCGTTCGCGCGCGAAGCGGGCGTACGCGGCGCTCGTCGGCTGTACCTCGAGGTCCGAGCCTCGAACATCGTGGCGCAGCAGTTCTACGATCGGCTCGGGTTCGATACCGTGGGGCGCCGGGCGGCTTACTACCGGCACCCGCGCGAGGACGCGCTGGTCATGCGCGCGGAGCTCCCGCTCGCGGTTGACCGCCCCAGGACCGCCGGGTAGCCTTAGCCACCCATGAGCTGGTTCAAGCGCGAGCGCAAGAAGTTCGAGACCACCGAAAAGAAAGAGATCCCCGGCGACTTGTGGCAGAAGTGCCCGTCGTGCGGTGATATCCTCTATCGCAAGGACCTCGCGCAGCGCGCGTGGGTGTGCTCGAAATGCGGGCATCACTTCCGCGTCGCTGCGGACGACTATCTGGAGCTCCTGCTGGACGCGGGGAGCTTCGAGGAACACGACGCCGAGCTCGAGAGCGTCGACGCGCTGGAGTTCGTCGACACCCGTCCCTACACCGAGCGTCTCGCACAATATCGCCAGCAGACGGGGCGGAACGACGCGATCGTCTGCGGAACCGGTACGATCGACGGGCTCGAGGTCTCGATGGCGGTCATGGATTTCAACTTCATGGGCGGCAGCATGGGTTCGGTGGTGGGAGAGAAAGTCGCGCGCGCGATCGAGCGCGCGTTGGCTCGCGAGATGCCGCTGGTCGTGGTGTCGGCGAGCGGCGGAGCGCGCATGCAGGAGGGGGTCCTGTCGTTGATGCAGATGGCGAAGACGAGCGCGCTGCTGGCGGCCCTGGATCGACAGCGGCTCCCGTTCGTGGCGATCGATACCGATCCCACGACCGGTGGCGTGACGGCCTCGTACGCCATGCTGGGCGACGTGGTATACGCCGAACCGAAGGCGCAGATCGGGTTTGCAGGCCCACGCGTGATCAAGCAAACGATCGGACAGGACCTTCCGGACGAATTCCAAACGGCGGAGTTCGTGCTCGAGCACGGCTTCGTCGACGCCGTCGTTCCCCGCAGGCGGCTCAAGCGGACCCTGTCGCGGACGCTGCGCTGGATGCTGGGGCGGGAGGCCCCGACCGAAGAGTCGTGAGCGGGTATCCCAGCGCGCTGTCGGCCCTCTACCGGCTGGAGGCGTTCGGCGTGCGGCTGGGCCTGGACAACGTCGCCGCGTATTGCGCCGCAGCCGGGCATCCCGAGCGCGCGTGGCCGGCCTTCCACGTGGCCGGCACGAACGGAAAGGGCACGACCGCGACCTGCCTGGCGGCGCTCGGCCGCGCCCACGGGCTGCGGACAGGGCTCTACACGTCCCCCCACCTGGTCGAGTTCCGGGAGCGGGTCCGGATCGACGGACGCCCGATCTCGGAAGCGGGATTCCTCGACGCCTGGAACCGGGTCGGCCCCTTCGCGGAGGCTCGCTCCATGACGTTCTTCGAGGCGGGGACGCTGATCGCCTTCGAGTGGTTCGCGCGCAGGAAGGTCGATCTGGCGGTTCTCGAGGTCGGACTCGGCGGCCGGCTGGACGCGACCAACGTCGTCCGGCCCGAGCTGTCGGTCGTGACGAACGTGGCTCTCGACCACGAACGGCATCTGGGAGGGGACCTGGCGTCGATCGCGCGCGAAAAGGCGGGGATCTTCAAGCCCGGCGTCCCCGCGCTCGTCGGCGATCCGCGTCCGCACGAGGTTCGATCGTCGCTGGCCACGGTTGCGGCCGAGCGCGGCGCGCCCCTCGGTTGGCTGGCAGACGAGGCACGCTGGATGTTGCGCGCGGAGGACGCGACCGGGTCCGTCTTCGATTACGAATCCGGACACGGCCGGATCGACGATCTGTGGCTTCCCTTGCCCGGCTCCCATTTCGTGGCCGACGCGGCTCTCGCGCTCCGCGCGTGGGAGCGGTCGCGCGGCGCGATCGCGCCCGACGTCGCGCGCACGGCGCTCGCCGCATCGGCGCCAGCCGGGCGGATGGAGTGGCACTCGACCGGCGCCGTCCCGGTGCTCCTCGACGTCGCCCACAACCCGGCGGCGGTGCTGCGGCTGGTCGCGACCCTGGCCCGCCTGGGATCGCTCCGTTGGACCTTCGTCGCGGGCTTCCTCGCGGACAAGCGCTGGGCCCAGATGCTGGATGCCCTCCTCGGCCTCGCCCCGAGGGGCCGGTTGTGCGGTCTCGAGACCGCGAACGCGGGCCGACGACTCGGGATGGAGGAAGCGGCACCGGCGCTGGCACAACGGCCCGGCGTCCGCTGGTCGGAGACCGTCGGCGGGGCGCTCGAGGACGCGCGCGCCGACGTCGTCGCGGGAACGGCCGACGCGATCCTCGTTACCGGATCGTTCCATACGGTGGGAGAGGCGCTCGTGGCCCTGGGGGTCGCGGCGCGCGGACGGCCGTACGAGCCGGCCGTTCGGGAGCGGCCCGCGGTGGGTGCAGGCGGAGACCGCCGATGAGCCGGATCGACGCGCTCAAGGGGATGCGAGACCACTACCCCGAGGAGATGCGGGTCCGGCGCTGGATCGAGGACCGCTGGCGGGAGACCGCGCTTCGATTCGGGTTCGAGGAATACGACGCGCCGGTTCTCGAGCCGCTCGAGCTCTACACGCGGAAGTCCGGGGCCGAGATCGTCGGCCAGCTCTACGCCTTCGAGGACAAGGGCGGGCGCCCGGTGGCGCTTCGGCCCGAGATGACGCCGTCGCTCGCGCGGATGATCGCCGCGCGGAGCCAGGGACTTCCGAAGCCGATCAAGTGGTTCTCGATCCCGCGCCTGTTCCGGTACGAGAAGCCGCAACGCGGCCGGTTCCGCGAGTTCTGGCAGCTGAACCTGGACATCGTCGGGGTGGAGGGAGTGGAGGCCGACGCCGAGATCATGGCCGCGGGAGTCGAAGTGCTCAGGGCGTGCGGCCTCGGCGAGGAGGACTTCGTCGTACGTTACTCCGACCGTCGGCTTATCGAGGCGATGATGGACGGGCTGGGGGTCCCGCCGGACCGGCGCCCTGCGGCGTACGCCGGACTGGACAAGCTCCTCAAGGGGGGGCCCGAGGCGGCGCGTGCCGAGCTCCGGAAGGCGGGCTTCGAGGCCAGGATCACGGATGCCCTCGTCGAGGCGGTCGGCCGCCGCGACCTGGCCGGCTTGGCGCAGGAGTTGGGATGGGACGCGACCGCGCCCCCCGCCGAGCTCGAGCGTCTCGAACGCCTGGCCGGGTACCTCGACGCCTATGGCATCGCCGCCTATTGCGAGTTCGACGCGGCGATCGTCCGCGGGCTCGCCTACTACACCGGAGTCGTGTTCGAGATGTACGACCGTCGGGGTGAGCTACGAGCGCTCTGCGGCGGCGGCCGGTTCGACGACTTGCTGGGCGCCGCGGGCGGCGAGGACCTGCCCGCTGTCGGCTTCGGCCTGGGCGAGGCGGTCCTGCTCGAGCTCCTCGAGCAGCGCGGGCGCGCCCCTCGGCCGGCGGCCGGTTGCGACCTGTGGGTCATCCCGGTTTCCCTCGAGGATCGGCCGGCGGCGATCCGAACTGCGACTCGACTCCGGGCGGCAGGGCTCCGCGTGGACCTCGGGCTCAAGGACCAGTCGCTGGGAAAGACGCTGAAGCGGGCGGGCCAATCCGGCGCCCGCGCGGCGGTCGTGATCGGATCCGCGGAGCGCGATGCGGGATCGCTCACGGTCCGCGACCTGGCCACCGGAGAGGAGCGCGCGATGGAGGCACACGAGTTGGTCGCGTGGGCGAGCGGGGAAGGAAGACGGTGAAGGTCGGGCTGATCAGCGACAGTCACGATCACGTGATCCGGATCCGGGAGGCGACCTCGATCCTCAACCGCGCCGGCGTCGGGATCGTGGTCCACGCCGGCGACTACTGCTCTCCGTTCGCCGTGCGTGAGCTGGCTCGGCTCGAGTCCCCGCTCCACGGGATCCTGGGGAACAACGACGGCGACGCGTACCAGATACAGCGCGCGTTCGCAGAGATCGGGGCGCGCCTCGAGAGCCAGTGGTGGGAAACGGAGCTGGCGGGCAGGCGCGCGCTCGTCATGCACGAGCCGCGCGGCGTAGTCGACGTGGCCGCCGCCGGGGAGTACGACCTGATCGTCTACGGCCACACCCACGAGCGCGAGGAGCGGCGAATAGGCCGCACCCTTGCCGTGAACCCCGGCGAGGTTTGCGGCTGGCTGACGGGCATCGGATCGCTGGCCATCTACGACACCGACGACCACGAGGTGACGTTCCATGACTTCTGAAGAGACGGTCGCGGATCCGGGCTCGGGGGCCGTAGCCGCTCAACGGGAGCCGGGGCAATGGATCCTCGTCCTGGATTTCGGGAGCCAGTTCACCCAGCTGATCGCGCGCCGGATCCGGGAGCTTCGTGTCTACTGTGAGATCCACCCCTTCGACCTCGATCCCGCGCGGATCCGCGAGTGGCGACCGGCCGGGATCGTGCTCAGCGGCGGGCCGATGAGCGTCCACGAGGAAGGGTCGCCCCACCCGTCGGCGGCGCTCTTCGACGTGCCAGAGCCGATCCTGGGCATCTGCTATGGGATGCAGCTGCTGGCCCAGGTCGAGGGTGGGGAGGTCCGCCCGGGGCACTCGCGGGAGTACGGGCGCGCGCCGCTACTCGTCGAGAACCCGCTGGGCCCCTTGGCCGGCTTCGAGGAAGGCGAAGAGATCTCGGTGTGGATGAGCCACGGGGACTCGATCCATTCCGTTCCCCACCACTATGTGCGCTACGGGGTGTCCACCGACGGGGCGATCGCCGCCTTCGGGAATCCCGAGACGCGCCGCTTCGGCGTCCAGTTCCATCCCGAGGTGGCGCATACCGAGCGCGGCGAGGAGATGCTCGCCAACTTCGTCTTCGACGTCTGCGGCTGCGAGCCCACCTGGACGATGGCCTCGTTCGTCGATCGAGCAGTCGCAGCCGTCCGGGCCCGGATCGGAGATGGCCTTGCGGTCTGCGGCCTGTCCGGCGGCGTGGACTCGGCGGTGGCCGCGGCACTCGTCCACCGGGCGATCGGCGACCGCTTGACCTGTATCTTCGTCGACACCGGCGTGCTCCGGAAGGGGGAACGGGAGCAGGTCGAGCGCACGTTCCGCGAGCACCTTCACTTTCGGCTCCAGGTGGTCGATGCTACGAAGCGCTTCCTTGCCGACCTCGAGGGCGTCATCGACCCCGAAGAGAAACGCCGGAGGATCGGTCATCGCTTCATCGAGGTGTTCGAGGAAGCGGCCGGCGAACTCGGCGAAGTCGATTTTCTCGTGCAGGGCACCCTGTACCCCGACGTGATCGAGTCGCTGTCCGTGCGTGGGCCCTCGGCGACGATCAAGACCCACCACAACGTGGGCGGCCTTCCCGAGGAGATGCGGCTGGCGGTCGTCGAGCCTCTGCGCGAGCTGTTCAAGGACGAGGTCCGGCAGGTGGGGCGCGAGCTGGGGCTGCCGGAGGAGATCCTGGAGCGCCATCCGTTCCCCGGCCCTGGGCTGGCGATCCGCGTGCTCGGGGAAGTGACCCGCGAGCGGCTCGACGTGCTGCGCGAGGTCGACGCGATCTACTTGCAGGAGATCCGCGCAGCCGGGCTCTACGAGAGCATCTGGCAGGCGTTCGCGGTGCTGCTCCCGGTTCGGGCGGTGGGGGTCATGGGCGACGCGCGGACGTACGAGAGCGTCGTCGCGCTACGGGCGGTCACCTCGCGCGACGGGATGACCGCGGACTGGTTCCCGTTCCCCTACGACGTGCTGGGGCGCATCTCGAATCGGATCATCAATCAGGTGCGGGGTGTGAACCGGGTGACCTACGACGTCTCGAGCAAGCCACCGGCGACGATCGAGTGGGAATGAGTCGGTCCTGGCATCACGGTGCCGGTGCGGCGGAGTCGGCCGCTTCGTTCGAGGGAAAAAGCGAGTCGAGCTCGGTCACTGCCTGGCCGGTGGGATAGAGGGAGTCCAGGCGCGCCTCGATCCGGGCGTAGGCACCCGACATCATGTCGTCGTTCTGACCGTGAACGTCCGCGAACGTCCACAGGTCCTCTTCCGAGATCTCATGAGCCTTCAGGATCTCGGCCGCCCGCGCCCGGTACGCCGCGCTATCGGGGAGCATCTCGATCCGCGCCACGACGAGGTCCGACATCGCGCTCGCGAACCTGCCGGCGTCGATCGTGGGCCGGTCGGGCTCCGGCGGAGCGAGCTCCTCGCTGCAGGCGCTCGCCGCGGCCAGCGCGGTCAACAACGCGATCGTCCGGAATCGGGGGCTCCGCATCGAGGATAGAAGATGCGGGAGGGCTCCGCCCCTCGCCACGGTTGGCCGGTGTCCACCCTCTTTCTATCTTGCGTACGTGCGTCTCCGCTGGTCGATCCTCGCCCTCGTCCTGAGTCTGCTCCCGCAACCCGCTGGCGCGCAGCTCGCCGATGCGCAAGCCATCGCATCCGCGCTCGACGGCAGCGAAGTGGCACTGTTCCACGTCGCCCTCGAGGCGCGCCGGCGGGGGGACGAGCGTATGGCGTCGGCGCTCCTGGAGCGCGTCGTGCGGCTCGATCCCCACGCGGTGCTCCCGCGGCTGGAGTGGGCCGAGGCGCTGCTCGTCTTGAGGGAGCCCGCGCTCGTGGAAGCGCTCCTGCTCCCGGTAGCGGCGCGAATCGAAGCCGAGTCAAGCACGCGGCCGGATGCGGCCGCGCGGTTCTTCCGGCTGCGCGGAACAGCCGCGGCGCGCGCTGGCCGGACCGGCGACGCGCTCGACCTCTACGAGCGAGCGATCGAGTTCTCGCCCGCGGATCTCGGACTCCGGTCGCTGGTCGTCTCCATGTACCGGACCCGCGGAGACAGGAGCGCCGCAGCGCGGCATCTCGTCGCCGCGGCGACCCTGCGGCCGGAAGACCCCGATCTCCGGATCGAGGCCGGCCACGCGCTCCTCGCTGTCGCCCGCTTCAGCGACGCGGAGCTCGAGTTCCGAAATGCCCTGCGTGTCGATCTCTGGGCCGTACGTGCCTGGCAGGGCCTGGGAGAGTCGCTCGCCGGCCAGGGGCGCTGGGCCGACGCGGAAGAGGTCTATCGCGGCGGGATTCGGCTGGCGCCCGAGTCCGCGGAGCTCCACGAGCTCCTGGGCGACGCCCTGCTCGCCGCCGGGCGCGTGAAGGAAGCGGTCGTCTGGTTTACGCGGGCGTCGAACCTGCCCGGTGCGAACGCTCCGGCACTGGAACATAAGATCGAGCAGGCGCGGGCGCGTCTCGATCCGTGACCGTTCACCCGGCGTGGAGGGTGTTGCTCGTGGCATCGGCCGCGTGGGCCTGGTCGGCGTGTGCGGCATCGCTTCCTCGCGAGGCCGAGCGCGCCATGGAAGCGGGGGACGATCCGGGTGCTTTGGTCGCGCAGCTCTCTCACCTCCACGACGCGATCGATCGCACGAAGCGGATCTTCGACGTCGACCTCGTCGAGGGCCGACGCAGATTCCACGGCGAAGGCGCGCTCTCCTATCGAGAGACTCCGCGCGCCGCGCGTGGGGACGTATTCGGGCCGCAATCGACTCCGGTTCTCCACTTCTCGCTCTTCGGCGACACCCTCACCGTAGCGCTGCCACAGGAAGGCGAGGTCCTGCACGGCCGCCTGGGAGATCCCCGCTTCGCCGAGCTGACGGGCGAGCGAGCGCTCGTCACACCCGAAGTCCTGGGGGCGTTGCTCGGGGCATACGACGTCGAGCCCTGGGTCGGGCGCGCGGATCGCATCGCGGCGGGCACCGACGACGAGCGCCGGACGCTGTACATTTGGGATCATGGCGCGCTTCATGCCCTCACCCTTCGTGACGGTCGGCTGGTGGAGTATCGCCAGGCGACGAACGGATCGTTGGCGTATCGAGTGACGTTCGAGGACTTCAAACCGATCGACGACAGGGAGAGCCCTCGCCGCGTGGTCGTGCGCGATTACGCCCGCGACCGGTGGCTGGTTCTCGAAGTGACCCGCGAGCACGAGGAGGTCGCGGATGCGGCGTTTCCACCGCTACCGTAGCAAAGCGTGGTCGACGATGCCGGCGCTGGTCGTGCTGGCGATCGCCGGAGCCCTGACCTGCGGCTACTCCTTCCGGTCTCCCGTCCCTCCTCACCTCGACACCGTGTACGTCCCCACCTTCGAGAACGAGACCCGCGAGTTCCAGTTGACCCAACAGGTGACCGAGCGTGTGATCGACGAGTTCCTGAACGAGTCCCGGCTGCGGCTGGTCGGCGACGAGGAGGATGCGGACCTCCTGGTGGTGGGCACGGTAAAGTCCTACGAGGAGGAGGCGCTGTCCTACGATCCCCGTCAGGGGGCGAATCCCGACGTCTTCAGCCGCCGCGTCCTGCTCACGCTGGACGTCCGGCTCGAGGATCAGGTCCGGGACGAGACGTTGTGGGAGAACGCTTCGCTGCAGGAGTGGGGCGAATTCAGCGAGGAGCAGGGCGAGACGCGGGAGGACGGGATCGCGCGCGCGGTGGACAAGATCGCCGAGGAGCTCCTGCGCCATGTGGTGGAGGAGTTCTGAGCGCCACGGAGCGAGCCTCGTGATTCGCGTCCTCACATGGATGGCCGTGCTGGGACTCGGGGTCTACATTGCGAGCCGGTATGCCGGGCCGCAGATTCGTGCCTGGCGATTCGAGGACGCGATGTCCCAGACCGCACGCTTCGCCGAGGCTACCGGCGACAGCGAGATGCGGCGCGTGCTGCTCGATGCCGCCGAAGATCTCCACGTTCCCCTGTCCTCGAGCCGGCTGCGGATCGCACGCGATCGTGACGGCCGGACCCTCATCTCCGCATCGTGGGAGGAGATCGTCAGCCTGGGGCTGTGGAAGCTGGGCGAGCGGGTGGATACGCTTCATTACGCGTACGAGGTGCGCGCCGAGTCGGAGGGACGGATACCGTGAGTCCGTTGCTCGAGAAAAAAGTGCTGGTGCTGAATCAGAACTACGAGCCGCTCACCGTGTGCCACGCCCAGCGGGCGGTCGTGCTCGTCGTGCTCGGAAAAGCGGAGATCGTGGAGCGCTATGACGGCACCGTCCGCTCGGTCTCGCGCGCGGTACCGCTGCCCTCGGTAGTACGCCTCAGCATGTACATACGCGCCCCGCGCCAGCCGGTCGCCCTCACGCGACGCAATGTCCTCAAACGGGACGGTTATCGCTGCCAGTACTGCGCCTCGCGCCGCGGACCGATGACCACCGACCACGTCGTGCCGCGATCCCTCGGAGGCAGCGATAGCTGGACGAACCTGGTCTGCGCTTGCATCCGCTGCAACAACCGGAAAGGGAACCGCACCCCGGAGCAGGCGGCCATGCCGCTGCTCAGGCCGCCGCGCAGGCCACACAGGTACACGCAGATCACCTTCTACTCGGCGATTCCCGACAAGCGCTGGAGACCGTACCTGTTCCTCGACTGACGGGGCGGTCCCCCTAACCAGGGCAGGGAATGGAAGGAACCGCTCATCTCGTCGAAGTAGGGCACTTCTTCTACATCCTCATCGTGATCATGCTCGCCGCGAAACTCGCGGGGGAGCTGTTCGAGCGACTCGGGCAGCCGGCGGTCCTCGGCGAGCTCGTGGCAGGCGTAATCGTGGGAACGTCCGTGCTCGGGATCGTGCCGACTGATCCGGGTGATCCGTACGGATCGATCGTCCACATCATGGCCGAGATCGGAGTCGCGATCCTGCTGTTCGAGATTGGGCTCGAGACGGACCTGAGGGAGATGTTCCGCGTTGGCTCCGCTGCCCTTACGGTAGCGGTCGTGGGAGTCGTGCTGCCGTTCTTCTTCGGCTACCTGTTCTGGCACATGTATCAGGGGGGCGCCAGTCTGGTAGCGATCTTCGTCGGCGCGACCCTCACCGCGACCTCGGTGGGGATCACGGCGCGCGTGTTGACGGACATCGGGAAGATCAACACGTCCGAGGCTCGGATCATCATCGGCGCGGCCGTCATCGACGACATCCTCGGCCTCCTGATCCTGGCCGTGGTCGAGGGCCTGGCGGATACCGGCCACGTCTCGGTCCTCGGGGTCCTGGAGCTGTTCGGCCTCGCTGTGGGCTTCCTGGCCGCGGCCATGGCGATCGGGCTCACGACGGCGCGCTGGCTGTTCGAGCTCGTCAATCGGATGCGAGTCCGCGGCGTGTTGGTGACCGTCGCGCTTGTCTTCGCGCTGCTCCTGGCCTATCTGGCCGATCTCGTCGGACTCGCGCCCATCGTGGGTGCGTTCGCGGCGGGGCTCATCCTCTCCCGAACGAATCAGTTCGATACGATCGTCGAGCAGATCAAGCCCGTCGCCGACGTGTTCACGCCGCTGTTCTTCGTATCGATTGGCGCAGCGGTAGACATCGCGATCCTGGATCCGAGAAATCCCGCGAACCACGAGATCCTGATCATCGGCGGTGCGCTCTTCATGATCGCGGTCCTGGGCAAAGTCGTCGCCGGGTTCTCCGTTTTCTGGCGAAAGCTCAACCGCTTGGCGATCGGCGCCGGCATGGTGCCGCGCGGTGAGGTGGGCCTGATCTTCGCTCAGCTCGGACTCCTGGGAGGGATCCTGACGCAGGACGTCTTCTCCGCGATCCTGATCATGGTCATGGGAACGACACTGATCACGCCGCCCCTCCTCAAGCCCCTGTTCAACCGGACGACCCCCGAGAACGACATAGACCGGCCGCGCGCCGCGCATCCGGGAATGACGGAGCTGGAGTGAGCGACGGCGCCCCGCCGCTTCTCTCGGTCGTGATCCCGGTATACAACGAGGCCGGGACGATCCGTGAGATCTTGACCCGCGTGGCGGCGACACCCCACGAGAAGGAGATCGTGGTCGTCGACGACGCCTCGACGGACGGCTCCCGACAGTACCTGGAAGCACTGCACCGGGGCGAGGAGACGATCCGCGACTC
>JAICNR010000060.1 GCA_025931135.1 Gemmatimonadota bacterium | reverse complement strand
GCGCGCTCCATTGCGCGCGTCGGGGCAGCCGACCCCTACGCGGGGTGGCTCGTCAGCCGCCACTTCGCCTCGTTCCATGCGGACTCGGAAGCACCGGAGGCGCGGACCTGGGTCACGGCGCAGGTGGGTCACCGGGCCGAGCTCCTCTCCCGCGCGTGGCCGGTCGTCGGACGCGAAGCGCTCCACCCGCACGTCCTGGAGGGGAACCTGGACGTCCTCCAGCTTCTCGACGGTTTGTCGCTCGCCCTCTGCGAGGACTGGCCGGCGTGGGAGAGCCGTGAGACGAGCGCCGTCTACGGCGAGGAGACGACCGTCTTCCGCTACCGCCGGGTCGAGTCGGCCCGCGATGACATCCGCGGAACCGTGTCGCCCTGGCCGTTCGCAGAGAACGAGGTGCGGAGCGCTATTCCGGCGCGGATGCTCCCGGCCGGACCCTGGCCGGACGCGGCAGCGATCGTCCGCGCCTGGCAGGGCGCGGAGCCGCGTGCGCTGGAGGTCGCCCTGACGCGGGGATAGATTCGCGCTTCCCGATGACCGTCGACGCCGCCCGCTCCCCCCTTGCCGCGCATCGCGCGGCCCGCGAAGGCGCCGCGCTGTTCGCGCGCCCGGATTCCGGCCTGATCGAGGTCACGGGCGCCGAGCGGCTCGTGTACCTGAACAATCTGTCGACAAATAAGCTTGTCGACCTCGCGCCCGGCCGCGCCGCCCGTGCCTTCCTGCTCGTCCCGACGAAGGGGCGAGTACTGGCCGATTTCGTCGCGTGCGAGGCGGGCGCGGCAACATGGCTCGAGTGCCAGGGCGGCTCGGCGCCGACCGTGCTCGAGCTCCTCGGGAAGTACTACTTCGGCCAGGACGTGGCGTTCGCCGATCGTAGCGCGGAGTGGCGCGTGCTCGCGCTCGTCGGTCCCGACGCGGCGGCTATCCTCGCGGGCGTGGCGCGCGAGATCCCGCCGGCCGAGGAGAAGACTCACGAGGAGACGCGGATCGGCGACACGGCGGTTCGCGCCCTCCGCTGGAGCGACGCCGGACCGTCCGGGTGGCACCTCTGGGTCCCGGACAACGCGGTCGAGCCGATTCGGCGGACGCTCGTCGAAGCGGGAGCGGTGCCGGGGTCGGAGGAGGAATGGACGCTGCTCCAGATCGAGTCGGGGATCGCCGCCTACGGCCGGGAGCTCGGTGAGGACGGGATCCCGCTCGAGGCGCCGACGGAGGACGCGATCGACCACGCGAAGGGGTGCTATCCGGGCCAGGAGGTGATCGCACGGCTCCACGTGCGGGGGCGGCCCGCGCGGCATCTGAAGGGTCTCCGGATCGAGGGCGTCGATCCGCTCCCCGCGGGCACCGTGCTGGACGCGGCGGACAAAGCCGGGGTGGCGACCGTGACGGCGAGCGCGGTGAGCCCGTCACTCGGACCGGTCGCGCTCGCTTACGTGCACCGCGACTGGTGCGGCGCGGGCACGCGGCTGACCGTGGACGGACGCGATGCCGAGGTCGCCGATCTTCCGCTCGTGCCGTGGAACGAAGAGTGAAGATCTATACGAAGACGGGCGACGGCGGCGAGACTGCGCTCTTCGGCGGCGGCCGCGTGCCCAAGTCGAGCGCGCGGGTCGCGGCCTACGGAGACGTCGACGAGCTGAACGCGTGGCTGGGCGCCGCCCACGCCTGGTGCGCGGACCGGGAGATCCGCGCCGCGCTGGAGCGGATCCAGGGCGAGCTCTTCGTCGTCGGCGCCATCCTCGCGACACCCAACCCGGCGCGCCGGAAGGGCGAGCGGTTCGAGCTCCCCGCCGAATGGATCGGCGCGCTCGAGCGCGAGATCGACGCCTGGGACGTGGAGCTCGAGGAGCTGCGCTCGTTCATCCTGCCCGGCGGCGGGAAATCGGCCGCCGTCGTCCACCTCGCCCGCGCGGCGTGCCGGCGCGCGGAGCGCGCGGTCGTCGGCCTCGCAGCGGACGACCTGCCGGACACGCTCATCCCCTACCTGAACCGTTTGAGCGACTGGCTCTTCACCTGCGCTCGCGCGCTGAACGCGCGGGAGGGGATCGACGAGAAGGCCTGGTAGGGCGCGGTCTCTCGCAAGACGGGGGTAGCGGGATTACCTTGGACCGTCCGGCGTCCGAGCCCAAACGGGTACACATCCCCACAGGAGATCGATGGCCGTCGAGCGCTCGCTCGCCACTGTTCTGTTCACCGACATCGTCGGCTCGACGGAGCGCGCCGCGGGGATGGGCGACGAGGCGTGGCACGCCCTTCTGGATCGTCACCACGCGGTCGTCCGGCGCTGGCTCAAGCGGTTCGCCGGCCGCGAAGTCAAGACCGCCGGCGACGGTTTCCTCGTCGTCTTCGACAGCCCCTCCCGCGCGCTCACCTGCGCCGACGCGATCCGGAACTCGATCCGCGAGCTCGGCCTGGAGGTGCGCTGTGGCCTCCACATGGGGGAGATCGAGCACAAGGAAGGCGACGTCGGCGGCCTGGCCGTCCACATCGGATCGCGCGTCGCGTCGATCGCCGGGCCCAGCGAGGTGCTGGTGTCGAGCACGGTCGTGGACGCCGAGGCGGGATCGGGCTTCCGGTTCGAGGAGCGCGGCCGTCACGAGCTGAAGGGCGTGCCGGGGCAGTGGCGGGTCCACGCGCTCGTCGGAGTTCCCGAGGAGGCGAAGGTCGCGCTCCTCGAGGCGGTCGAAGAGCAATCGGCCGGCGGCCGCGGGAACCGGGTGCGCCGCTCGCACCTCGTCCACACGCTCCTCGCCTACGTCGGCATCGCGGCGCTCCTCCTCTTCGCGACCGATCAGGCGGTCGATCGCCTGGGACTTCCCGGCTGGGCGTTCCCCGGCGCCGTCGTCCTCCTCGTCCTCGGCTTCGTCGTGACCGCGGCCACCGCCTGGATCCAGTCCTCGCCCGAGACCCGGATCCGGACGGCGGGGGGCGAGCTGCCCCGCTCCCGCGCGCTCGACCTCGGCGGGCTCGCGGGCGCGATCCGACGGGGGGAGATGCCCCACCTCACGTGGGGACGGACGGTGGCGGGCGGCGTGTTCGCGTTCTCGCTCCTGTTCGGACTGGCGGGGCTGTACGTCGTCATCCGGGACCGGGGCCGGAGCTTCGCGCCGACCGAGGCGATCGCAGAGGCCGCGCCGGGGATCGCGGTCCTGCCCTTCACGGTCCAGGGTGGCGCGGATCTCGAGGTATGGCGGGAGGGCATGGTCGACCTCCTGTCGACAAACCTGGACGGCGTGGGCGGCCTCCGCGCGATCGACAGCCGGACCGTCCTCGCGCGGTGGAACGAGAGTGTCCCGGAAGGACAGCGCGCCGACCTGGCGACCGCACTCGAGGTCGGGCGCAGCGCGGGCGCGCGGTACGTCCTCCTGGGGAGCGCGGTGTCGCTGGGGTCCGATGTGCGGCTCTCGGCTGAACTATACGACGTCGAGGGCGGTGAGCGGCTGGGACAGGGTCAGGCGGTCGGCTCGCCGGACAGCGTGCTCGTCCTCGTCGACCGGCTCTCGATCGAGATCCTGCGCGCCGTGCTCCAGGGGAAGGAAGGCGATCTGCCCGACGTGAACCTCGCGCGCGCGACGACGACCTCGTTGCCCGCGCTCAAGGCGTTCCTGGAGGCCGAGGTGCTGTTCCGGCGTGGCGACTTCGAGGCCGCGATCCCGGCCTACGAGCGGGCGGTCGAGGCGGACTCGACGTTCGCGATGGCGAACTGGCGGCTGGCAACGTCCTACGGCTGGGCGGAGACCATTTCGAGCGAGCTCGGTGTGGGAGCGATCGACCGGGCGGCGCGTCACGCCGACCGCCTTCCCGAGCACGAGGCCGTTCTACTCCGCGCGGACTACGCGCTGACGCATGGAACCCTGGACGGGATCGCCCCGCTCGAGCGGGAAGTTCGCCGCCGACCGGACGACGCCGAAGGGTGGTACATCCTCGGCGAGACGTACTGGCACCTGGGGGCCGCGGCGCTGATCCCGCTCGCCAAGGCCGAGGAGGCGTTCGCCCGTGCTGTCCAGCTCGATCCCCGCTTCCTGCCGGCCTACCTCCATCGCGTCGACTACGCGATGCTAACAGCGGACAGCGCGCGCGCCGCGGTGCTGGTCGACAGCATTTCGCGGATCGTGGAGCCGGGCAGCGAAGAGCTCGAGTTGTTCCGGGCGGTCCTCGCTCTCGGGTTCGGGGACGCCCCCGCGAAGGAGAAGGCGTGGCGGACGATGGAAGCGAACGCCGACGAGATCATGACGATCGGTCTCCAGGACTTCCGCCACCCGGGCTTCCGCGACGTCGAGGTTCGGCTATACGATATCGCCGCCGCGGGGGGCAGCGTGAACGCGGTCACCCTAGCGGCGTGGAACGAGCTCCACCGCGGCCGGCCGCGGGCGGCCCTCGAAAGGGTGAAGGCGCCGGGCGTTCTGCCGGTCCCACGGATCGCGATCCTCATGACGGCCGACATCCAGGGAATTCCCGTGCCGGCCGAGGAGATCGACGAGGCCCTCGCCGTCGATCAGGCGGAGCTCCTCTCGGATGTCGGGCGCGCCGTCTTCTTCTTCTTCAAGGGGGTACGGGCGGCCGACGAGGACCGGGAAGCCGATCGGGCTTCGGCCCGCGGAGCGTTGCGAGACCTCTCGGCCCGCGCGCGGGTGGGAGGTGATTCCGCCACGGCCCGCTTCGCCGACGGCGGGGGCCTGGCGCTGGACGGTCTGCTCGCGTGGAAGCGCGGAAACCTGGAGGTCGCCGAGGAATTCCTCGAAGAGGCGCGGGTCGAGGCCACGGGGTACGGGCCCCAGTCGGCGGTCAACGACGCGATCCGCTGGTGGCTGGCGGAGATCCTCGTCGAGCAGGGGAAGCTGCACGAGGCCGAGCCGTACTTCTCTTCGCTGAGGTCCCACACGATGTCCGACAAGCGCCGAGGGGATCTATACGCGGAGCTCGGGGAGACCGACCAGGCGCGGGAGGCCTACGAACGGTTCCTGACCGCGTGGCGGGACGCGGAGCCCGAGATGGCGCCGATTGTGGCCCCCGTCCGCCAGGCCCTCGCCGGAATGGCGCCGCTCCGTCGGGAGTGAGCTACTCGGGCGGCTCCTCCGTCGCGTAGATCAGCGGCGCCACCCAGGGAACGATCGGGATCTCGCGGTCCCCGATCCGGACGGTGATCCCGCACTCGGCGTCGTAGCGGACGACCTCGAACGGCACGCCCTTCTCGAAGCCCATCGCGACGAGCCGCTGGGCGACATCTTCCTCCCCCCAGCGCACACCCACGACGCGCCCGCGCTCGCCCTTCTGCATGAAGTGGAGGGGAAACTCGACTTTCACAGTCGCTCCTGAACGGGAATCGTTCCTGATTCCTGCACGATAGGAACGGGCGGGACCGGAGTCAATCCGGCACGCGGGAGCCCCGGAGATCAGTCCGCCGGGGCCGAGTCCACGAAGACGCGGCGGGCGACCTCCTCGCCCACCGAGAGTCGGCGATCGTCCCGCTCCAGCGTGAGCGGCCCGCCCGCGGGATCGCGCCCCACGACCCGGACGCGCGTGCCCGGCACCAGGTCGAGCGAGGCGAGCTGGCGGAGGAGCTCCCCATCCCGGTCCGAGACCCGGCGGACGACGACGCTGTCTCCAACTTCGGCCTCGCTCAGCCGCCGGGACGAGGACCTGGCCGGCGGGGGGCCCGTCTTCGGCGGGATCGGGTCGCCGTGGGGGTCCGTCGTCGGGTGCCCCAGCATGGCGTCGATCCGGTCCTCGAACTCCTCGCTGATCACGTGCTCGAGCCGCTCGGCCTCGTCGTGCACCTCGTCCCACGGGTAGCCGAGGGCCTCCGCGAGGTAGAGCTCGATCAGGCGGTGATGGCGGATCACCTCGAGCGCGATCTTCTCGCCCGCGTCGGTGAGCGAAACGCCCCGGTAGGGCACGTACTCGACCAGCCGCATGTCGGCCAGCTTCTGCATCATGTTCGTGGCGCTCGCGGCAGACACCTCCATCCGCTCGGAGATCGCGGACGTCGACGCGCGCTCCTCCCCCCGTTCCCGGACGAGGGTATAGACGACCTTGAGGTAATCCTCGATGGGAGGCGTGATCTCGGGGAGCTCGCGGGCGACCATGGCGAGGTCGAATCTGCCGGGCACCGGGGATGGCGTCAAACGCGCTTGGCCGGGGACGGGCGGTCGGGACGCCGGGGCGGAGCCGGAGTACCATACCCGTATGCCGATTCCGATCTCCGTCGTCGACGCGTTCTCCGAGCGGCCGTTCCGCGGGAATCCCGCCGGTGTCTGCCTTCCTCCGCGCGCGATGGACGCCGGATGGATGCAGGCTGTCGCGGCCGAGATGAACCTGGCGGAGACCGCGTTCCTCCGGCCGCGCGGCTCGGACGAGTTCGACCTGCGTTGGTTCACGCCCGAGGTGGAAGTCGACCTCTGCGGCCACGCGACGCTGGCGTCCGCGCACCGCCTCTGGGAAGATGGGCTGGCGGAGGGGCCGATCGCGTTCCACACGAGGAGCGGGATCCTGACCGCATCCCGGAACGGCGAGGAGATCGAGCTCGATTTCCCGTCCCAGCCGCCGCGCGAGGCGCCGGCGCCGCCGGGTCTGTCGGAAGCGCTCGGCGCGCCGTTCCTCTGGACGGGAACGAACGCGCTCGGCGATCTCGTGGTCCAGCTCGAGGACGAGCGCGCGGTCCGGGATCTGGAGCCGGACTTCGCCGCGCTCGGGCGGATCCCTGCGCGGGGGATCGTCGTGACCGCGGCCGCGGACCGCTCGGGCTCCGGCCACGAGCGCCGGGGCTCCGGCCACGACTTCGTTAGCCGGTTCTTCGCGCCGCGCGTAGGGATCGACGAGGACCCCGTCACGGGATCGGCCCACTGCGCGCTCGCCCCGTTCTGGTCGGCACGCCTGGGACGGGACGAGCTCGTCGGCTGGCAGGCGAGCCGTCGCGGAGGGATCGTCCGCACGCGGCTCGCCGGCGACAGGGTGGCGCTCGGCGGCCGGGCAGTCACGGTGTGGAAGGGGGAGCTCTCGTCGGAAGCGGAACGAACGGAGGCCCAAGGAAGGGAGGCTGGATCATGAGACTTCGAGACGGATGGTGGCGAGGATTTGAAGCGACCGTCCTGGCGCTCACTCTCGCGCTGGCCGCGTGCGGCGGCGAGCGGGCGAGCGCGAACGGCTCCGATGCCGAGCCCTCGGCCGCGCCGCCCAGCGCAGAGATCGAGGCCGCGAGCGATTCTCTGCCGGAGGCGCTCCTCGGGACGGCACCGCCGCCGCGCGGGGAGACCGTGAGCTACTACGACGCGGATCCCGCGGCGGCGGGATATCTCGTGACGCCGGCGGGGGCGGGCCCGCACCCGGCCGTGATCCTGATCCACGAGTGGGACGGGCTCAACGACCGCGTGCGCCAGGTCGCCGACGCGCTCGCCGACGAGGGGTACGTGGCGCTCGCGGCCGACCTGTACTCCGGGCGCACCGGATCGAACCGCGAGGAGAACATGGCGCTCGTCCAGGAGGCGCGCGCGAACCCCGCGGCGCTGATCGCGAACCTGAACGCGGCGGTCGCGTTCCTCCGGTCGCGAGAGGACGTCACGGGTCGGGTGGGGACGATGGGCTGGTGCTTCGGCGGAGGAGTCGCGCTCTCCTACGCGCTCGGCGGCGACGATCATGACGCGACCGCGATCTTCTACGGTTCGCTCGTAACCGATCCCGACTCGCTGGCCGCGCTCGATCACGAGATCTACGGCACATTCGCCGAGATGGACGGGGGGATCCCGCCGTCCCAGGTCGAAGCGTTCGTCGCCGCGCTCCGCGAGGCGGGAGTCGCGAACGACGTTCACGTCTACGACGCGGTGGATCACGGCTTCTGGCTGTGGGTGGACGAAGACCCCGCGGTCCGGACGGCGCCGGCGGCGGACGCGTGGGCGCGGCTCAAGGCGTACCTCGCGCGGGCGCTCGCGTCGGGGTAGATCCGCCGGCCCGGAAGCCCACCTGGTGAGCGGCCCGACTGCCGCGGCGATCGTCGCCATCGCCGCCGGCGCCGCGGGGCTGGCCGCGCTCGTCCGCGCGCGCCCGGCCGCGGGGACGACGGTCCGACTCGGTCTGGCCACCTTCCTCGTCGCGGGCGCGCTCGGCTACGTGATCGCGGAGTGGCGGCTGGGGATCCTGTCCGCCTGGGATTTCCTGCCGCTCCATCTCTGCGACTTCGCGATCTTCGTCGCCGCGTTCGCGCTGGTGGCGCGCCGGCCCGGCGCGGTCGAGCTCCTCTGGTTCTGGGCCCTGACCGGGACCCTGCTGGCCGTCGTGACGCCCGCCGTGAGCGGAAGCTTCCCCGATTGGCGCTGGCTGCTCTACTTCGCGATGCACGGCGGCGTGATCGCCGCGGCGCTCGTCCTCGTCGTGGGGTGCGGGATCCGGCCCCGCCCGGGCGCCGCGTGGCGGGCGTTCGGCTGGACGCTGGCGTACGCCGCCGTCGTCGGAGTCATCGACCTCCTCACCGGCGCGAATTTCCTCTGGCTTCGCGCGAAGCCGCCCCAACCCACGCTCCTGGACGGGCTCGGGCCCTGGCCCGTCTACATCCTCGCCGCGGGCGCGATCGGTCTGGCCGGCTTCCACTTCCTCGCGCTCCCGTTCCGCCGCCCGGCGGCCACGGATCCGGGCACCGGCCCGCCCACCGAAGCACGTGAGCCGGACGTGAGGCTGGACTCCCCGATTCGCCGGCCCGAATGAGCCGTGGATGAGCGGGGGATGAGCGCCGCCGCGCATCCTGTTCCCGGAAGGCTGAAACGAACGGACGCCCGGGTCGGGAAGGAGCCGGTTCATGACGATCGCGCGACACGTCACGGGAGCGAGGGCCGGCGGGGCCCTCCTGGCTCTCTGTCTGATGCTCTTCCCCCGATGCACGACGGAGGGGGATCCCCCCACGGGACCCGCCGATCCCGGCCCTCCCGCGGCCACCCTCGATGTCGAGATCGTGGTGGAAGGGGCGCAGCCGGACCCCGATGGATACACGATCATCCTGTCGATCGAGGGGGAGGGCGACCGACCGGCGCAGCCGGCGGGACCCGCGGGCGGCACGATCCGGTTCCCCGAACTCCCGCCAGGCGCCCACGCGGTCCGCCTCGAGTCGCTCGCCGAGAACTGCCGGGTCACGAACGGATCCAACCCGCGCCCGGTCACGCTCTCGGCAGGCCTCACGCGAACGCTCGAGTTCACGCTCTACTGCCGGGGCCCAGGAACCCTCCTGGTCCGCGCCGTGACGCGCGGTCGGGATCTCGACCCCGACGGGTACGGGCTCGTGATCGAGGGGACGTCCACGCAGGAGGAGCGGATCGGGGCCAACGACACCCTCCGGATCGGCGAGCTCGAGCTTCCGGAAGGGGAGCGGTGGACCGTGCGGCTGACCGGGATCGCAGACAACTGTCTCGCGGTCCTGCCGAATCCCGCCCAGGTGACGCCCTTCACGCGGGACACGCCATCCCACCTCGTGTTCTCGGTCGTCTGCATCGAAAGCGGCTCGAGGATCGCCTTCCACCGGGACGGCGACATCTTCCTCGCGCCGGTCGTGGGCACGACCGTGAACCTCACGAATCACCCGGCATCGGATTCCGAGCCCTCCCTGTCCCCCGATGGGCGGCAGGTGCTCTTCTCCAGCGACCGGGATCGCGAGGAGGGGGATCTGTACCTGGTGGACATCGAACGCGGCACTCTCACGCGACTCACATCGGGTCCCGGGAACCATTGGTCGAGCTCGCAGGCGTGGTCGCCGGACGGCTCAAGGATCGTGTTCTCGAGCACCCGCGACGACCCGAATCGGTACCACCTCTATGTTCTGTCCCTGGACACGAGCACCATCGTCCGGTTGACACACGACCCTCTGGCGTCGGACATCCGCGCCGCGTGGAGCCCGGATGGATCCTCGATCGCGTTCTGTCGGATCCGTGAGCCCGAGGACGGCGTGTTCGAGGTGACCCTGGAACGGATGAGCGTCGACGGATCCGGCACGGTCCGTATGGCGGAAGAGGTGTGCGGCCCGATCTGGTCGCCGGACGGCTCCTGGATCGCGTTCACCACGTCGCCGGCCGACGAGTTCGTGCCGAACGAAGTGGGCGTCGTGGCGGCGGGTGGGGGTCCCGCGACGATCCTCGCGTCGGGATGGTCCCCGGCCTGGTCTCCCGACGGGGGATCGATGGCCTACAACACGTTCGGAGGATCGCTCGTGGTCGGGACCTTCTCGGGGTCTGCGGTCACCGACATCCTGACGTTGTTCCAGGGGTTCTCCCCTTCCTGGAGGTAGCCGGCGCGCGCCGACCCCGCCTCCCCGCAGGCGTGAAGCGGGGAGGCGGGGTCGACGATCGGACGGCGCTACCCCTCCCCCCCGCCGTCCTCTCCCTCCTCGCCTTCGGCCGGAGGCGTCTCCTCGGCGCAGGCGCCTTCCGTGTCCCCGTGCGCGAGGTGAGCCGGAACCGCGGACTCGCCGACCTCGAGCGTGTGCGGGTTCTCCGGATTTCCCGGCGGGACGTGGCACACGAGGACCTTGACCTCGCCCTCGTCCTCCACGTCGTCTTCGCCTTCCGAATCGTCCCCTGGCTCCGTGTCCCCTTCGCAGGCCCCCTCGGTGTCGCCATGGGCCAGATGCGCGGGAACGGCGGACTCGCCGACTTCGATCGTGTGCGGGTTCTCCGGATTCCCGGGCGGAACGTGGCAGACGAGGACCTTGACCTCGCCGTCGTCTTCCGTCTCACCTTCGCCATCCTCGCCCTCGTCGGCCGGTGGCTCGATCTCCTCGCAGACACCTTCCACATCGCCGTGCGCGAGGTGGGCGGGCACGGCGGACGCTCCGACCGTGACCGTGTGGGCGGCGTCCGGGTTCCCGGGCGGGACGTGGCAGAGCGTGACCGCCGCTTCAGCCTCTTCCGCGGTTGCGACGACGTCTTCGAAGCCGCTCTCCTCGTCTCCCTGAACGCGATCGAGGATCTGCATCCGGAAGGCGTCATCCGGTTGAGCGTCGGCGTTTCCGTCGCGGAAGACCTGGACATTCAGCGTGTAGGCGCCGCTCGTGCTTCGGTCGACCCGACCTTCCGCGAAGAGCGTCGCGCGGGGTGGAAGGTCGAGCGCGAACTCGAGCGGAGGCCCTTCGGTCATCGCGAGACGGACGGTGTACGCGCCGGCCGGCAGCGTCGATGAGAAGGCGCCGGTCGGGCCGGTCTGGAAGCTCGTGACGGTCTCGCCACCGGCGGTCAGCTCCACACGCGCGCCGGCGAGCGCATCCGGGCCGCGGAAGGCCGGTCCCGAAGCGGCCGTGCCCGGCTCGTCCGACAGGGTGAAGAGCCCCGCGAACCGGGAGCCGGCCGGGTCGCCGGGGCCGCCGGGGCCCGCGTCCGAGCAGGCGAAGGCGAACGGAATCTGCAAGACGAGGAAGAGTTTCGCGGCGAGCCGAAGGGGTGCGGTCATGGGCTGCTCCTCTGGGGGAGGAGTGGATGGGGTCGACCCCGGATTTCGCTGCAAGATCAGGACCCGGTTCTCACGACCGCGCGACCAGGACGTACGGGCCGGCGACGGAGACAGTGGCCGAAGCGAGTCGGGAATGGCGGACGACGATCGCCAGCTCCTCGGGCGTGAACGCCGCGGTCACGGAGTCCCCGTAGAGGCGGCGCATCGCGCCGTCGTAATGGCGTCCGTGCCACGCGACCCAGGCGGAAACGAGACCCCGCGGCGGTCTCCGCAGGTCGCGCAGGAGCACGCGCCCCGAGGCGCCGGCCACGCGCGCGATCTCGTCCAGCACAGGCGTCGGGTCTCCGATGTGATGCAGCAGCGAATTCGAGATCACGAGGTCGAACCCGCCGTCCGGGAAGGGGAGCGCGCGCGCTTCGGCAAGAGCCAGTCCTACATGGAACCATTCGACGGCGATCCGGGCGTCGCGTCGGGCCGACTCCATACCGTGGCGGCCCGCGGCCAGCATTGCGCCCGACCGGTCCACGCCCCAGATCCTCCACTCGGGCCGCCGGCGCGCGATCTTCGCCGGGATCTGACCCCCACCCGTGCCTACGTCGAGCACGCGCGCCCGTCCTCGCGGCCCGAAGGCGACGACTCGCTCGATCCAGGAGGCGTCCAGCCGCGCGAGATGGACCTCCGCGGCGGCGTCCATGTACGCATCGGCCTCGCCCGCCTCGTCCATGATCTCCGGCTCGAGCCGACGCGCGCCGTAGACACGCGCGTGACGCTTCGACACGCGCTCGATCGCGGGCACGAAGAGCGCGCGGCCCGGATCCTCGACCGCGCCCGACGGCAGCGGGCGCGAGGCCTCGCCGGGCCATGCTCGAGTTCTCCCGGCAGGGTTGCCGGTCCGTGCTTTCACATCGACCTTCACGCCTCCATGATGGACAAGGTCATCCGCGAGATCGAGAAACGGCGGGACGGGTACGTCGGCGAGCTCGCCGAGTTCCTCGCGATCCCGAGCGTGTCGACCGACCCGGACCGCGCGGACGACGTTCGCCGCTGCGCCGTGTACTGCCGTGACGCACTCGACAAGATCGGCTTCGCGGACGCGGAGGTCCACGAAACGCCCGGTCACCCGATCGTGACCGCGGAGTGGAACGGCGCGGCCGGCGCGCCGACCGTCCTCTTCTACGGCCATTACGACGTCCAGCCGGTCGATCCGGTGGAACTCTGGACGTCGCCCCCCTTCGAGGCCACCGTCCGCGACGGGCGGATCTACGGGCGGGGGTCCGCCGACGACAAGGGGCAGATCCTCTGCCACTGGAAGGCGTGGGAAGCGCACTTCGAGGCGCACGGGAAGCTCCCATGCAACGTGAAAGTGCTGCTCGAAGGCGAGGAGGAGATCGGCTCCCGGAACCTCGCTCCGTTCATCGCGGCGAATCGGGACCGTCTCGCAGCCGACGCGGTCCTCATCTCGGACAGCCCGATGTTCGCGCGCGGGGTGCCTTCCCTGTGCTACGGGCTTCGCGGACTCTGCTATATGGAGATCCACGTCCGCGGCGCGAAGAGCGATCTCCACTCGGGATCCTTCGGCGGCGCGGTCGCCAACCCCGCACAAGCCCTGGCTCGCATCCTCTCCGGTCTCAAGGACCACGAGAACCACGTCGCGATCGAGGGGTTTTACGACAAAGTGCGCCCGCTCTCCGAGCGCGAGCGCGCGGAGTTCCGGAAGCTCCCCTTCAACGAGATCGAATTCCGCCGGCAGCTCGAGGTCCCGGAGCTTGTCGGCGAGGCCGGGTTCACGACACTGGAGCGCATCTGGGCGCGCCCCGCCCTGGATATCAACGGGATGCTTTCGGGCTTCACCGGGAAGGGCGCGAAGACGGTCCTTCCCGGCGAGGCGAGCGCGAAGGTCTCGATGCGGCTCGTGCCGGACCAGGATCCCGACGAAATCGCCGAGCTCTTCCGTCGTCACGTCGAGGCCCACGCGCCTCCCGGCGTCGTGGTGAGGGCGGACGACCTCCACGGCGCCCGGCCATACATCGC
>JAICNR010000075.1 GCA_025931135.1 Gemmatimonadota bacterium | reverse complement strand
CGCCAGCCGGAGCTCGACGACCCCGCAGGTCGGCAGGTTGTCGATCGCCGGCTCCGACAGCGCGTTGACGAGATCGGTCAACCCCGGATTGTGCCCGAAGAGGAACACGCGGTCCCGTTCGTCGTCGAGTTCCCGGATGACGTCGAGGATCTCCGCCGCGCTGGCCTCATAGATCCCCTCATCCTCGCGGATCCCGGCTACCGGATCGCCCACCGCGTCGGCGACGATGCGGGCCGTCGCGATCGCGCGCGCGGCCGGGCTCGACACTATGAGATCGGGCGCGCCGACCAGGTCAGCCAGCTTGTTTCCCATCTCGGGCGCATCCCGTTTGCCGCGCGGGTTGAGGGGCCGATCGCGGTCGGCGAGCGCAGCGTCCTTCCAACTCGACTTGGCGTGCCGGACGAGGACCAGGGTCTTCACGGGCATTCCCAGATCGGAAGGAGGATCTCGCGGTGGAGGCAGCCGGCTCGGTTTTCCAAGGGGATATCACGGAAGGGGTCCCGGGTCAAATCGGCCCGGGGCAGCGGGGCCTCAGAATGGGAGTCGATCCAGCGCCTTCCGGGCGAGCCTATTCACGGGCTCCGGTACCCGCTCGAGCAGACCCTGCGGCAGGACCTCCCGCAGCCGCGCGGTCAGGGAGCTTCGCGCGGTCGCGTGGAACTCGATGACCAGGTACGACGCAGGCACGGTTCCGACGTTCCGCATACCGTGGGGCTCCCCGGCGGCGTAGAAGGCGACGTCGTGGGGCTCGAGCTTCCGCTCCAGCGTCTCGACGGAGCCCTCGAGGAGAAGGATCGCCACGTCGTACGGGTCGACGTGCGGTGGGTACCCCGCTCCGGGGTCGAGGAGCGTGCGGTGGCAGTGGAGCCGGCGCAAGTGTTCGGTGGGCCCTTCGAACAGGCGCTCGGTTCGCCGACCGGCCTGGGGGGTTCGCGCGGAGCCGCCCGCCTCCCCCGCGAGGGCGAGCGTCGTCGGCAGCCGCCGCGACGGACCGGGCTCCGCGCGCGTCCGCCCGTTCCGCCACTTGAGCATGCAGTACGTAACCGGCTCCGGGCTGGCGTTCCGGATCGTGTGACGCTGCCAGGCCGGATAGTAAACGAGCGAGCCCGCGCCGATGGGCTCGATCCGCTGCCCGCCGTCGGCGTCCACGATCACGAGCTCCGCCTCGCCGTCCAGCACGATCAGGACCTCCTCTTCCACGTGTCGGTGGGGCGGATGGGGAGTCCGGCCGGGGGACAGCACGGAGGCATGGCAGGTCCGATGCTCCAGGCACGGGCTCGGTCCCGCCGCGATCGGGTGACGCCGCCAACCGCTGCGCGGGTCCTCGTCGAGTGGCAGACGGAGCGGGTGCACCCGGCTCGTCGAGAGCGGCGGAGGCGGCACGATCCGGTTCGGGGTGTCGCCCGCGCTTCCCCGCACCATCACGCAGGGCGGGCGCTGCTCGAGCCAGCGAAACGGGTGGTCCAGCTTCGTCAGGTCGGGGATCCGGATCTCGCGGCCGGGAACAGCGTACTGGAGCAGGATCGCCGTGCGCGAGCCGGTCGGGTTCGTGTTGTCGGACCCATGCCACAGTCGACCGTCGAACACGATCGCCTCGCCGTCTCCGGAGTCGAGCGCTAACAGATCGCTGGCCGGGTCGAGCTCGCGCGCCCAGCCGAGGACGTCGGCGGCGGTCGTCCGGCCGCGGGACCCTCCCGCCCGTGCGGCGCACTCCTGGAGCGTCAGGCCGAACCGGTGGGACCGCGAGACGAGTTGGAGGGAGGAGCGTCGGTTCGTGTTCCTCAGGCCGATCCACACCGAGACAGCTCCGGGCCAGGGATCGCTGGTCTCGATGTCCGTGTGCCACGGGTGGACCTGCCCTGGGGCGCGCTCCACCAAGCGAGCGCCCCAGAGCAGCACGTCCTCGCCGATCAGCTCCGCGACGAGGTCGACGACCTCGGGTAGGCTCGCGATGCCGAAGAACGCGTGCGAGCTCGCCGCGTTCCCCTTCTCCCAGTCCGGCGGCGGGGGCGCGGCTGCGAGGAGAGCGCGGACAGCGTGGCACTGCTCCGGCAAAAGGACCCGGCTCGGCGCGAGAAATCCCTCCTCTTCGAACCGCTCGCGGTGCGCACTCATCGATCCACCCACCGGCCCCAGGTGTAGTGGCCCACTCCCACCACGAGGAGGGCGAGGAGCCACGCGGCGCGGAGCGGTCCCAGCCGCTCGCGATCCACGGTCATCCGGTACACCCTCCAGCGCTGGCTCCATCCCAGAGCGCGCGTGGCAACCACGCGCCGGTAGCGGCGGTAGCTCTGACCGTAGATCCGGCACTTGCGGAAGTACTTGACCGCGGTGTCGACCTCCAGGTGATGGACCAGCGCCTCGGGCCGGTAAACGACCGCGCCCGGACCGAACCGCTCCACCGCGCGCCGGACGAAGACGACGTCGGCCCCGCGGGGCGCCGTCTCGAACGGCCCGACCGCATCCCAGCACGCCCGGTCCACCGCCATGTTGTTCGTGTGGCCATAGTAGAGGGTGCCGTCCGGCTGGCTCATCGTCCACGATTCCTTCACATGATCATAGGCGCTTAGCATGCGGATCGACCGCCCTTCGCCGGCATGCCGGTCGCGCCCCATCACGATTTCGACGGCGGGGTCGCCGAGCGGCGCGATCAGAGCCGCCAGCCAGGTCGGCTCGGCGAGGCAGTCGGGGTCCGTGAACACCAGCGCTTCGCCGCGCGCCGCGGCGACCCCCGCGTTCCGCGCCCGGTACGCTCCTTGAACGGGCTGGGAGAGCGTCCTCAGCCGCGGATGCGCGGGCAATCCCCTCATACCGCCGTCGCTGGAGTTGTTGTCCACGAGGACGACCTCGTAGTCGCCGACGCCAGACTGCTCCAGCCACCGCGGCAGCGTGCGGGATAGATACGACCCGGCGTTGTAGACCGGAACGATGATCGAGGCTCTCACGGAACCGAGGTGGGGACGGCGGTCGGCTACATAGAGAGACGAACGCGACCAGGGCTTATCCTCTGGGACCAGGACACTGTTCGATCAACCTCGCTTCCCTCGTCCCGCTATCAGGATGACGCCCATCCTCGTGGTGGAGGCAGCCGGAATCGAACCGGCGACCTTCTGCTTGCAAAGCAGACGCTCTCCCAACTGAGCTATGCCCCCACCGCGGGGAATCTATCGGGGAAGATACTCCGGAGACTCGCCCGAGACCGACGCACGTTCCTCGTCGTGGGACGCGAATCTCGTCCTCGGAACCTGGAGGTCAGGCATCGGAGGTGCCTGGAACAGGCGGCGGCAGGGCTTGGCGATCCATCGCGCCCAGGTGGCGGAGCGGTTGACCCGGGCGCTATCGCTAGCGATACCCGTGTTCGCGTACATCTGCCGGTAGAGTTTGGAGATCAACAGGAAGGCGAGCCGGCCGCGCAGCGATGTGACGGTCCGAGACCGGCCCCAGATCGCCCGCAGCGCGTAGAAGCGGTCCCACACCTCCTGTGTCCCGCTGCGGATCTCGTCGGCTGACATGGTCGGATGGGGCATGTACAACTTCGGTCGAAGGGGCTGCGGGATCAGCCAGTGGCGAGTCAGGGGAATGCCGGCGATCCGGGTCGAGTCGTTCTCCATCTCCGCTTCCCAGGCTTTGAAGTCGATCGTCCCGGGGAAGGGCGTCAGCATGACGAACTGGGCGAATGTCACCCCCGCCTTCTCCGCCAGCGCTACAGTGGCCTCGAAGGTATCGGGGCGATCGGTCGGCAGGCCGAAGATGAAGGACCCGAGGACGTGAACGCCGTGCTCGCGGAAGGTCTGCCGCCGCTGTACGAGGCTCTCGCCACTGAGGGTGAAGTCCTTGAATACGGCCTTGAGCCCCTCCTGCGTGACGGACTCCACTCCCACGAGCGCGCCCTTGATGTTCGCCTTCCGCATGGCATCGAGGAACTCCGGATCCTCGGCGGCCTCCATGGTGATCTGCGTGAAGAACACCATGTCCTCGGGGAGCTCGGACAAGCGCGCCATCAGCTCGAATCGTTCGTCACGAACGGCCTTCAGCTCGTTGAATCTCGCCGGGTCGCTGCGCCGCTCCGCCAGCTCGAGATCTCGTAACGTGACGGGATAGAAATTGTCGTCCGCCAACGCGATGAACCGGAACCCCATGCGACGGAGCTCGACGATCTCCTCTATGACGGCCTCCGATACTCGCTGGCGGGGCTTCTGGCCATCGGTCCGCCAAACGGAGCAGAACGAACAGTGCTTGGGGCATCCGCGCACCGTCTGCACCGAGGCCCACATGTAGCTGTCGGGCGGAATCAGATCCCACCGTGCCTGTAGGAATTCGTCGCCCTCGATCCTACCTCCGTCGTAGAAGGGCTGGGGCCCTCCGTTCGCGCAATCGGCCGCGACTCGGCTCCAGATGACGTCCCCGTCGCCCTTCACGACCGCGTGCGCCCCGCCGAGCTCGTGCGCCTCCTCGGGATAAAGACTGGCGTGGATGCCACCGAAGACGACGTACGCCCCGCGGTCCCGAGCCATGCGGCCGACCTCGTACCCGCGGAGGGCGTTGCCCGTATGGATTCCGATTCCGACCAGGTCTCCGGCTTGAATCCGCGTCGGGTCCAGCTGCTCGAGGGACTCATCGACGATGATCGGGTCTCCGAAGCTGCGGGGCGTCGCAGCAGCGAGGACATAGAGCCAGCGCGGCGTGATTACCCCGACGCCGAACGACAGGTGGTTCGGGTTGACCAGGTGCACTCGCATTCGGACCCTTCCCCCTTCGGTTTGACCGTCGCAAGATGGTATGCGGGAAGCCAGCCGGCCGCTAGGGGCCATCGACGGGGGCGATCCCGCGCTTCGCGTGGGTTCCGCCGCGCTTGGCGGCGCCGCTCTTGCGCGCGCACCCGGCGCGGATCACCCTGCTCACGACCGTGGACCCGCCGGGACGGCTCGCTCCGGACACGAGCCGAGTCAACCCCAGACAGGAGAAGGACGATGCAGCCGGACTCCCGTGGTCGCGCCATCCATCCCCCGGCGCCGCCGTCGCCGTTCCCGCTTGCGTGCCTCGCCCTCCTCGCTGGGCTCACACTCTCCACGCCGTCGGCCTCTGGCGCTCAGCAGGAATGGTCCTGGCCCGAACGCTCGGAGAACCTCCAGGTCCTCCCCGCGGATTTCCCCGCCGAGCGTCTCTCCGCCGTCATGCGGGGGTTCACCCGGGCGCTCGGCGTCCGGTGCTCATACTGCCACGTCGGTGAGGAGGGGCAGCCGCTCTCGACCTTCGATTTCGCGTCCGACGACAACCCCAAGAAGGACATCGCGCGAACAATGTATCGCATGCTGGGCGTCATCAACGACACGCTCGCCACCATCGAGCCGAGCGGGCCCGCGGCCGTGAACATGTGGTGCCACACCTGCCACCGCGGTCGCCCGAGGCCCACGACGCTCGACGAAGAGCTCGCCGAGGTCCACGCGGAGGAGGGAATCGACGCGACGATCACCGCCTATCGCCAGCTCCGCGAGCGGTTCCACGGTCGCGGCGCCTTCGATTTCGGCGAGGGCACGCTGAACGGATTCGGCTATGTGCTGCTCGGCGAGGGTCACGCGGAGGACGCGATCGCGATCTTCCGGCTGAACGTTGAGCAGTATCCGGAATCCGCCAACGCGTGGGACAGCCTGGGCGAAGCGTATCTCGCCGCGGGTGACCGGGCACGGGCGGAAGAGGCGTACGGGAAATCGCTCGAGCTCGACCCCGAGAACGAGAACGCCCGGGAGAAGCTGGCCGAGATCCGGGGCGGCTGAGGACCGTCGACCGGGATCCGAACCGGCCGGCGCTAGCGAGCCAAAGTCGACTTCAGCGGTCCGGTGCAGCGAACGACCCTCGGGTCGGCATGGGAGTCGGCGGAAAAACCGAGGTCGTGCGCGATCTCGTGGCGGATGAGCGCATCATTGTGGTAGGCGTTCCATGCGCTCAAGGTGATGTGGTGGCCGGGAGACCATAGCGCTTCGTAGAGCCAGTCATGCCGGCGGAAGGCGTAGCCGGGGACCATCCACCATGTGACGGCAGCGAAGTCCCCCCTCCGGCCGAGGCACGTCTCCATCTCCGCGTAGAGACGCTCGAACCTCGGCGGCGGCTCGATCTGGATCGCCCCCGACGGCGGATAGAACGGGACGCAGGCCACACCTGCCATCAGGAACGCGAGGATCCAGCGACTTTGCATGTCCACTTCCCTTGAAGTGGACAACGCCGGGGCTGATGGCCCCGTTCAAAGTCTATGGCGAAGCCGCGACTCCGATTTAGCGGCGGATCCGCTCCTTCAGCCCCTTCCCGGCACGAAACGCGGCCAGCTTCATGGCCGGGATCGCGAGCGACTCGCCGGTCTTGGGGTTCCTGCCCTGACGCGCGCCGCGTTCCCGGGTGTAGAACGTGCCGAAGCCCGTGACCGTGAAGTCCCGGCCCGCGTCGAGCTCCACGGCGATGATCCCCTTCCCGGGCTCGGTCGAGAAGATCGCGTCGATCGCCTCGTAGGCCTTCGTCTTGGGAATCTCGGTCTTGTTCGCCAGCTTCTCGGCGAATTCGTCCTTGGTCATCGTCGCCTCCGGTCCGTGGGGAAGGTCTCGTCTCGAGCGGTGCGTCCACGATCGACAGGGCCACCTGAGCGGCACGGTAATGCCGCTCGCGGTCCATGTCGAGGTTAGCCCGCGAGCCGTGCCTTCTCTAGGTTCCTCGCCGTGATCCGCTTGCGCGATCGACGCCGATGTTCTCCTTGAAGTGGTGGCGCAGAAAGCGCGGCCGCCCCAGGGTCGGCTATCCGCGCGTCCGTTTCGATGTGATCGGAGACTCCGTCGTCCCCCGGGAATGGGGTGCCGCGGGAAGCGCAGGACCGCTCGAATGGACCGCCAGACTCGAGCGCTCGGGGGACGGCGTCGCGTGGTCGCTCGCGGTGACCGGGACGGTGATCGGCGCCGAGCGGCGCTCCGGGCGTGCAGCGAACCCCTACGCCGCCGGGGACGAATGCAAGGCCGCGCTGCACGAGGTCATCGACGAGCACAACGCGTTGGCGGACGTGACCGGGTGAGCGTCGAGGCGACGGCCGCGTGAACCCCGCCAGGAGACGCGAACGATTGCTCGTCGGATTCGCTGCGGGCGGGCTCGCCGCGATCCTGGTCGGCCTCGCGTCCCTGAGCGAGCCGTTCGCCGGCCTCGAAGAGCGGACCGCGGACGTCTTGTTCCGGGCCGAGCGCGCGCTGAGCCCGCGGGCGGCAGACCCCGCGATCGTCATCGTGGACATCGACAATCGGACCCTCCGTCTCTACCAGGACGAGCTGGGCCGCTGGCCTTGGCCGCGAACGGCGCACGGCGCGCTCCTCGAGCTGATCGCGATCGGCGAGCCCTCGCTGGTCGCCTTCGACGTCCTGTTCAGCGAGCCCGACCTCGCGCACCCCGGCGCGGACTCGGCCTTCGCCACCGCGCTCGCGGCCGGCCCGCCCACGCTCCAGGCGGCCGTGTTTGACGAGCCGGACGGGGACTCCGCGCGCGCCTCGGCCTTCGAACGCGCGATGCTCGATCGCGGCAGCCGGCTGAGCCAGCTCCGGCGCTTCGCGCTTCCCATCGAGCCCCCGGCCGGATGGGGGCCTGAATACGCCACCGTCGATCCCCCGATCGGGCCGCTCCTGGCGACGGCCGAAGGCGTCGGCGCGATCAACCGGCTCCCCGACCCCGACGGGTTCGAACGCCGCGAGCCTCTCGTCGTCCGCTTCGGCGGGCGGACGTACCCGACCCTGGCGCTGGCGATCGCCCTCGGCGGAGCGCCCGGGTACGGGCGGCTCGCCGTCGACGGCGGACGGCTCGCGCTCGACGGACGGGAGATCGCGCTCGACCGGGGGCGGCTGCGGCCGCGCTGGCGCGGTTCGTGGGCCGACCGGCCGTACCAGGTGATCCCCGCCCACGACGTGCTGAACGCGTATGGCCAGATCGCGAGCGGGGCCGAGCCCGATCTCGACCCGGGCGTGTTCCGGGACCGGATCGTCCTGATCGGCACCAGCGCGACCGGGGTGGGCGATGTCGTGACGAGTCCGTTCAGCGCCGCGGAGCCGGGCGTGTTCCTCCATGCGACGCTCCTCGATACGATCCGCACCGGCGATTTCCTCCGCCGGCTTCCCGCGGTTCCGGCGTGGGCGATCGTGCTGCTCGTGCCGCTGCTGGCGGGTCTCGCCTTCTCTCGCCTTCGCTCGATCGCCGCCGGCGCGGCGGTCTTGATCGTTCTCGTTGCAGCGATGACGGCGGCCGCGCTGAGCGCCTTCTCGGCGGGGTTGATCGTGCCGGTGGTGGCGCCGGTGGGGGGCGCATTCCTCGCCTGGGCGGGGTCGATGGCGGGCCGCTCGCTGACGGAAGGCCGGCGGAACCGCGAGATCAAGCAGGCGTTCGGGAAGTTCATTCCCCCCGGCATGGTCGAGGTGATCGCAGAGGAAGGGACCGGTCTCCACCGGCGCGTGGATCGGCGCGAGCTCACGATCCTGTTCAGCGACGTGCGCGGCTTCACCACGCTTTCCGAAGCGCTTCCTCCCGAAATCGTCGTGGAGACTCTCAACGACTATCTCTCCGCGATGGTCGAGATCGTATTCGACCACGACGGGACCCTCGACAAGTACATCGGTGATGGCCTGATGGCGTTCTTCGGCGCACCCCTCGCCGATCCCGCGCATCCCGAACACGCCGTCCGCGCCGGCCTGGCGATGCTCAGGCGTCTCGAGGCCTTGAACTCGGACTGGCGCGCGCGCGGCCGGCCGACGCTCGAGATCGGCATCGGGATCCACACCGGCGACGCGGTGGTGGGATTCATCGGCGACGCAGAGCGCCGCATGGACTACACGGCGATCGGCGACGCCGTGAACCTGGCGAGTCGCCTCGAGGGCATGAACAAGGAGCTCGGTACCCGGATACTCGTCTCCGCCGCCACCGCGACTCGACTCCCGGCCGACCTGCGTACCGCTCCGCGCGGAGTCATCCAGGTCAAGGGCCGGGGCCAGCCCGTCGAGGTGCTCACGCTGGAACTGGAGCCCCGGCGGGACGTAGATTCCGCCGGTTCATGAGCCAACTGCCGGTCGACCAGTTCTTTACGGGTACGGGGCTGCTCTACGCCACGGTCGCGGTCCTGGCGCTCATCGGCCTGATCATCCGCGGAGTCAGCCGGGATCCGAACGTCCGCCGGCGAGCGCTCCTCGTCGTCGGTCTGCTCCTCATCTTCGTAATCCTCCGCGTCGCGCTCTCCGAGATTCCCCCGCGGGCCTCTGGCTGGATCCAGACTCCGACCGGCGAGCGGGTCGAGGGTCTGGTGATGAACCCGAGCTTCCAGATCGTCGGCATCCTGATGCTTGTGGTCGGGTTGCTCGCGGTGCTGCTGATCGGCTCGCTCTTCCTGGTCGACTTCGTGCTCGTTCGGCAGCTCAAGTTCGAGATCCCCAACATCCTGCGCGACGTCACCGTGATGGCCCTGTTCTTCGTCGGCGTCATGATGATCCTGATCTACCGGACGAATCTCGATATTGCGGGGTTGTTCACGACGTCGGCGGTGCTCTCGGTCATCATCGGCCTCGCGCTTCAGGACACCCTCGGCAACGTGTTCAGCGGCCTCGCGCTACAGACCGAGCGCTCGTTCAGCGTGGGGGACTGGGTGCGGTTCGGCGACCAGGAGGGCGTGGTCACCGACATCTCCTGGCGGGCCACGATCCTGCGCACGCGCCAGAACGATCTGGTGATCATCCCGAACTCGCTGATCTCCAAGGACATCGTGGTCAACTACAGCGCGCCGACGCGGGTGCACGCGATCATGGCCGAGATCGGAGTGCACTACAAGCATCCGCCGGCCGAGGTGATCGAGGCGATCGAGGAGGCGTCGGACCAGACGATCCACATCCTCAAGCTGCCGCGCGTCGATGTCCGCACGTATCATTACGGGGACTTCGCGATCATGTATCAGATCAAGTACTGGATCAAGGATTACGCCGACGTTCCCGACATCCAGAACGCGTTCTTCACCCGGATCTGGTACGCGTTCAGCCGGCGCGGGATCGAGATCCCGTTCCCGATCCGGAACCTCTACATGCGGACGATCACGGAGGAGACCGAAAAGGCGGCGGCGCGCGAGGCGGAAAACCGGATCTTCGAGCAGCTTCGCGAGGTACCACTGTTCGATCCGCTCACGGACGAGGAGACCCGCTCGCTGGCGTCGCGCGCGCGGGTGGAGCGGTACTTCACGGGGGAGGTCGTCATGGAACAGGGCCAGGCCGGAGATTCGCTGTACATCGTCGACGAGGGGAGCGTAAGCGTGACGGTCAGCCACGATGACCGGAGCGAGAAGCTGGCCGAGCTCGGGCCTTCGGCAATCATCGGAGAGATGGCTCTCATGACGGGCGCCGAGCGGACCGCCACCGTTTCAGCCTCCATGCCGACGCAGTTCGTCGTCATCGACCGCGAGGCCTTCCGCAAGACACTGCTCCAGAACCCCCACATCGCCGAGCAGATCTCGGAGATGCTGGCCGCGCGACGGGAGCAGCGGGACGCCACGCTGGCCGCTCTTCACGAAGCGGCGAGCCAGGCCCCGAGCGAGGAGAAGGGCCAGATCCTGTCCCGCATCTGGGAGTTCTTCGGCTTCCGCGCGGGAGCGCGGCTGTGAAGGCGCGCGGGCAGGTCCTCGCGCTGCCGGTCGCCCTGGCGCTCGTCGCCGCGCTGCCGGAGGGTGTGCGCGCGCAGGCGCTCCAGGCCACCCTCGACGCCCGACGCGAGGCGATGCCGAGCGGCAAGCGGGCATGGCAGGAGACCTGGCTCGTTCCCGAGTCCGGCGCCTCGGCCCCCGACGCTTCGGCCGTGACGAAGTTCGGCGGCCGCGTGACCGCATATCAGGACGGGGACCGCGAGCGGCTCGAGCTCCGCGCCGCAAGCGGCGACGAGCTCGCCGAGCCGGTCGTCGTGGTGTCCGACGGCGACGCCTACTGGCTCGTGACGCGGGTCGGGGCCACCCCGCTCGCCGAAAGCGCAAAGGCGTCCGACCCGTGGCTCGGGCTCGTCCTCGCGGGACCACCCGGCGACGCGCCGGCGCATCGCACGGTGCCCGCGGCGGGAGGCGGCATTGCCGCGGTCGTCCTGCGGGCGCCCGAGCCCGCGGAATTCGAATCCGACCAGGCGTTCGCGATGCGGCTCCCGCAGGGCGG
>JAICNR010000160.1 GCA_025931135.1 Gemmatimonadota bacterium | reverse complement strand
GGGGATAGTGTCCGGCGATCGGCGTCTGCGCCGTCGCGCTGGACGCCCAGACCAGCCCCGCCACGAGCAGGCCCGGCCAACGCCTCCGCGGCCGGCGGACCGGCTCCGCTCGCGCGCGGGTGCGCTTCACCTCGCGGTGGCGATGTTCTTCCAGAAGCGCTGGAGGCTGTCGTCGCCGGCGAAGAGCGTGCTGAAGATCGTCGAGTCCGCCATGAGGATGTCGCCCGCCCGCTCTTCGTTCGGAGGCAGCCAGAGGAACGAGTTGAACTCACGGTTGCCGGCTTCGGTGAACGGATGAGGCCTCGCGAGGTCGATCGGCTGACGGCCCAGGACCTTTACGGCGCTCTCGTCCTCGTTCATCAGGGCGTAGTGCGGAAGGTGCATGTGGAAGTTGAAGCTGGTGACTCCCGTGAGCCATCCGCGCGTATCGAGGTCGCGATTGATCGATAGCGGCGCGATCCGATTCGAGCCCGGGACGACCGCCGGCCGCAGCCCGTAGCGGTTCTCCACGGGCACGCCGAGACCCTGCATGAGCGAGCGGGTGTACTTCCCGAACCGCTGCTGACGCGGCACCAGCGCGTCGCCGTGGTGCGCGTACTCCATCTGGCGCCGCTTCACGTCGGCCTCGACGCCGACATCGTGGTGGGGTCCGAGGACCAGGCACGTGCCTTCGCGGGTGAGGAAGGTCCGGACCGCCTCGATCTCCTCGGGCGTCGCCTCCTGCTCCGTCACCATGTGGTCGAGGCCGAAGACCAGCAGCGTATCCGCGTCCGCGAGCACGCGCTCGTCGAGAGGCAGCATGCGGCCGGCGTGGTCGATGCGCTGGAACATCGGCACCGGATAACCGGTCACCTCGCCGACCACGTCCTGGAACAGCTCCCAGGCCGTGAAGAAGAGCTCCAGCGTGCCGGCGATCCCCTGCTGGAACATCATCCGGTCGTACCGGGCGGTCTCGTACTCCGGCCATCCGACCCGGCGCACCTCGTTCATCGTCGAGAAGCGGTTGTCGAGCTCGGTGATGTCTCGATTCGCCTCTCCCGGGTAGCTCCATGTGACGTAGACGCTGACGCGACGCTTCCCGGGGGTGTACTTCCGCGGGACATGGATGTGGTTGTAGCAACGGGGATGGGGCTTCATGGCGGTCATGGTCCAGCTCCTTTCGATGATCTTGCGCGCTAGGATTTCGCCGCCGACGCGCCGGCAGCGAGATAGCGGAGCGCCTTGATGCCCGGCAGGAAGAAGTACGCACCGCCACGCACCGTGGTGAAGGCGGGGAGCCCCGTGATCTTCTTCCGGATCGGACGCCGCGGGATGGTCAGGTCGAAGGTGCCGTCCTGCGTGCCGATGATCGGATCGCGTTCGTTCCCCAGTTCGGCGAAGCGCGGATCATTGGCCCACACGTTCATCGCGAACTCGAACTGGCGCACCAGGCTGGCGCACCCCACGAACGCAGCGATCCCGCGCTCGACCCCATCCTCGGGGGCGTCGTCGGGCAGGTGCGGGCCGTAGGTGCCGCCGCGGCGGATCATCTTACGCCGCTCCATGTGGTGCGCGGTATCGCGAGGATTCATGCGCCGCACGTGCGCGCCGAGCGGACAGGCGTATCCGTACGGATCCATCTTGCCGTAGTCGTAATCGTTGTTGCGCTGCAGATCGGCCCCGAGTGCGGGATCGTCCTTGTCCGGCGCCAGCACCAGCGGGGCTCCGCTTCTCCAACGGCCCATGAGCTTGGCGGCCACCAGCTCCTGTTCCTCCGCCGTCTTCCCGTGCTCCCGAAGGAATTCGCGAAACCGGCCCACGTGCTCCTGCATGCGGAAGTAGGCGAGGTAGCTGCCGTTGCGCGACAGGATCTCGGGCTGCGGCAGCGCCGGCACAAGCCCGGTCTCGTCCGGGTATCCGAGGAAGAACTCCCCCGCCCTGATCGTGCGACCCGACCCCGGGGTCGGCTCCGCGCCGGTCCCCTCGATCGCGACCTCCGACAGGCGATCTCGATAGCCGAAGTGCTCGTGCGAGTAGTCGAGCGGAGGGACGGCCTCCAGGTCGAGGCTGGAGAGCGGCTTCACGCCGCTTCGCTCGAGCAGGCCCAGATGCTCGTGTTTGCACCGCTCGCGCTCCGCCACATCGCGAGCGAAGAGGATGATGATCGCGTGGAGCGCCGGGTCGGTGAGACCTCCGACCCAATGCTCGGGATGATTCGCCCCCGTGGTGCCCAGGATCCCCGCTCTCGCGGCCATGCCCTGGCGGAACTCCTCCGGAAACGTCGCCAACGACCCTTCGTCCACCCCGAGCGCGCGCAAGCCGTTCCAGGTGAAGGCGACCGTCACCCAGCGGGCGTCGAGGCGCTCCGAACCCACCGACTTGCCGGTGCCCACCTTGTCGAGGACGCCCGCCAGCCACGCCCGCCCGCAACCGGCATCCGGAAACGTCAGGAATTCGTAGCGCGCCGCGAGCGCGGGGGTGCGAGTGAGGAGGAAGTGCTGGATGTCGTCGAATTCGAGCATGGACTCGACCGGTGTGCGGGTCTCCACCCGCCGGCTGGGCGTCACTGCATCTGGTCGAGCATCTCGGAGAAGGCCCGCTTGAGCTTCAGCGCCTTCTTGATCTCGTCGGCCGTGACGTAGGGATACTCACCGTATTCCAGAAAGCTCGGCCGCTGATGTTTCCGCACGAACTCGACGAAGGCCTGCGGGTTCGTCTTCCAGTCCATCGGGAACCCTTCGAGATTCTCGAACACCGTGTTCAGGCCATACTTGCTGAAGAGGGCCACCGCATCCTCGGTGTACTTGTCGAAGTCGGTATCGAAGATCCCCTGGTACATGAAGTACGTGGCCCCCTCGATGTCGAACAGGACCCACCGAAGGTAATGGAGCCTCAAAACCTCGAGGGCATCGGGGAGCTCCGCGATCGTCTTCTCGATCCTGTCGCCGTACGCACGGATGTTCTCCTCCGTGCCCGGCTTGATCTTGGCGATGATCGTGAAGCCGTGGCATGCGGGCGTCCTGGGATAGAGCGGGCCGAATCGCCCTTGCTCGAGCTCGAAATACCCCTCCTTGGGGATCGCTTTCGCCGCGGGCTTCGACCAGTCGTCCTGAGCCATGGGAGTCTCCTTGGGATTGCGAAATGTCGTCGCGGTGGCTCGACGCGAGAAAGCGTCAGCGCTGCCGAGACCACTCGGGGCGGGCAATGTACCCGACGCGAAGGAGTGCAGCACTCGGCGGGTGGGCCGGTGCGAGGGGGACACATGCCCGCTCGTGGGAGAAAACGACCGTTCGAGGGCACAGGTTGCGGGTTCGGTGAATTCCGGTTTCGTGAGCGGTCGGTCCGGTCCCTCAGATCGGTCCGCGCGAGCGGCGGAGCCGGACCGCGGCGAACAGGAACGCCGCGCCGATGGCCACGCCGATCCAGAGCCCGGGGTCGACCAGGACGCGCCAGGGATCCGGAGCGAACATCTCCATCGTCATCCCGCCCGCGGGGTTGTCGGACATCGGGCCGCCCAGAAGGCGGGCCTGCACCAGGCGGCCGAAGTGGGAGGTCCCGAGCGCGAGTCGCTCGAGGGCTCCGATCGCCAGCGGCGGCAGCGTCGCCCACAGGAACGGGGCGCGCTTCGCCCAGGCGGACACCAGCAGGAGCCACCCATAGAGCGGAGCGTACCCGATTCCGTGGAAGCCCACGAGGTGGACGAAGTGGATCCCCGCCGTCTCGAGGAACGGCACGTCTGTCCACGGCGTCGCGAAGCCCAGGCCGCCGGCCGCGAGCACGACGCCGCTCAGGAGCAGCATGAGGAAGGTCGCGGCCATGGTGACCGCGAACGTCACCAGCGGGATCACGAGGATGGGCACGCTTGCTTTGGCGAGCACGGTCGTGAGATCCGATACCGGCATGGACTTCCAGAACAGGATGCTGCGGTCCCGGCGCTCGCCGTACAGCGCATCGAGACTGTAGAACACGGAGACGAGAAGGGCGATCGCCATCAGCGCCATCGCGACGATCACGTACGGCTGATCGATCGCCTCCTGACGCTGCATCGGGGCGAGCGCCTCCGCGGCACGCATCCGCTCCGGCAGACGCACGAGTCCGACGAAAAAGCCGATCAGGAAGAGCCCGGCGACCACCAGCGGCGCGAGGTAGACGGAGCGGTTCTCCCACAGCTCCCGCCGCAGCGCCCACCACAGGGGCCAAGCCGGCGCGCTCATCGGATCTCTCCCTCTGCCTCGGCGCGGCCGCCGAGGATCGCCACGAAGAGATCGGCGACGCTCGGCGTCCGCACGTCGCCGAGCGCCGCCAGTCGCTGCCGCTCCACGCTTTCGAACAACAAGACGCTGCGGCCGACGCTCTGCCGCTCGTGGATGGGATGCAGGGCGCGCGCTGCCGCCAACCTGTCGGGGTGCACCGACAGCTCCGCATACAACGTCTCGACCTCCTCCATGCTGCGCCGGAATACGATTCGACCCCGGTCGAGAAAGACGACGTCGGTGAGGACGTGCTGGACCTCCTCGACCTGGTGGGTGGCCACGACGACGGTGCGGCTGCGCTCGAGGTAGTCGGAGAGCAGGGCGTCGTAGAACTGCTTCCGATACAGGAGGTCGAGCCCCAGCGTGGGCTCGTCGAGGACCAGCAGGCGCGCGTCGATGGCCATGACCAGCGCCAGGTGGAGCTGGGTCACCATGCCCTTCGACAGCTCGCGGACCTTATGGGTCTGTCGGATCGAGGTCCGCGCCAGGAACGCCTCGGCCTTCGCGCGGTCGAACCGGGGGTGGACACCGGACACGTAGGCGAGCGCCTGGGAGACCCGGATCCAGCGCGGCAGCACGGCGACGTCGGCGATGAAGGAGACGTCCTGCATGAGGCCGGCGCGATCGCTCCAGGGATCCCGGTCGAGCACGCGGAGTCGGCCTTCGTAGGACGTGAGACCGACGATCGCGTTCAGCGCGGT
>JAICNR010000206.1 GCA_025931135.1 Gemmatimonadota bacterium | reverse complement strand
TCTGGATGGTCGCGACGCTCGAGAACCTCGTGGCGCGGCTGGAAGCCGTGCGAGGGACCAGCTAGGCACTCGCGTGAGCACCGGAACCCGTCTCGTTCTCGCGTTCGCGCTGTTCTCCGCGCTCGTGTTCGCCGCTCTCCAGCTCTACGGTGGCCGCTCACTCTCCCGAAGGGAGCCGGATTCCCCCGCATTCGCAGTACGCCAGGCCGCGCAGGCCGACAACACGCTGGTGGGATTGCTGGGCGGTATCGTGGCTTTCCACCTGGTCGACGTGCGGCACCAGCCGAATGCCGCCACCGCTCACGTCGAAGCCCGGATCCTGGGCACGCGTGACAGCGGACGGCTCGGCGCGACGGTCGCTCGCGAGGACGACCGGTGGAGCGTTCTCAGCGCCACGTTCACGCTTTCGGACGGAACGACGATCCCGGTCGCGGGCTCCGCGGGGCGCTGATGGCCACATGTCAGTCTTCGAACGGCGATCTCCGCACGGCCTCTGTATGCTCCGGAAAGACGGTCGGCACAGGCCGACCGGAATCATGAAGCGAGAAGGAGGCAACGATATGTCGACGTTCAGGGAATTGCTGGTGGAGCAGCTGAGCGACATTCATAGCGCTGAGACCCAGATCGTCCAAGCACTTCCGAAGATGATCGACGCGGCGAATGACCCGGACCTGAAGAAAGCGTTCTCCCACCATCTCGAGGAAACGCGCGCGCAGATTCAGCGTCTCGAGGAGGCGTTCGGCGAGCTCGGAGAATCGCCGACCGGGAAGGCCTGCCAGGGGATGAAGGGCCTGCTCAAGGAGGGCGAGGAGGCGCTCGATACGCCGGTGGCGGGACCGCTACGGGACGCGCTCCTCATCGCCGGCGCCCAGCGCGTAGAGCATTACGAGATCTCCGCCTACGGGACCGCGATCGCATGGGCGAAGCAGCTGGATCTGGACGAGGTCGCCGATCTCCTCGACGAGACCCTCGAGGAGGAATCCGCGGCCGACGAGAAGCTGACGTCGATCGCGGAAGGAGGGCTGCTCGAGGCCGGGGTGAACGAGGAAGCCGTCTCGCGCCGCTGACGAGGTGTTCAATCCCGAACAGACGGTTCGAGAGCCGGCGCATACTCTGGAAGGAGCGCGGACAGCTCCGCGGCAATCGAACCCCAAAGGAGGTCATTCCATGGCAGATCCGAAGCGCACCAAGGACACGTCCGACAAGGGCACACGCGAGATGGACCGTCAGGGCCCGCAGCGTGACCCCGAGCGGCAGGGCACCCGCAATCCCGAACCCCATCGGAAGGGTGGCGAAACCGGGACCAGCCGGGAGAGCCGGCAGGTCTGAGGGAAGGCCTGGCGGTGGGGGCGGGTTCGCTCGCCCCCACCCTTATCCGTTGATGATCTCCCCCCCGTTGGGGTGAAGCACCTGCCCCGTCATGTACGAACCGTCATCCGACGCCAGGAACAGGAAGCAGGGAGCTACTTCCTCCGGTTGGCCCGCGCGTCCGAGCGGCGTGTCGCTCCCGAATGACGCGACCTTCTCGGGTGAGAACGAGGCCGGGATGAGTGGGGTCCAGATGGGTCCGGGAGCCACGGCGTTGACGCGAATCCCGCGCTCCGCAAGATGGAGCGCGAGGGAGCGGGTGAAGCCGACGATCGCGCCTTTCGTGGACGCATAGTCGATCAGGGTGTCCGAGCCCCGATAGGCGGTGACCGAGGTAGTGTTCACGATCGCAGACCCCTCTGCGAGGTGGGGCAGCGCCGCGCGTGTCATCCAGAAGAACGAGAGGATGTTCGTACGGAACGTGCGCTCGACCTGCTCGACTTCGATCTCGGCGAAATCTTCGGTCTCGTGCTGCTCGGCGGCGTTGTTCACCAGGACCTCCAACCCGCCCAGCTCCTCGACCGCATGCTCCACGGCCGCACGGCAGAACTCGGGATCCCCGATGTCCCCGGCCAACCGCAGGCAGGTCCGTCCCTCGGCCTCCACGAGTCGCGCGGTCTCGGCCGCGTCTTGCTCCTCGTTCAGGTACAGGATTGCCACATCCGCTCCCTCGGCGGCGAACAGAACGGCCACCGCGCGCCCGATCCCGCTGTCGCCGCCGGTGATCAACGCTCGTTTCCCCGCCAGCTTGCCGCTCGGCCGGCGGGACTCGTCGACAGCATCGGGGCGTGGTTTCATGCGTGCCTCGATTCCCGGCTGGCGCCTCTGATGCTGGGCGGGAAACTCCCTGGGTTTCTCGTCCTTTCTCTTCGCGTTCTTCGAGGCCTTCTTCTTCGTCTTCTTCGTAGGGGGCTTTCTCGTCGGCATGAGTTCCTCCTCGGATTCCGACCACTGAGCTTCCGGGTGAGGATAGGCGTTGGCAGCCCTCCCATCTGTCCTGAGACTGACAGGGCGCCGCCCGGGGAACCGGTAAGCCCTCGTACGGAAGCGACGAAGCCCCGGGGGTAGGCTGAACCAGAAGATGGGTGCAAATTCGGGGGAGGACGCCACGGAGTGGCCGGAAAACGAAGTCGGGAACCGGAACCCCACCACGTCGCTCGCAGACAGGACTCGGCAGGAGCTGTACAACCGGGCCCGTCAGCTCCGCATCCACGGCCGCAGCCGGATGACGAAGGACGAGCTCGTGCGCGCGATCCGCACCCGCTCGGAACCTGTCAGGAGGAGAGATAGCGAATGGCATCCACGATCTGGAAGGGCGTGATCCGACTCGGAGAGGAGGCCGTGC
>JAICNR010000249.1 GCA_025931135.1 Gemmatimonadota bacterium | reverse complement strand
GGCCAACGCGCTTGTCCTCGGGGATCGTGCCCAGCTCGGGGCAGCGGAGCGCCAGGTTCTGCTCCACGACGGCGCGGAAGCGATCCAGGTACTGCCGCTCGTCCCGATCCCGCACGCGGTTCAGAACCAGCAGCGGAGCATCGTACTCGAGGATCCCCTCGACCTCCGGCTCGACCTCGGGGAAGCGTGCCCTGAGCTCCGCGATCAGCGCCGTGATGGTTCGATCCGGCACCGGCTCGTCGCTCGTCCCGCGGTAGTACTCGAGCACGAAATGGAGCGCCTCGCGGCGATCCCGGAGCTCGGTCAGGATGCGCCGCAACACGTAGTTCTTCAGGAAGCCGTACGCATTGTGGAACGCAGTGGCCTCGGGATTGGTGACCACCAGCTTCACGTCGCCCAGGAAGTAGAAGTCGAGGGTCACGGGCGTCGCCCCGGCTTGCAGGTCGAGCAACACGAAGTCCGCGTCGAGCCCGACCAGCGCCCGGATAAGATCCAGCTTCCGCTCTCGCAGCGGGTCGAGTGCCGTGACCATGTCGAAGGAGCCCGCGACGTAGTGCAGATTCGGCAGACGAGTGGGCTGGAGGATCTCGCCGAGAGTATCGACCCGGCCGTCGACGAAATCCGCCAGCTCGCGCTCGGGATGCGGCTCGCCGAGGAAGAGGTTGAGGTTGGATCCTCCCAGGTCCAGGTCGACCGCCGCCACGCGCGCCCCGGTCCGGGCGCCGTCCCGCGCCAGCGACAGCGCGAGGCTGGCCGTCACGAACGACTTTCCGACTCCCCCCTTCCCGCCCCCGACGGCGATGAAGACCGGACCCGACCGGGATACCGTCATTCGGCCGATCAGGCCGATCGGGACGACAGGACCTCGCCTTCCAGCAGCACGTCGAGCTCGCTGGCGAGGGTGTCCACGATGTCTCCGTCGAGGGTGTAGCGGCCGAGGACGCGGATCCGCGTGAGCGCGTCGCGCGGGGGGAGGCCCTCGCGGTACGGCCGCGGATGACTGAGCGCCTCGAGCGTGTCGCAGACCGCCAGGAGTCGCGCGTCGGCGTCGATTCCTTCCCCCACGAGCCCGGCGGGGTAACCGGTTCCGTCCATCCGCTCGTGCTCCTGGAGCACGATGCGCGCCATCGAGGGGGTCACGCCCGGCACCTGCTGGACCATGCGGAAGCCGGCATCGGCGTGCGGCCGGATCACGCGCTCGAACGTCTTGGGAGGCAGGCGCATCGCCACGTCCCAGGTCTCCCGTGCCTCCAGCATCCCGATGTCGTGCAGGAACGCGACCGTGCCGAGATCGATGACGTCGGACAGGGCGCCCCGGCGCGTGTCCGCGGTAAGGAGCGCGAGGATCGCCACGTTCACGTGGTGCCGCTCGAACCAGTCCTCGGGCGTGGCCCGGAAGGTCTCGGCCATGAGCGAGCCGGGATCGGCCCGCAGCCGCTCGAGCAGGTCGTAGAGCGCGTAGCGCACCTGCCCCAGGTCGATCTCGGCCTGAAGGTCGCGCGC
>JAICNR010000205.1 GCA_025931135.1 Gemmatimonadota bacterium | reverse complement strand
CCTCGCCGTCGGGTTTCTGAGACGGCCCTTATTCCCACGAGTTGCGCAGCGGCCCGGCAGGGACGGCGACACCGTCCCGCCGGGCCGTTCGCGTTTTCCCGCCCCGGGAACACGCGGACGCGTCCCTGGTATCATTGTCCAGGAGGACACCCCATGAGCCGTTTCCGAGTCCATTCGTCGGTCGCCATGTTGTCGGTCGCGCTCGTCGCCTTCGCCGCCCCCGCGCGGACGCAGACCCCGGCGGAGCAGGGATCGACGTATCGCGTCATTCTCTACATCGCGGAGAACGGCGCTCCGACCGACCTCTCGTTCCAACGTCTCGAGGAAGTCCTCGGAGAGGAAGCCGGCGCCGAGCGCGTCCGGCAGCTCCTCCAGGCGAGCTCCGTCCGGCGGCTCGAAGACGTCACGATCCTGCCGGGCGGCGACACGCCTGCGCTCAGGATCGGCAACGTCACGGTGCGGGTGCGGGGCGTCTACAAGGAGCCGCGCCACGATTCGATGTTCCTGCGGGTCGAGGTCGACGGCGGGCGGGAGGCGTTCGTCAAGGAGGTCGTGTCCCGCTTCAACGAATCGCTCGTCCTGGCCTATCCGCTCACGGAGGGCGACCGCTCGATCATCGCGCTCCTCGTGCCGACGAGCATCTCGCCCTGAAGTAGCGACGGAATCTCGCGCCGGTCCGACGACCCTCTTCCGTCGACCGGTGAGCTTGGGGCGCGTTCTGCGCCCCAAGTCTTTTTCCCCCGGCGCCCCTACTTTGTCCCCGATGGCAGAGCGGTTCGACAACTGGGTGGGGGGCGAGTGGTTGGGGTCGCCGGAGCGCGATCCGGTAGCAGACCCGTTCACGGGCGACGTGGTTGGGGAGATGGCGCTGGCCTCGCCCGACGATCTGGAGCGGGCGATCGTCGCCGCCGAGGACGCATTCGAGGTCACGCGCGGGCAGTCCGCGTTCGAGCGCGAGCGGATGCTGCGCGAAACGGCGGTGGGGATCGCGGCGCGACGGCGCGATCTCGTCGAGCGGATGATCGCCGAGAGCGGTAAGCCCCGGCAGTTCGCGGACGGCGAAGTCACGCGCGCGATCTCGACCTTCACGCTGGCCGCCGAGGAGGCGAAGCGGTTCGGCGGAGAGGTCCTTCCCATCGACATCTCGGAGGCATCCGAGGGGTACTTCGCGCTCACCCGTCGCTTCCCGCGGGGGCCCGTAGCGGGCATCTCCCCGTTCAACTTTCCGCTCAACCTGATCGCCCACAAAGTCGCCCCCGCGCTCGCGACGGGAAGCACGATCGTCGTGAAGCCACCCATGCAGGCGCCGCTCACGAGCCTCCTCCTCGCCGAGATCCTGGACGGGGCAGGCGTGCCGGACGGGGCGGTGAACTTCCTGCATATGATCCCCGAGGTGGCGGAGCGACTGGCCACCGACGACCGCTTCACGATGCTGACCTTCACCGGCAGCGCGAAGGTCGGCTGGATGCTGAAGTCCAAGTCGGGAAGAAAGCCCGTGCTGCTCGAGTTGGGCGGCAACGCCGGCATGATCGTGCACGGGGACGCGGATCTCGCGTGGGCGGCTGAGCGGGCGGCCGTGGGGGGGTTCGCGCACGCGGGCCAGGTGTGCATCAAGGTGCAGCGCCTCCTCGTCGACGCCAGGATCGCCGACCAGTGGATCCCGACGTTCGTAGACCGTGTGGACGACCTGCGGATGGGCGACCCACGCGATCCCGATACCGTGGTCGGCCCGCTGATCGACGACGGACAGGCGGACCGCGTCGAAGCGTGGATCCAGGAGGCGCTGGACCTGGGCGCGAAGCTGCTGACCGGCGGCCGGCGGGAAGGCCGGTTCATCCGTCCCGCGGTCCTGACCGGCGTGCCCTCGAACGCCCGCGCCTGGCACGAGGAGGTGTTCGGGCCGGTCGTAGCGGTCGAGCGGTACACGGACTTCGAAGAGGCGGTGGCGAGGGTCGACGACTCCCGCTACGGGATCCACGCGGGCGTCTTCACCCACGACATCCGGCGGATCGACCACGCATTCCGGAACCTCACGGTGGGCGGCGTGATCGTGAACGACTATCCGACCTTCCGGGTCGACAGCTTCCCGTACGGAGGCGTCAAGCAATCCGGCCTCGGGCGCGAAGGCGTGCGCTGGGCGATGGAGGCGATGACCGAGCCCCGGATCCTGATCTTCGACCTGAACCACTGACCATGAGGAGACGGAATCTGAGACCGAACGCCACGATCACGATCTTCGCTGCTGGCCTGTGCCTCGCGGCCTGCGGGTCCGAACCGGAACAGGAGACGGGATTTCCGACTCGCGACTGGAGCGGCCCCTACGCGCTCGAAGTCGTAGAGGCCACCACGGACTGCGAGGGAGCGGAGGCCCCGCCGCCCCTGGGAGACGCGGTTCTCGACATCCGCCAGGCGGTCGACCACTCCGCCGCGGCCCGGATCGGTCCCCTGGTTTCGATGGACGGCGGGTTCGACGGAGACGAGCTCGAGGCGGCCGGGGCGATCACCCAGCCGATCCCGCTTCCAGATTCGCTGGCCGCGCGGGCGGACGCGGCCGACAGCCTCGAGACGATCACGTACGGACTGCGCGCCACGTTCCGGCAGGACGGAACGCTCGAAGGCACGTACCGGATCGGCGCGCCCGACCTGATCGCGCTCGCGCGCGGTTCAGGAGGGTACCGGTGCGAATACGTCTACGAAGTACGCGGTGCGCCGCGGCTCAGGCCGCGGCAGGCT
>JAICNR010000204.1 GCA_025931135.1 Gemmatimonadota bacterium | reverse complement strand
CGGCCGAGGAGTCGTGGTCCCGCGGCACGGCGCGGGTTTCGCTCGGCGCGGGAACCGAGGCGGCGCAGGTTCGCGTCACCACGGAGTACGGCGCGACGGGTGGTGATGCACCCGACTGGGAGACGTTCGCCGTCGGCGGCGAGATCTCTCCGCTCGTCGACCCGGAACTCCTCTCCCAGCGCCTCCCGCTCCCCGCGGTCCCTGTCGGCTATGTCGCAGGCGAGCGGATCTCGACGCTCCGGATCGAGCTCCGCGGCCGTGGTGGTCTGGTTCCGTTCTGGTGGGCCGGCACGGCGGGCGAGGAGCTCGGAGACTGGAAGCGCGTCGTCGGAATCGAGTGGGTGCTCGATCGCGACGGGATCCCCTACCTGGGCCTTCCGGCGACGCGACTGGAGACCGGCCTCGCGCGCGTCCTCGACGAGCCGCTCCGCAAGGAGACGCGCGGCTGGCTGTCGCTGTCGTTCCGACCGTGACCGCGAGCCCTTGCAGGCCCGCGGTCCGGCCGCTCGCGCTCTACGCGCTCCGGTAGACATCCTCCGCGCCGCAGTCCTTCCACGTCTCCTCGATCCACGCGGCCTCCTCGGGGCTCCGAGGCGTGACGCTGAGGACGATGCCGCCTTCCTCGATCGCCGTCTTGTAGATCCGGGCCCGCTCCTCGGTCATCCCCGTTCCGACCAAGGCGCCGATCACTCCGCCGGTGACGCCGCCCGCACCGGCCCCGGCGAGTGCTGCCGCGAGAGGACCGGCAACCACCAGACCCAGCCCGGGAATCATGATCGTCGTCCCGATCGCTGCGATCGCTCCCGCGACCGCCCCGACCACGGCCCCGATCGCGCCGCCGGCTCCGGTGCCCTCGAGCGTCTTGTGCTCCCGCTCCATCACCACGTTCTCCGCCGGGAAGTACTCGTCGCGCGCCTGCTCCGACATGAGGACTGTGAGCTCCTCAGGCCCGTACCCGTGATCCCGCGTCTGGCGATAGGCGCTCTCTGCGTCGTCCGAGTCGCGGAAGATCGCGCTTACGATGCCGTGGCGTGCCGTAAGCGGGCGCTGCGCGTGAATGTCGTGGTCGTGCGTATCCATGGAATCCTCCGTGTCGAGGTGACGCTGCTCATCGTGACTCTGCTCGTCGTCCAAAAGGGAGTGTAGAGTCAGAGCCCGGCGAGTTCCGTCAGAATTGCGACACCGGTGGAGGATCCAGGTCGAGCCGCTCCTCGACCTCGCGCGCGGCCCGCTCGAGGGCGGCCGAGTCGCGCGAGCGGAGAACGAGCTTGCACCGGTAACGGCCGTCGAGGAACACGGGGTACGAGCCGATCCCGACTTCGGGGTTTTCGTACTGGATCGCGGCCAGTGGCTCGGAGAAGTCGCCCTCCTTCCCGCGCACCCAGAGCGTCTGCTTGTAGAACGGGGAGGAGAGCAACTCTTCGGCGGCGAGCTCGAAGATGTCCTGGAGGAGGACCGGCACGCCGGGGAACACGAGCACGTTTCCGGCGCGGAAGGCGAACGCGAGCTGCTGTCGCCCGCGCAGAACCCGCGCGCCGCGCGGAAGGTCGGCCATCGCCGCTTCGGATGGTGTCAGCCGGTCCCCGTAGTCGGCGGACAGGATCTCGCGCGCCTCGGCGTGCGGCTCCAGCGGCAGCCCGAGCGCGGCGGCGACCGAGGGTCGGGTCACGTCGTCGTGCGTCGGTCCCATGCCCCCGGTCACGAGCACGAAGTCGTGGCCGTCCGCGAGGCGGCGCAACTCCTCCACGATCGCCTCCGCCCGGTCGCCCAGGATCACGACCCGCGTCACGAGGATCCCGAGCTCCCAGAGCCGACGGGTCAGGAACGGAGTGTTCTGGTCCTCGACCTCGCCGGAGAGAATCTCGTCGCCGATCACGAGCAGAGCGGCCGAGCGCGGGCGCAACGCGTCGTCGCTCACGAATCCCGCCACTTCTCTTCGGTCGAGTGTCCGGGGAACGCGCGAGCGCCCGGTTCGATACGCGCCTTCGCGTAGTTCACGGCGATCGCCACCTCGCCGAATCCGGTCGCGATCAGGGGGAGCTTGCCGCCGTGATGCGCGACGTCGCCGGCCGCGTAGACCCCAGGCAGACTCGTCTCCATACGCTCGTTCACGACGATCCCGTTCTTCTCCATCGCGAGTCCCCAGCTCTTCACGGGCCCGAGGTCCGCTTTGAAGCCGATGTTCACGAGAAGCGCGTCGACATCCAGAATCTTCTCCTGGTCGGTGCGGTTGTCGAAGATGGTCACGCTCTCGACCCGGTCGTCGCCCGCCACCGCGCGCACCTCGTGGAACGTGAGGATGTCGACGTCACCCGAGGCCATGACCGCCTGGACCGTGCCTTCGTGCGCGCGGAACCCGTCGCGCCGATGAATGAGCGTGATCGTATCGGCGATCCCGCGCAGGTTGTCGGCCCAGTCGAACGCGGAGTCACCACCGCCCACGATCAGCACTCGCCGTCCCGCGAACGCCATCTTGTCCTTCACCAGGTACTGCATTCCCCTCCCCTCGAAGCGCTCGACGCCTTCGACCTTGAGCCGGCGCGGCTCGAAGGCCCCGATCCCCGCCGAGATCACGAGCGTGCGCGTGAGCCGTTCGTGCTTGTCGGTGCGTAAGCGCCACACTGCGACATCCCCTTCCGCATCTCGCTCCGCGGGTTCCAGATCGACGGCCGTCTCCTCCAGCCCCACGTCGGGGTGGAACTGGAGCGCCTGCTCGATCAGGCCTTCGGCGAGCTCGCGAGCGAGAATCTTCGGGAACCCCCCCACGTCGTAGACGTACTTCTCCGGGTAGAGCGCGGTCAGCTG
>JAICNR010000097.1 GCA_025931135.1 Gemmatimonadota bacterium | reverse complement strand
GCCCTGGTGTGTGTCGCCGGCCGTGGTGCGGCGTGCGATGCGCAATCGGAGACCGCGGACGTCGTCGCGGTGTGTGACCGATGCGCCACCACAGCCGGGCTGCTGGTGGAACCGATGCCAACGGATCGAGCGGCGAATCGAAGTGCAGCTCCCGCTATGCGGGGCGTGTCGTCAGTCGTTGCGAAGGCGGCAGCCACGAGCACGGCAATCATTCCGAGTTTCATACGGTCCCTCTCGTATCAGCGACCCGACGGTCGAGGTGAGCGATCAGCATGGCAAGCGCGATCGGGGCGGCGTAGCTGCCGCCCCGTTCGATGAACTCCCGCAGATCGAGCGCCCCAGATCAGCCTGGTGCGCCGCCTACACCCGTGACTCCACGGAGGGCATCAGGTGCCAGGAGCGCGATAGCGGACCTCACCGGCCTTGCGCAGCGCAGCCAGTGTATCGTCGACGCTCAAGAGGACCGTCGTCTCGAACGAACTGAGCGCGCCGCCAGCGCTGATGGCCAGCGCGACCGAGGCCATGGACACGTTATCGGGCGCTTCCCACAGGTTGTAGCCGTCGTGCGTGCCGAACGCATACCAGAACCCGTGCAGCTTCCCGCCGACCGACTCGATATATGCCTGCGCGGCCGTCCGCCGGTCTTCGGGGTTGTCGATCATCCTGGCCCACGTCTCCGGCGTGTAGCTGAATTTCGATAGATACAGGGGCATCGTCAGTCTCCTCGAGAGGATTTTCAGTGCGTCTGCTCCGGAACTCCCGCTTCCGGCCGCCCGCTTATCCGGATATACCGCGACGAGCTTCATCGGTCTAGCTGCGAAGGTACACCACTCCGCTTTAATTCAGACATGCGTGCGGGCCCGAAACTCAGGGCGGAGGCGGTCGCAGGGAGCTTCTAGGGATTCTCTTGTCGCTCGTCGAGCTCACGGATCAGGCGCTTGGTGGCGCGGCGCTCGAAGTGGGGCTCCTCCGTGGTGCCGGGGAGCGAGAGGGCGACGGCGCGGGCTTCGTCCAGCGTCATAGGAGTGCCTCGTCACGGGGACCTAGCATCACGGTCCGTGCTCCTCGCCCGCGGGTACGATACAGTGGATGCAGCACGGTGTCCCGTTCGATGAACTCCCGTAGATCGACTCGAGGAGGCTGTGATGAACGACCCACAAGTGCACGGCGTGCGCTATCAGGTGAAGGATGTCGCCCGGGCGGTGGCCTTCTATACGGACCATCTCGGCTTCAAGCTGGAACATCAGCACCTCCCCGCATTCGCCAGCGTCTCGCTCGATGGGCTCGATCTGCTGCTCAGCGGACCGGGTGCATCGGGATCTCGTCCGATGCCGGGCGGTGACACCCAGGAGCCGGGGGGCTGGAACCGATTGGTCCTTCGCGTGAGCGACCTGCCGGCGCGGATCGAGGCGCTCGAGAATGCCGGGGTGAGATTTCGTAACCAGATGGAGGCCGGTCCTGGAGGCCGACAGATCCAGGTGGAAGATCCGGACGGGAATCCGATCGAGCTCTTCGAGCCGGCTCGATAGGCTGCCAGCTTCACCGTCCCGGGAATCGCCAGATGCCGGCGGTGTTCTCGTTGCTGTCCGAGTAGCCGCCCGTCACGAGGACGTCGCCCCCTGGTAGAAGCGCGGCGGCGGCGAAGCGGTAGGCCGCGGGAAAGCGGCCGGGGACCTCGCGGAACGCCCAGCCCTCGAAATCGAGCAGCTCGGCGACCTCGGCTCCTGCGGTGACGAGCAGGTCGCCGCTCGGCAGCAGGACCGACGTGCCGGCGATCTTGTATCGCTGGTGAGCCATCGAGGGCCCGGGCTCGAAGGTCGCCGTCCGGGGGTCGTAGACCTCGGTCGTCTCGTAATGCACGCGATCGGAGCGGTCCGCCCCGCCGATGATAAGCACGCGGCCGTCCGCCAGCTCCACGGCATCGTGCTTGTGGCGCGGGATCCCCAGCGTGCCGGCAGGCTCGAACCGACGAGATTCCGGCGAGAAGATCTCCGCGCTCGCGTACACTTCCATGTTCTCGCGCCGTCCGCTGTGGCCGCCGACGACGAGCACCCGGCCGTCCTCGAGCAGCGTGGACGTGTGGCTCTCGCGCGGCACGCTCATGGAGTCGACGGCCTCGGAGCGTCCGGTCCCGGGATCGTACAGCTCCGCGCTGCGGAGGAACGTCCACCCGCTGCCGACTCCACCCACGAACAGCACCCGACCGTCCGGCAAGGGAGTGGCGGTGTGCCCGCTCCGCCCCTCCAGGAGAGAGCCGGCCGGGGAGAAGCGTCGCGTGGTCGGGTCGAAGACCTCGACCGATCTCAGGTACTCCCCGTTGTAGCCACCCGCGACGAGGACCCGACCGTCGGCGAGCAGCGTCGCCGTGTGACTGACCCTGCGCTCGGAGAGGGAGCCGAGTTCGTGAACGGAATTGTCGGTGGGATCGAAGAGCTCGACGCTGGCGAGGCCGCCCCCGCTCCCATCCATACCCCCGACGAGCAGCACCTGCCCGGATGGAAGGGGGGTCGCGGTGTGCGCCGCTCGGGCTTCGTGCAGCGTTGCCACTTGCGCGCGGGCTCCCCCTGTCGTGGGAGAAGCCGGCTGGCAGACCACGAGGAGAGCCCCGAGCCCGCCGACCTTATAGAGAATGGCAGGTGTCATCGCGTCCTCCACGGATGAGATGCCGCCCGACGGAGCTGGGTTTGCACGCTACGCGGAGCGTTCCTACCGGCGAATGGGCAGTTCCACGTAGCTGCCGGCAAGCCACCGGATGCGCAGAGGCTCGCCGGCGTCCGCCACGGACTCGTCGCTCACGTCCCCGCCGGTGCCGTAGTTGATCTGCTGCAGCGGGCTCTTGACGATGCTCAGCACGATCACGATCCGGCTCCCCGCGCTCAATCGCCGACTCACCATCCGGATGCTGCCCTCGAAGTCCAGGCGCTCGGGATCGTCCGGCGACAGCAGCCGCCGCTCGTGTGCGCTGCCTGCGTGGCTCGCCCGCACGGTATAGGGTGGCAGCTGGAAGTACTGCCCGTCCTCCGTCCACTCGTACGGCGTGATGGTGAAGTCGAAGTCGCGTTTGTTCGTGACCAGCTCCAGGTGTCCGGAGAGGAGTCCGTTCGCCTCCACCGCTTCCGGCAAGGGCTCGCTGACCAGCGTGATCGCATTGGACGTGTCGATGACTGCCGCCACGAGCCCGCCGAAGAATCCGGCGTCGGCATCGGACCGATCGGCCAGATCGACGGTGTGAGGAATGAAGGAATCGCCCGCCGGGGGCGTCCCGCTCAAGGTGTAGCGCGTGCCCACCGGGACCGGATCGAAATACAGCCGCAGCCGGTCGTTCGACATGGCGGCGATGCTCGGCGCGGACCGCCACACGTTCTCCCCCATCACCTGGTAGTTCACCCGGTCGCCGAGCAGCGGCGGCTTCGGACCGCCGTTCAGCGCGTAATCGAACCACTGGAACCGGAGGTCTGCGACGATGTCGATGCGCGCCACCGGATCGATCTCGTAACCGGCGAAGTACGTCGCCGTGTCACCGAGGGCCGTCACGACACCGCGCTGCGCCTGAAAATGGTCGTAGGGCCCGATGAGCAGATAGTGATTCGCCTGCGGATTGTGCCTGCTGTGCTCCCGGAAGTAATAGACGGCGGCGCCGGGTCCTCCGAAGAAGTAGCCGGCCGTCTGGAGCACCGGGATCGTGATTCGCTCGTACTCTTCGCCCTGGGGAATCATCGCGCGCCAGTATGCGTCCACAGCCGGATGGGCGATCCATTCGGCGAAGACGGGATTGGGGGTGCCGTCGATCACCTCGAGCTCCCGGTAGGGCCGGCCGCTGCGGTACCACTCCTGATACAGCCGATTCCAGCGCGCGTTGTCGTTGTACGTCGTGGTATCCAGCCAGCGGTCATTCGTCGTGTAGAACGGCCATGGGTAGACGAAGTTCCAGAAGACGTTCCCTTCCATCGGCACGTCGATTCCCGGCGCCACGGGGGCGCCGACCATGATCGCTTTCAGCGCCGCCGGCGTATGCTTCGCCGCGGACCATGCTGTGAAACCCGAGTAGCTCCCGCCGTACATTCCGACCCGACCGTCGCTCCAGGGTTGCGCAGCGATCCAGTCGATCAACGCGGCGGCATCGGCTCCGTCGTGCACGTAGGGCACCGTCACATCGGGGCTGCACACCTTCCCGCGCGTGTATCCCGTCACACCCACGTATCCGTTGGCAGCAGCCAGCAGCGCCTCCCGCATCGAGGCGATCGAGTCCGCGTAGATCGTGAACTGCAGGAGGGTGGGTAGTGGGTCTCGTGCCGCGCGCGGACGGACGATGATCGCACACACGGTCGCGCCGTCGGGCGTCTCCACCGGGACGTTCGGCTCGATCACGTACCGGCGCGCATCGTCCTCGGCGACCAGAGCTTCGGCGAGACCGGCGAAGCCGCGGTAGGACTCCACGGCCTGGTACACGTGCAGGAGCGTGAGGGCGTCTTCGAGCGAGACGGTCGTCTTGCCGGTCTGGTCCGGCGTCGCCCAGCGGAGGTCGTTGGCCACGGTGCCGGGGCTCAGGAGGATCGTCCGGGCCGCCAGCGCGGCGGCTGGATCATCGAGCTCGGCGAAGCGGTCGCGAAACGCCTCGGCGAAAGCCTCGGCGAAGGGGCGCCCGCTGCTCGCGGCCAGGTTCTTCGCTCGCACGAAAATCTCGTACTGGACGTACCGCGCGCGCGTCTGCGGAGGGGGGTCGCGGCGCAAGCCTCGCAGCTCTGCGAGGCTGGCCGCGGCTTCCGGATACCTGCCGCTGAGGATCTGCAGTCGGAACAGGTTGTCGAGAAAGCGGGGCCGGTCCGCGTCCTCGTAGGTTGCTAGTACCTCGGCCGCAAGCCGGGGCATGGATCCGGCGAGTGCCGCTGAGTCGGCTACCTCGGCGCTGGTCAACGGAAAGCTCTGCGCTGACACCTCGGGCGCGCCCAGCAGAGCCGCAACGCACAGCAACCCGTTGGCATGAATGCGACAGAGCACCACTCGTGTGATTCGCATCGTCACCGATCCTTCATCCACGCGCGCGCCGCCGGGACCGGCGCGAGGCCGATCCGTTCGAGGAGCGCCACGAAGCGGGGATCGCCGTGGAGCGGCGCGAGTAGCGGCTCGATTCCGGCCTCACGCAGGTTCGGATCGCCCTCGTCGTACATACGCTGAACGATGGCCATGGCCGAGTCCGGCTGGCCCATCATGGCGATGATCTCCGCCTGCAGCATGTTTCGGGGCACGGCCATCTCCAGGTCCGTGGGAATAGGCACCGGCTGCCCCTCCCTCGCATGACGCTCCATGGCCGCAGTCGCGCCGCGGATCGCTGCGGGATTCCATCCACGGAGCTCGGCCGACCGCACGAACGCCTCGGCGGCCTCCAGCCACCGGCCCTGAACCGCGTAGATCCGCGCGTAGAGTTGCCAGTTGGCGGCAAAGTTCGGATCCAGCTCGCGCACGCGATCTGCCAAAGTGAGCGCCTCCTCATAGCGACCGGCCCACATGAGGATCCATCCGTACCCGCGCACGTTGATGAGCGAGAGCGGATCGAGCTCGGCCGCAATGCGGGCATGCTCGATCGCCTCGTCGAGACGGCCCTGCGGTCCGATCGTGTAGGCGTACCAGTAATGTCCGGTGGAGTAGCGCGGATCGAGCCGGAGGCCCTGCTGGAATTCTTCGTCCGCCGCGGCCCATTCGAACTTGCTCGCATGGTAGAGTCCCAGCGCGATGTGCGCCTGGGCAAGATCGGGATCTATCGCGAGAGCGCGCTCGGCCGCCTCCCGGCCGCTCTTGAGCAGCGCATCCCAATCGGCCTCGGTCAGATACCACGGAAGCGTGAGGTGGGCGTCGGCGAGGCCGGCCCAGGCGAGCGCGAACTTCGGATCGAGAGCGACGGCGCGCTCGAAGTGCCCGACCGCGGCCTGGAGTGATTCAGGCGTGCGCTGATTCCACAGGAACCGGCCGCGCAGGTACTCCTCGTACGCCTCCTGGCTCCCCGTCGGCCGCTCGACCAGCGCCGCTCCGGTGGCGAGCCGCACCTCCAACGCCTCCACGATCGCGCGCGCGATCTCCTCCTGCACCACGAAGATGTCGTCGAGTTCGCGATCGTACGTCTCGGACCAGAGATGGAGCCCGTCCTCGGCATTGACGAGCTGAGCGGTGATGCGCACGCGATCGCCCGACTTCCGCACGCTCCCCTCTAGGACGGTGCGGACCCCGAGCGCGTCGGCGATCGTCGGGATGTCCGCGTCCTTGTCTTTGAAGCTGAAAGACGAGGTTCGCGCGGCGACCTTGAGGCCGGGCACATTGGCGAGCGCGTTCAGGATCTCCTCCGCCAGGCCGTCGGCGAAATATTCGTTCTCCTCGTCCGCGCTCATGTTGTCGAAGGGGAGGACCGCGATCGATGCCTGGGCGACGTCGCGCCCCGTCGGCGCCGTCGCCGCATTTCGGGCCTCATCGGCCCGAACCCCTTCCCGCTCGCGGGAAATGAAGGATAAGGACAGGATGATGAGGGAGAGGATGAGCGCCGTGGCCGTCGCAGCCAGCCACGGCCGACTCCGCACGCGACTCCACAATCCCGCGGGTAAGGCTACCGACGAGTGTGCACTCGATGACACTTCGTCCCCATGGACTTTGAAGACGCGCCACCGATCCGGCACTCCCTTGAGCTTTCTCTCTCCGAGGTCGATGACGTGAAAACCGCCGCCGGACACGAGATCTCGAACCGTTCGAGAGATGAGGATCTCTCCGGACCCGCCGAGCGCGGCCACGCGGGCGGCCGTGTGAACCGCGATGCCTCCGATCTGTTCGCCGCTCCTCTCGATCTCCCCGGTATGAAGTCCCGCCCGGACATCGATCCCCAAGGGTCCCAGCGCGCTTCGAATGGTGAGCGCACAGCGGATCGCCGGGGCGGGGGTATCGAAAACCGCGACGAAGCCGTCACCGGTCGTTGAAACCTCGCGGCCGCCGTGGCGGGCGAGCTCGGTCCGGACGACTTCGTGATGTCGTTCCAACAGCGCTCCCCAGCGCTGGTCTCCCATCTCGGACAAACGCTGCGTGGATCCGACGATGTCGGTGAAAAGGACCGTGGCCAGGACACGCTCGGTCATCTGCGTGCTTTCGGGGCCTGGACCTCGTATTCGAGCCACACGATCCCGCTTGGGTACGCGCGGTGGGTCGTAAGCGTCAGATACCGCTGGATCTCCGGGCCCGGCAGGAACGGCCGTCCGGCGCCGAGGACGACCGGGATGATCGCCGGCTCGACCGTGTCGACGAGGCCCAGCTCGAGGAGGCTCCGAAACAGCTCGCCGCCGCCGAACAGCCAGATATCCTTGCCGGGCCGTTCGCGGAGCTCGCGCACACGCCCTTCGAGATCATGCGAGATGATCGTGACGCCGGGATGGTCCGCGGGGCGGAGCGTACGGGAGACCACGACGACCTCCTTTCCCGACATGCCCATGCCCGTCGTGTTCATCCTCATCATCGGCTCGTACGTCAGCCGCCCCATGAGGAACGTGTCGAACTGCGCGAAGAGCTCCTTGAAGTCGATCCCCGGCTCGTCGACGATCCAGTCCGCGCCGCCGTCTTCGTCCGCGATGTAGCCATCCAGGCTGCACGCGACATGGTAGCGGATCCGGCGCGCGGGTTTCGCGGCGGTTTTTCGCGGCGGTTTTGCCTTCGGAGTCATGCGCGGTCGTGCCCGCGCGCGAGGCGGGTCGGGATCATCATCGGGTACGTTGTGTGGGTCATGCGCGCGTCGATAAGGAAAACTATGCCCTCAGTTCGCCTATGGCGAACCGCACCTTGGTGTGGCGTCGGGTTGCCCGGAGAAGTCGCCGGTCGGCCGAAAGGAGCATGGCGGAGAGCGCTTCCGCTAGCGTTACGTAGGTCGCGTCGTAGGCGGAGAAGTTTGCGCGCCGGCGCAGGATCGCCGCGATCAGCCGCTCGTGACCGTGGCGGATCAATGGCAGGTCGAGGTAGTCGGCGACCGCCTCTTCCGCACGCTCGACGGTGATCCTCCCCTGGAGAAGCGCGCGGCGGATGGTGGCGGCGACCTCGACATCACATAGGGCCGGTACGTGCACGTCCGTGTCCGGGTCCGTCACGATGGCATCGATCGCGCCCGCGGCCTCGGTGCGGAGTAGGTACTCGACGATCGCGGATGCGTCCGCGACGACGGTCCTCACCCCCCCTTCCGCTCCTCGCGGATAAGGTCGGCCGCGCTCTTGCCGAGATCGACGGGGCGCCGCGACTCGATCCGTCGGAACACCTCCTCCGCGGGCGGCCGCGCGACTTCGCGCTCGAGGATCGACTGAACGTAATCGGTCAGCGTCTCGCCGCGCGCCTTCGCGCGGCGCCTGAGCTCCCGGTGAAGCGGATCCGGGATGTCGCGGACCTGAAGGTTCCTGGCCATAGGCCCGAATATTGCGCATGCGAATCGCATGCGCAATCACCTAACCACCGAGTCGCGATGAGCCGGCGCTACGCGGTCGATCTGCGGGGTCGCTTCGGCTGATTGGGCTGGACAGTGAACTCGAGAGCGTGCGGGAGTCGCCTCGCTGAGGACCCTCGGCGGGAGACCGCGCGACCTCCCGCTCGAGGATCTCATGGACGTGGTCCGTCAGGGGCTCACATGCGTCCCTTTTTGAACTCTTACATCCCCTGCGCTTCCGCCTCCGCCGCGCCGCATTCGAACGCGCTGGCCATGAAGGCGCCGACCTGCTCCGACCCTTCCATCCCCATCTCGGCCTCGAGCTCGGCTGCGCGAGCCTCGTCGCCCCGCATCCCGGCGAGGACGTATTCCTTCTGCTCGTCGTTCAGGTTCTCGTCGGCCGCATCGGCCATGCACTCGCAGAACTCCTCCGATCCTTCGCCGGACTCGTTGCAGGCTTCCACGAACTCCCCATGGAACCCGCCGGCACCACCGCAACCGGCGAATACGAGCAGGGCCACCAGGATTCTCGAGCTGGTCACGTGCGGACCTCCACGCTGAAGGGGATGATCTCGACAGTACCGCGGACGGAGTAGGGTCATTCTATCCGATCCGGACGCGCGTGGACACCCCCGTTCGAGCCCTCTCACTGGACGCGACCCGCGGCTTCGGATACGCTCGGGATGGCCGCGCGAGTCCCTGCCCTGGGGTGTCGGTTCGAACCGTGCGGTCGCTTCTCTTCCTC
>JAICNR010000011.1 GCA_025931135.1 Gemmatimonadota bacterium | reverse complement strand
TCGACAACCTGGTGATCGAGCTCGATTCGGGTGAGCCCCCCGTGGCCGACGGCTCGAGCCTGCCCTTCTGGAAGGCGCTCGAGGAGGCCGGAATGACGGAGCTCGACGCCCCACGTCGTACGTACCGGGTCGAGGAGCCGATTTTCTTCGAGGAGGGAGACGTCGAGATCACCCTCCTTCCATCCGACAGGCTGCAGGTCTCGTTCTCCATCGATTTCGATCACCCGCTCGTGCGCCATCAGTTCGAGTCCTTCGAGATCACCCCCGAGACGTTCGAGCGCGAGATCGCGCCTGCCCGGACGTTCGGGTTTCTCCACGAGATCGAGCAGCTCAAGGCGGCCGGGTTGATCCGTGGAGGCAACCTGCGCAATGCGATCGTGATCGGAGACGACAAGATCCTGAACGAAGACCACCTGCGGTTTCCCACCGAGCTCGTGCGCCACAAGATCCTGGACCTGCTCGGGGACCTCAAAGTGCTGAACGTCGATCTCAAGGCGCACATCATCGCCCATCGCTCCGGTCATCGAACGCATCTCCAGCTCGTCCGGATCCTGAAGCGGAAGATCGAAGGACTGGACGGCGGCAACGGCGCCACACCACCGCGGCTCTCGGTGCGGGCCGTAGAGCCCGAAGTCGTGATGGATGCGTCGCGCATCATGGAAGTGCTCCCGCATCGGTACCCGTTCCTGCTGGTCGACCGCGTCGTTCAGCTGGAAGAGGGACGCCGGATCGTCGGCATCAAGAACGTCACGATATCCGAGCCCTTCTTCCAGGGACATTTCCCGGGCCACCCCGTCATGCCCGGTGTCCTGATCGTGGAGGCGATGGGTCAGGTGGGCGGGCTCCTCATGATGAGCCTCGTCGACAACCCGTCCGAGACCGTCGTCTATTTCACGGGACTCGACAAGGCTCGATTCCGACAGCCGGTGCGGCCGGGTGACCGCTTGGAGTGCGAGCTCGAGCTCCTCAAGCGGAGGGGCTCGTTCTGCAAGATGCGAGGAACGGCGCGCGTGGACGGCAGCGTGGTCGCCGAGGCGGAGCTCATGGCGTCGCTGGTGCCCAAGTGAAGATGCGACAGGCGACAGCGGACATCCATGCCACCGCGATCGTGGATCCGGGGGCTGTGATCAAGGACGACGTGAAGATCGGGCCATATGCGATCGTCGGTCCGGAGGTGACGATCGGGGAGGGGTCGCGGATCTTCGCACACGCCGTGCTCGAGCCAGGCACGACGATCGGCGAGCGTTGCCAGATCCACTACGGTGCAGTGGTCGGGGGTGAGCCCCAGGACCTGAAGTACGAGGGTGAACCGACCGTCTGCCTGGTCGGCGACGGAACCGTGATCCGGGAGTACGTGACGGTGAGCCGCGGGACTCGAGCGCTCGGACGCACCCAGATCGGAGAAGGGTGCCTCCTCATGGCGTACGTCCACGTGGCGCACGACTGCCGGATTGGAGACGGTGTCATCCTCAGCAACGCAGTGAACCTGGCGGGTCACGTGACGATCGACGAGCAGGCCATCGTCGGTGGGATGACTCCCGTACACCAGTTCGTGCGCATCGGCGCCCATGCCTTCATCGGCGGAGGCTCCCGGGTTCAGAAGGACGTCCCGCCCTACGTCAAGGCCGCGGGGGTGCCCACCGCACTGTTCGGTCTCAACACCGTCGGTCTCGATCGACGGGGCTTCGCCGAGAACGTGAAGCGCGAGCTCAAGCGCGCGTACCGGCTGTTCTTCAATTCCCGCCTGAACATCGGCCAGGCCCTCGAGCGGGCGGAGGCGGAGCTCCACCCCTACCCCGAGATCATCCGTTTCCTGACCTTCATCCGCGAGAGCGAACGGGGCATTACGGTCTAGCCGCCGAAAGCCGGCGTCCTCGGGCCGCGCGGCCGGTCCGCTTTTCCTTTTCCCCTCCCGTCTTGTATCCTGCAGGCACCCGGCGGCACCGCATCCCTGGAGACGGGTCACGATGGGACTTGTGAGGGTATGGAAGGAACGGAAGGTGGTCTCGCCGCACCGTCCGAAGCGGGCGCGAACGGGATGGCTGCTTCTCGCACTGGCGGCGGTGCTCGTCGTGATCTGGATGCTCGGGCGGGTCGAGTGACGCGCGCGTGCGGAGGGAGGGAATGAGGCGCCCGATCCTGCGCGCGGCCGCGAGTCGAACTGGGCCGCTGGTCTCGGGATTCGTCCGCCTCTTGACCTGTACGTGGCAGGTCGATATCGAAGGCGTCGAGCACCTGGAGGAAGCGCGATCCGGCGCGCGCGGCGTGCTGTACTGCTTCTGGCACGGCCGGATGCTCGAGCTGGCGGTCGCGCACGCCGGACGCGGCGTCGGCGTTCTCGTATCGGGTCACCCGGACGGAATCCTGGCCGAGCGGATCGTCCGGCCGCTCGGGTACGTTCCGATCCGCGGATCCAGCCGGCGGAACGCCCTGGCCGGGTTTCGCGCCATGCTGCGTCACGCTTCGGCGGGAGGCGACCTGGCGCTCACCCCGGACGCCCACACCGACGGCCGCGTGCAGCCCGGGGCGATCGCGCTCGCCCGCCGCACGGGTCACGCGCTCCTGCCCGTGGCCGCGGCAGCCGACCGGAAGCGCCGGGTGGATTCCTGGGATCGCTTCGAGATCCCGCTCCCCGGCGCTCGCGTCCTCGTCCTCTACGGAGAGCCCGTTATCGTCCCCCCGCGGGCCGACCGCGCCGAGATGGAAGCCTGCCGGCGGCGGCTCGAAGCCGGCCTCCGGGAGATTCACGAGCGCGCAGAGCGTTCGCTGATCGAGGTCCCGAGCGAGCCGGTCGAGCGGCCGGGCGTGCTGATCGGGTCATGATCCCAGCCAAAGAGGACGTCGTGTCCGGCCGCCCGCAGGGCGGCGATATCGTCGAGCGTGCACGCCTCTACGGCTGGGCGAGAAGAACGGTCTACGGCGGCGGGGGTGTGCCCGGCCGGCTGGCGCGCGGGGCTCTCGCTCCGCTGGCCTGGGCCTGGGGCGCGGCGGCGGAGCGCCGGCTCACGCCGAGACCCGAGCTGCGGCCGCGACGCCTCCCGGCGCCGGCGATCTCCGTGGGGAACGTGACCCTGGGGGGCGGCGGCAAGACGAGCCTGGTCGAGTGGATCGTCCGATGCGGGGCACCGGCGGGGACGTCCGTGGCGGTCCTGTCGCGCGGCTACGGTCGCGCGGAGTCCGAAGTGCGCGCGCTCGCGCCTGGCGCTGCGGCTCTTCCGGTCGGCGAGACGGGCGACGAGCCCGCGGTCCTGTCGAGAGCCGGGGCGTGGATCGGGATCGCCTCGGACCGCTTCGTCGCCGCCAGCGCGGTGATCGAGCTCGGGGCTACTCCCGGTCTGTTCGTCCTCGACGACGGGCTCCAGCACCGCTCCGTTCCGCGGGCGCTGGACCTCGTCGTCTTCACCGCCGCGGACCTCCTGGCGCCCGCCCGCTGCGTTCCGGCGGGCCCGCTCCGGCAGCGCCCCGGATGGCGGCCGCCGGCGGCCGCGTGGGTCCTCGCCGGGCTAGACCCGCGAGGTCGCGAATGGCCCGCCGGCTCGATCGGACGGGCGTACTCCGGCTGGTGGAAGGATCTCCCCGGGACGGCGGCGGACTGGGTCGACGCCGGGACAGTTCCGCTGGCCGCGTGGCGAGAGGGGGTGGAGGCGCGGTTCGATCCCGCCGAACGGCCCGTGGTGGCGTTCGCCGGCGTTGCGCGACCCGATTCGGTCCCCGATAGCGCTCGCCGCGCCGGGATCGAGCTCGCCGGGCTCGTGGCGTACCCCGATCACCATGTCTACGCACGCGACGAGATCTCGGCGCTGGTGGCCGCGCACCCGGGGGCCGCGTTCCTGATCACGGAGAAGGACGCGGTGAAGTGCGACCCGGCGTGGTTCGGGCCGGCGCCGGTCGGCGTCCTCCGGCGCAGGATGGAGCCCCGGGACGGCGAGCTGCTCGCGGGCCTGATCGCGGAGGCGATGGGCCGATGACGCGGGCAGGCGGCGCCGCTCGCGGAACCCGGATCGAGACCGACGTGCTCGTCCTCGGGAGCGGGATCGCGGGTCTGACCTACGCGATCAAGGCCGCGCGCCACGGCCGAGTGACAGTGCTCACGAAAAAGGAGGACACCGAAGCCAACACGAACTACGCGCAGGGCGGAATCGCAGCGGTCATGGACCCCTCCGATTCCTTCGCGGCCCACATCGCCGACACCTTGGAAGCGGGGGCCGGACTCTGCGACCGTCGGGCGGTGGCGCTCCTGGTCGAGAGCGGCCCCGATCGTGTCCGCGAGCTGATCGAGTATGGAGTCCGTTTCACCTACCAGCGCGGCGAGCCGGGCCGGCTTTCCCTGGCCCGCGAGGGAGGCCACTCGGCGCGCCGGATCGTTCGCGCCGACGACCTGACCGGGCGCGCGATCGAGCGTGGCCTCCTGGACGCGGCGGCACGCGCCAGCGTGAAGATCCACGAGCACTATTTCGCCCTCGACCTGTGGCTCGACCGATCCGGACCCCTGCCGCGCTGCGTCGGGGTGCTGGCGGTCGACCGTGAGACCGGGGAAGACGTGGCGGTGTCGGCGAACGTCACGTTCCTGGCGACCGGCGGTTGCGGGCAGGTATACCGATTCACCACGAACCCGGGGATCGCGACCGGAGACGGAATCGCGATGGCGTTCCGCGCGGGGGCTCCCGTCGCGAATCTCGAGTTCGTGCAGTTCCACCCGACCGCCTTGTATCCGGTGGAGCCGCGGCCGTTCCTGATCAGCGAAGCCGTGCGCGGGGAGGGCGCGATCCTGAGGGACGCGGAGGGCCGCGCGTTCATGGCCGGGTACCATCCGCTGGCCGATCTCGCCCCGCGCGACGTGGTCGCGCGCGCGATCGACGCCGAGATGCGCCGGGCCGGAACCGACCACGTCTGGCTCGACACGAGTCCGATCGCTCCGGACCATTTCGCGGAGCGGTTTCCGAACATCCTCGAGACCTGTCGCTCCCGCGGCCTGGATCCGCCCACCGCGCCGCTCCCGGTCGTCCCGGCCGCCCACTACATGTGCGGCGGGGTCGTGACGGACCTCGACGCCCGGACGGGCGTCGCCGGACTGCTCGCCGCGGGAGAGGTCGCCTGCACTGGAGTTCACGGGGCGAACCGGCTGGCGTCGAACTCGCTTCTCGAGGCGGTCGTGTTCGCGGACCGGGCCGCGCGGGCCACTCCGGACATGGTCGCCACCCCGCGGAGTGGCGCAGACCCGCCCCCGCCCCCCCGGCGGAGTGGCTCACCGACCGACCTGGACGGGCTCCGCCGGAGGATCCGGGAGATCCTGTGGACGGGAGCGGGCATCGTGCGCGACGACGCGGGCCTGGCGGCGGCCGAGGCCCAGCTCGCCGAGCTCGTCCCCCGGGTTCCGACGAACCCCCGTACCCCCGAGGCCGCGGAGGTCGCGAACCTGCTCCTCGTGGGACGGTTGATCGTCCGATCGGCGATCTTGCGGAAGGAGAGCCGCGGTTTACATTTTTCGCGCTCTCATCCCGATTCCGACCCCACTTTTCTGCACGATACGATCATCCGGCCATGCGAAGGCAAGGAGCCACTCCCGTGACGCTCACGAAGGACATTCCACTCGACGAGGTGAACCCGTTCGAATCCATGATGTCGCGGTTCGATCACGCAGCCGAGCTGCTGGATCTCGACCGCGGCCTCTACGCCATCCTGCGCAAGCCCGAGAGGCAGCTCATCGTCTCGATCCCTGTCAAGCTGGACGACGACGAGATCGAGGTGTTCACCGGTTACCGGGTCCATTACAACACCGCCCGCGGTCCCGCCAAGGGCGGCATCCGCTTCTCGCCCGACGTCACGCTCGAAGAGGTCAAGGCATTGGCCGCGTGGATGACGTGGAAGTGCGCGGTCGTGAATATCCCGTTCGGGGGCGCGAAGGGAGGAGTGGTCTGCGATCCGCGCGGGATGTCGCAGCGCGAGCTCGAGCATGTCACCCGCCGCTACACGGCGGAGATCATGGCCATCCTCGGACCCGACACCGACGTGCCCGCGCCGGACGTGAATACGAACGAGCAGGTGATGGCGTGGATCATGGATACCTACAGCCAGCACGCCCGTCACACCGTGACGCCGATCGTCACCGGCAAGCCAATCGAGATGGGCGGGTCGCTGGGGCGGCGCGACGCGACGGGCCGCGGCTGCATGCTGGTCACGCTCGAGGCGCTGCGGCATCTCGGCATGCCGGTCGAGGGGGCGCGCGTCGTTGTCCAGGGGTTCGGCAACGTCGGCTCGACCGCGGCCCGGCTCTGCGCCCAGGTCGGAATGAAAGTGATCGCGATCAGTGACCACACCACAGGGATCTATGACGAGAGCGGGATCGATCTCGAGGCCGCACGCGCGCACGTCCGGGAGAACAAGGTCCTGGAGGACTTCCGAGGCGGAGACCGGCTGTCCAACTCCGACCTCCTCGAGCTCGACTGCGAAGTTCTGATCCCGGCCGCGATGGAGAACCAGATCACGCGGCAGAACGCCCCCCGGATCCAGGCGCGGATCATCTGCGAGGGTGCGAATGGCCCGACGACCGCGAACGCCGACGGGATCCTCGAGGACAAGGGCGTGTTCGTGATCCCGGATATCCTGGCGAACGCGGGCGGGGTTACGGTCAGCTACTTCGAGTGGGTGCAGAACCGGGAAGGATACTACTGGAGCCTGGAGCGGGTGGAGAAGCGTCTCAAGAAGATCATGGTGAACTCGTTCAAGGACGTGATGGGGTATACCGAAACCCACGGCGTCAGTCCGCGTACGGCCTGCTACATGCTCGCCATCGACCGGGTGGCGACCGTCCACCGTCTGCGAGGGCTCTACGCCTGATCCCCCCGCCGACGGGGCGGCGCCGCCTCCGGCGTGAAGATCGAGATCCTCGCCGTCGACCGGCTCCGCGCCCGATGGGCGCGAGAGGCTGTTGAGGAGTACCTGGGCCGGGTCCGGCGGTACTGCCCCGCAGAGCGGAAGGACGTCAAGCGCGCGGGGGAGGACCGGGCCGCCGTGGACGCGGAGGGCGAACGGCTCCTCAAGCTCGCCGCGCCGGGTCCGTCGGATCGGCTGGTGGCTCTGGACCCGTCGGGGCAACCTCTCGACTCGCCGGGATGGTCCCAGCTGCTCGGCGGGTTCGCGAACGAAGGCGCGGGCAGGGTCATGTTCCTGGTCGGCGGCGCTGGCGGTCTGTCCGACCCCGTGCGGGCAGCCGCTCGACAGGTCGTCAGCCTGGGCCCCCAGACCGTCTCCCACGAGCTCGCGCAGGTGATCCTCGCGGAGCAGCTCTACCGTGCGTGGACGATCCTGCGGGGGGACCCGTACCACAAATGACCAAGAGGACGGCTTCCGGCCGCGTCAGCGTCCGGAATGACGCTCGGCGAGAAGCGCGTCCAGCGTCCGGAGCGCGCGCCTCAGGTGCGGGATCACGATCGAGCCGCCCACGATCAGCCCTACGTTGAAGACCTCCAGGCACTCCGCCCGCGAGACGCCGAGCCCGACCGAGCGCTCGAGGTGGTAGGTGACGCAGTCGTCGCAGCGGAGAACGAGAGAGGCTACGAGACCGAGGAGCTCCTTGGTGCGTTCGTCCAGCGCGCCGTCCTGGTAGGCCTGTCCGTCGAGGGCCAAGAACCGCTTGATCCCGAGATGGCCGGAGTCGATGAGCCGCTCGTTCATCTCCGCCCGGAAGGCGCGGAACGCCTCGAGGTCTGCCATGTCGGCATGGTCGTGTCGCTCCGTCATCGCGTCCAAGCTACCCCGCCGGAGGCGGGGAGCACAGATTCTCTCGGGCCAGCCGGAAGGAAACCACGAATCGAGGAGAGAATCATGACTTTACGAACGCTGCTCGCCTGTTTCGCCCTGGCCTTCGTTTCTGCGGGGGCGGCTCAGGCACAGGAAATCGCCGTGAATCTCGACGCCGAGGGTCGACCGGCCGACGAGAAGGGCCGCGACGCGACATCCAAGCCCCTCGAGGTCCTCGAGTGGATCGGCCTCGAGGAAGGCGCGGTGGTGCTCGACATCCAGGCCGGCGGGGGGTACCACACCTGGATCTTCAGCGACGCGGTAGGTCCCGAGGGGAAGGTCTACTCGCAGTCCTCGTTCCAGCCAGAGAGCCTGCAGGCGCGGATCGCCGCCGGCGCCACGCCCGAGGCCAACGTGACCTTCGTGCCGCGGGCCACCGAGGTTCCGGACGGAACGGTCGACCTGGCGTTCACAGACCGCAACTACCACGACGTCTCGCCCGAGAACGTGTCGACCTGGCTGGGGACCTTGATGGCCAAGCTCAAGCCGGGTGGGCTGTTCGTCGTGATCGACGCCGAGGCGGCCTCGGGCCGCGACACGGAGTCCCACCGGATCGCTTCGGACGTGATCGTCCAGGAGGTGACGGCGGCGGGGTTCGAGCTCGTCGAACAGAGCGACATGCTCGCGAACCCGGCGGACGACCACGTAGGGCCGAAGTGGGACCAGCGCGACTCCTTGGACCGGAGCCTGATCAAGTTCCGCAAGCCGGGCGGGCACGAAGGCCACATGTAGGACCCGCGCACCGCGGCGAGGTTTGGTTGGACCGCGGTTTCGGGGTATATTTCGGGTTCGAGTGGGGCTGTAGCTCAGCTGGGAGAGCGCCTGAATCGCACTCAGGAGGTCGTCGGTTCGATCCCGATCAGCTCCACCAAATCCAACGTCAGCATCGACGACAGATATCGAAACGGGGCCTCGCGGCCCCGTTTTCGATTTTGACTCGACGCGATCGGCCTCCGATCGGGTCCTACCGGACGAAGACCGCGATCCCGTAGCCGCACGGTTCGACGCTGCAGACCACCATGGTGGTCTCGATCCAGTAGGTATCTGCCGTGCTCGGCGTGAAGCGGATCACGGGGATGTCGTCGGCGAGCACGTCGCTGGTGATATCGCCCCTGTTCGTGTCCTGCAATACAAGATCGACATCGGTGCAGTCGTTGTCGCACACGCCGACGATCAGGTAGGCGCGTCCTTTCTCCATGGTGACGGGCCAGTTGACGGTCGTCGTCGTTCCGGTGTTCATGTAGCCGAGCATGTAGTTGAGCCGTTTGTAGCCGTCGTTCAGGGCGATAGAGGATTGACTCAGGAGCTGGCTCCATACCTGGTCGGTGGAAGTCTGAGCCCTCAGGAGCGGAGTCGAGGCGCCAAGCCACAGCGTGAGAAAGATGAAGGTCAGCTTCCAGGCGCACAGCCGGTTCCGTCTCACTGGTTCCCCCATTTTCACGGTCGTCGATGCCCCGCGGAGTCGCGGGCGGCAAGAGATTGCCGAGTATTGGTTCGCGCGCGGCTCTTGGCAATAGACATCTGAAAGCCGAAGGGTCTCGACGGGCTCGGCCTCACGCGTCCGCTTTGTGGTCGACTCGACTCGGTTTGACAAAACAGCGGACAACAGATATTGTAAGGGGTTAACACCAACCCCTTTCCCCACAAGGAGAACCCATGTACAAGACGATGAGGCTCTGCCTCGTCATGGCTACCGGTTTGCTGATGAGCGGATGCGGGACCGAACCCGCGGAGGAAGCTACCGACGAGCTGCCCGCCGATACGGTCGCGGCAGCGCCCGCGCCCACGATCTCTCTTGCGGACGTCGCCGGCACCTGGGACATGCGTTCGGTGCCGGTATCGGGCGAGGACACGACCGCGACCAATTATCAGATCGTAGTGACCGACGACGGATGGACGATGATGCTCCCCGACCGGGATCCGCTCGAGGGCATCGTGACGACGTCCGGTGACAGCATCATCGTGGATGCGGGGCCGTTCGAGAGCGTGAGGCGAGACGGGGTCATGGTCACGACCCATGCAGTCTATCGCCTCGAGGGCGATCGCCTGGTGGGCATGACCTACGCCTACTACGAGACCACAGGAGCGGATTCGTTGCTCGAACTCGCGACCGAAGGAACGCGCGCGCCGTAGTCGCTGTTCCATTCATTGGAGCGATCCTACAGGAGGACACTGTATGCGCACAATATTGGCACTCCTCGCCCTGACGTCGCTCGGGGCGGGCTCCGCATTCGCGCAGGACCCCGTGGACGTCGATTCAGAGCACTACACGGTGATGTTCGAGAACGATCAGGTCCGCGTCCTGAAGATCCGGTACGGACCGAACGAGGAATCCGTCATGCACGAGCATCCCGCGGGTGTGGCCGTCTATCTGGGGGACATTCGGGGGCAGTTCACGTTGCCCGACGGGCAGGTCCTGGAGCTGGAGGGCAAGGCCGGCGACGCGGAGTGGACCGCGGCCGGAGCGCATTTGCCCAAGAACCTAACCGATCAGCCGTTCGAGCTCGTCCTCGTGGAGCTCAAGACCCCTCCACCCGGCGCCGAGTAGGTTCCGAGTCGACCGCTCAAGCACCGCCTTCGGCGCGACGAGGCGAAACGGGGCCTGCGGGCCCCGTTTTGTTTCCTGCTCGCTTTGCCTTCGGAATCCTCCGGGTGGCATCCTTTCCCCGTTATGGCGCGAGAATCCCGGGAACTGAGCATCGGGCTCGTCGGATGCGGGCACATCGCTCGGGCGGTGCACCTGAAGATCCTGGCGCGCCTGCCGGGCGCGCGGGTGGTCGCGCTCGCCGAGCCCGATGAGCGGTCCCGAGTCGCTGCGCTCGGCGAGGTTCCCGGCGCCCGCGAGTTCCGGGACTATCGCGACCTCCTGGAAGATCCCACGATCGAAGCGGTCGTGATCGCGTTGCCGACCGGCCTCCACGCCGAGGCGGCGATCGCGGCCTTCGAGGCCGGTAAGCACGTCTATCTCGAGAAACCGCTAGCGACGGATGCCGCCGACGGTCGCGCGGTACTCTCGGGGTGGCGGAGGAGCGGTCGCGTCGGGATGATCGGCTTCAACTACCGATTCAATCGCCTCTTTCTGGACGCCAGACGAATTCTCGCCTCTGGCGAGGTGGGTAGGCCGGTGGCCGTGCGGTCGATTTTCGCGAGCGCGCCGCAGGAGCTCCATGGGTGGAAGGCGGAGCGGGCGCGAGGGGGTGGCGTGCTCCTCGATCTGGCTTCGCATCATGTGGACCTCCTCCGGTTTCTGTTCGGAGAGGAGGTCGCGGATGTGGACTGCGCGTTGCGCTCGGTCCACACCGAGGACGATACGGCCTCGCTTCAGCTTCGGCTCTCAGGTGGCATGCTGGTCCAGTCGCTCTTCTCCCACTGCGCCGCCGACGAGGACCGGTTCGAGATCTATTGCGAGCGTGGAAAGGTCACTGTGGAGCGAGGTAGGGGCCTCGCCGCGATCGTGGGCCGGGGGCGCCGGGAGTCACGGCGGGCGGATTCGGTCCGACACGTCTGGGCGGCTGCCCGGAATGTCCGCTACGGCTTCGAGAAGTTCCGCGCGTTCGGTCATGAGCCGTCGTGGGCGCACGCCCTGGCGCGCTTTCTGACGAGCGTGCGGGGCGAAACGGCCGTGAGTCCGGACCTGGGGGACGGTTGGCATAGTCTCGAGGTCGTTCTCGCCGCGGAAGAGTCGGCGCGCTCAGGGCGACGGGTCTCCCTCACTGAGATCGGGACCCTCGCGTAATGAATCCCCAAGCGAATGTCACGCCGGCGTTGTCCGTGATCATGGTGACACCCGATCGGTTCGAGCGCCTGCGGCACACGACGAGGCGACTTCGTGAGGAAAGTGCGGCGGGCGAGTTGGAGATCGTCATCGTCGCGCCGTCGATCGCCACCGTAGGCGTCGACGAGCGAGAACTGGCGGGGTTCTTTTCATACCGGGTTGTCGAGACCGGCCCGACGACTTCATCGGCCGTGCGCCGCGCCGCGGGCGTGCGCGCAGCGTCGGCGCCGTTGATCGCTTTCACGGAGGATCACTGTCTTCCCGAGCCGGGCTGGGCACGGGCGCTGATCGACGCTCACCGGGAGCCTTGGGCCGCCGTGGGGCCGGTCTTCCTGAACGGCAACCCGCAATCCCTGACCAGCTGGGTGAACCTGCTGATCGAATACGGTCCCTGGGTGAGCCCGGTCGAGGCCGGCCGACGGGACCATATTCCGCCGCACAACAGCAGCTACAAGCGGGATCTCCTGATCGGATACGGTGACCGGCTGGAAGGAATGCTCGAGGCGGAGACCGTCCTTCAATGGGACCTGCGTGCGCGCGGGCACGAGCTGTACCTGGAGCCGGCAGCAGCGACACGCCATTTCAACATCTCGCTTCCGGGCCCCACGATTCCGCTTCGGCTGGCGGTCGGGCGCATGTTCGGCGCGGCACGAGCGCGGGGCTGGCCCCTTGCCAGGCGGGCCGCGTACGCAGCCGCGTCCCCACTGATTCCGTTCGTCCGCTTCATTCGCCTGGTGCCGATCGCGCGACGATGCAGCGGGGGACGACGGATCTTCCCGGCGGTCCTCCCGCCGCTCCTGGCCGGGCTGGTACTCGACGGCCTGGGGGAGTTTCTGGGCTACACGCTCGGTGGAGGAGAGTCGGTAGCCCGCGTGACCGGATTCGAGTACGACCGCGAGCGCAACATGCGGCCACGGGAACGGGCGGAGATCCTATGAGTCAGCTCCGCTTCTCGATCGTGGTTCCCAGCCACGATCGCCCCGTCGAGCTCGCCGCCTGCCTCGAGGCGCTGGCGAGCCTGGACTTTCCGCACGATCGCTTCGAGGTCATCGTGGTCGATGATGGTAGCCAGGTCCCGGTCGATGGCGTGACAAAGGACTTCGACGGCCGGCTGCGGATCCGGGTCGTGCGCCGGGCGTGGGGAGGACCGGCGGCCGCCCGGAACACGGGCGTGGAGATCGCGAGCGGACGATACGTAGTCTTCACCGCCGATGACTGCCGCCCGCGCGCGGACTGGCTGACCGTTCTCGACGCCCGGTTCCGCGTCGATCCGGATGCCGGCGTGGGCGGCAGGATCGAGAACCGGGAGACCGAGAACATGTTCTCGACTTCGACGGATATGCTGCTGCGCCATATGTACGCGCACTTCAACACGCCGGCTGATCATTCACGCTTCTTCACTCCCAATAATCTGGCGTTTCCGCTTGCCGAGTTCCGGGCGGCCGGAGGATTCATCGACTCGTTCGTGACGGGCGAGGATCGCGAGCTGTGCGATCGATGGCGAATGCAGGGGCGGCGATTGTTGTACGCACCCGAGGCCGTGGTCGGCCATCATCACCCGCTGGGGTTCCGCGGCTTCCTCCATCTGCACTACCGCTACGGGCGGGGGAGTTTCCGATTTCGCCGCGAGGCGGCGCGGCGCGGGTCCGAGGCCGCCCGCTTCGAGCCCGCCTCGTTCTACTTCGATCTGATCCGCTTCCCCCTGATCACGAATCGGGGCGGCCGGGGGCTGGCGATGAGCGGGCTTTTGTGCCTCGCGCAGATGGCGAACGCGGTCGGCTTCCTGCGGCAGGCGCTCGCGCCGTCGCGGCAATGAGCGACCCTCGAGGCCCTGGGAGCGGGCAGCCCGTCATGGTCACCGGGGGCAACGGATTCGTCGGGGGCTATCTGGTGGAAAGCCTGGTAGCGGACGGCTATGCCGTGCGCGCCCTCGCCCGACCGGGCGCGGATACGCAAAGGCTCGAGCGCATCGCCACGGTGGTGCGCGGAGATCTGTCGGACGTCGACGCCCTGGAACGGGCGGCCACCGGTTGTTCGCGCGTCTTTCACGTAGCGGCGGTGACGTCCACCAGCGCGCGCTCGAAGCGGGAGTACGAAGCTACCAACGTAGCCGGCCCCGCCAACGTCGCCATCGCGGCGGCGCGAGCCGGTGTAGAGAGGCTCGTTCACGTCAGCTCCTGCGGCGTCTACGGGTTCCGCTGCCCCAGTCCCGCCGACGAGTCGGCGCCGCTGGCGCCGGACACTCCCTATCGCAGAAGCAAGGCGGGTGGAGAACGGGCCGTCATGGCCGCGGCGGAGCGCAGCGGCCTCGCGGTCGTGATCGCGCGCCTGTCGAGCGTATACGGACCGCGCGCGCGCAACTGGGTGCGGATCTGCCGCACGATACAGGAAGGGCGCTTCCGCATGATCGGCGACAGCCGGAACCGCGTGCACCTGGTGCATGTGGACGACATCGTAGCGGGCCTCCGCGCCTGCGCGGACACGCCGGGGATCGAGGGCCGGCCCTTCAACCTGGCCGGTCCGGCGCCCATCTCCATGGGAGAGCTCGTCGACACTCTGTCGCGCGCGCTGGAGGTCGAGTCGAACCGGGCCCGGTGGCCCGCGTTCCCGTTTCGTTTCGCCCGCCTCTTCGACCTGACCGCGGCCCATACGATCGGCCATCGGCCCCGCCGGCTGGGAAGCTACGACCTGTTTCTCGCGGACCGGTGCTTCGACATCACGCAGGCCCGGATCGAGCTCGGCTACCAGCCGCGCGTTTCGGCGGAGGAGGGGATGGCGCGGCTGGCGCTCCACTATCGGGCGGAGGGGCTGCTCCGGCCCGATTGACAGCCCGCCGACGCGACGATAGCATCCCTGCGATGAGACCCCTACCGTGTCTCGCCCTGCTCGCAGCGCTCGCCATCGTGAGCTGCGGGGAAGATCCAGGGTCGCCGGGTCTTCCCGCGCCGGCCGGACTCGCCGCGGCGGCTTCGGTGCCGAGCTGCCCGTGCTGGGACGCGGAAGCGCTGATCGGCGCGCTGCCCCAGACCGATGCGTGCGTCGATCGGACCGCGGACGCCGTTCCATTCCTATCCGTGGATCTGTTCGACCCCTCGGCGCTCACTCAGACACAGGCGTTCACGCGCTATGACGCCGGAGCGGCCGAAGCCGGTTCCTGCCGCCTGGCGGTCGTGGGCACGGCCGGCTTGGTGACGGAGATCTCCGCCTCGTCAGGGTTCTCCAGAGCGGACTACGAGGGTTGCGCGTCGCTCCTGACTGCGCGCGCCCGCGAGACCGCATCCGGCTGCTGAACTCCCGCTCCGCGTGGTTCCGCGGCGGCGACCAGCGCGATTCTCAATCCGGACGCACGAGGTAGAGCCGCCCGTCCTCGACGCGATAGATCATCGGCGTCACCGTCACGGCAGGGTATCGCTTCGCGAGTCTGGCCGACTCATGGGAAACGAACTCGACCGGATCGCCGATCTCGAACTCGGGCGCGAATCGGTCGAAATGGTCCGCGGCATCCGCCGGCTCCCAGCCCGCGTCCACGAGACCCCGGACGAACTCTCCGCGTCGCGACGAAAGCCCCGACATACCGCAGTTGGTGTGACCGATGAGGGCCAGCCAACGGATTCCTCCCACTGCCACCGCGTACGACACTTTGAACTCGCTGGGCAGCAGATTCGCCCCTCCCGCGCGCAGGATGTACGCGAACTGATCCGGGAGCCGGAGCTGCTTGCGGTTGTCCATGCACATGCCGATGAGGATCTCGGCCCGCTCATAGACATCGAACTCTCGCTCCAGATTGTGAAACTCGAGCAGGCGACCCGTGGGAGATCCCCGCAACGGCGATGGGATGTCAGACGGGCGTTCGACGGGGATCAGGCGGCTCATCGGATTTCCTCCCGGGGCGTTTGCACGGTGACCGCGCGCTGCTAGCCGAACGCACCAATATGCCCCGTCGGAGACGAGGCGGTAGCAAGGACGAATGGTCGACAGTTTCTACGACCAGGTCTACCGTATGGTGACGCGAATCCCACGTGGGAGAGTGACGACCTACGGACACATCGCGGCTCTCTGCGGCAAGCCGCGAGCGGCGCGAACCGTCGGCTGGGCGCTTCATGCGTTGCCCGACGATCATCGGGTTCCGTGGCATCGCGTGATCAACGCACGCGGCGGGATATCGATCGCGAAGGTCGGCCTTCCACCCGAGCTCCAACGATCGCTGCTCGAGCGCGAAGGGGTCGTGTTCGACGCGGACGGGCGGGTGGATCTGGAGCGCTGGGGATGGATCGGTCCCCGTCGGCGCGGGCGGTCCTAGGCATGCGGCCCAGCGAGCGGCCACTGGTCAGCCTCCTGATCAACAACTACAACTACGGCCGATTCCTACCGGAGGCCATCGACAGCGCCCTCCAACAGACCTACGGCGGCACCGAGACGATCGTGGTCGACGATGGATCGACCGACGACTCGCGTGACGTCCTCGCTCGCTACCGTGGACGCATCGGGGTTGTGTTGAAGGAGAACGGGGGACAGGCGTCGACGGTCAACGTGGGATTCGAGCGCTGTAAGGGGGATGTCGTGATCATTCTCGACGCCGACGATCGATTGACGCCGGATATCGCCGCCGCTGTGGCGGAAGTGTTCCTGGCGCATCCCGAGGTCGCCCGAGTCCAGTACCGCGTCGCGGTAACCGATGCGGTAGGGCGCCCTACCGGCGAGCGTATCCCGGCGGACTACGTCACGATGCCGAACGGCGACCTCCGCCAGGGTCTCATCCGTTTCAACAACGTGACCTGGTGGCCGCCGACGAGCGGGCACGCATATTCGGCGAACGCTCTGCGTCGCATCCTACCGATGCCCGAGTCTCCCTTCCACGTAGCCGTGGATTACTACCTGGTGCGGGCCAGCGCGCTCCTCGGGCCCATCGTCTCGCTGGATCGGGTGGGAGCGTACTATCGACGTCACGGGAGGAACGAGGATTCGCGCGACCGTCTGGACTTGGCCCAGGTCCGTACGCAGATCGAGCTGACGCGGGAAGCCCATCTTCATCTGAAGCGATTCGCCGACTCTATCGGTCTTCGGTCCTTCGCGACCGAGGCGGCCGAGGTGGCGGACCTCCGCTTCGTTGCCATGCGCATGATGTCGTGCAAGCTGGATCCGTCTCGACATCCCGTCCCCGAGGACACGCTTGCGGGTCTTGCGCGCCGCGGGATCAGGGTCGCGAGGACGCAGACCCATCTTCCCCATCGGGTTCGACTGCTGGCCGCGATCTGGTTCCTGGCGATCCTGCTGGCGCCGAAGGCCCAGGCCCGGACGCTGGCCGAGAAATACTCCTACCCGCGGACACGGCCTTGGCTGGACCGCTTCCTGCGAAGAACGTGAGCGGCCCGATGGACAAGTCGGGGGAGCCGCGGCTCTCGGTCATCGTCATCACCCCGGGCTCCTTCGACGCCGTCCGCAAGGCGGTCGAGCACATCCTGGCCCAGGATGTCCGCGAGACGCTGGAGCTCGTGATCGTGGCGCCGTCGCGCGCGGGGCTGGGTCGGCTGCCGGATGATCTGGATGCGCTCTGGGGCTGGCAAGTCGTCGAGGTCGGGGCCATCGACAATCTCGGTCCCGCCGAGGCGACGGGATTCCGTCACGCGCGCTCCCCCGTAGTCGTGTACGTGGAGGAGCACTCGTACCCCGCTGCGGGCTGGGCGAGGGCGTTGATCGAAGCTCATGCGAGGCCATGGGCGGCGGTAGGGCCGGCCGTGACCAACGCGAACCCGGACCGGATGGTGAGCTGGACGTCCTTCTTCCTCGACTTCGGGGAGTGGGTCGCGCCAGGGGCACCTGGAACCGCCAGCGCCCTCGCCTCTCACCAGACGTCGTACAAGCGGGATTTGCTGCTGGCCTACGGAAAGGAGCTCGACAGCCTGCTCGAGACCGAAACCGCGCTTCAGCACGACCTGCGACGGAGGGGGCACGAGTTGTTCTTCGAGCCCAGGGCACGAACGAATCACGTGAACGTGTCGCGCTTCGACGAGGTGGCATCGCTCCAGTTCCACAACTATCGCGAGTACGCGCACAATCGAGCCACGCTGGGAGGCTGGGCGCCCGGGCGGCGACTGCTTTACATCGGCGGGGCTCCGTTGATCCCCCTGGTTCGAGGCTGGCGCGTGCTGCGTCAGGTCCGGCGCAGCAGGCTGACGCGCAGGCTGCTGCCCGGAATCCTTCCGTCGCTCGCGTTGGGCCTGATCGCGGCGTCCTTCGGCGAGCTAGTGGGGTACAGCGTCGGGAAGGGCGACTCGTCGCAGAAGCGGATCACGTTCGAGCTGGAGCGGTTTCGCCATCTGGCCGAGCCCCCGCCGCTTTGACACGGGGGAAGGCGTCCGGATAGACTGATTCACGAGCCTCCCCCTACAACTCGAGCCGGAGGTAGTCTGATGGCGCGCGCCGCAAGGTTTCCTTTGCTCGCCGCGGTCTGATCCTCGCCCTGCCTTTCCCTGTCTTCTCACAGGACCCTCCACGCCAGGCTCTGGCAGATCGAGTGTCCCGTGATCGTCTCCAATACAGGGGGCCGGGACTGAGAGTCGGTGCGCCATCTTCCGTGACCGGGGGCGCGTCGGTTTTTTGACGGCCCCCGGCGCGCCGGGTAGTTTCGATCGTCCATGAGCGAAAACGGAACGATCAAAGTCCGGCTGCCGGACGGCTCGGAGCTCGAGGCGGCGCGCGGCGCGACGCTGATCGAGATCGCCGAAAACATTGGTCCGCGGCTCGCGAAGGCGGCATACGCGGCCGAGATCGATGGCCGTGTGGTCGACCTCTCCCGCCGTCTCGACGCCGACGCGGAGATCCGCATCCTCACCGAGCGGGACCCGGAGACGCTCCAAGTCTACCGCCATTCCACCGCCCACCTCATGGCCCAGGCGGTCCAGCGCCTGTGGCCCGATACGAAGGTCACGATCGGGCCCGTGATCGAGGACGGGTTCTTCTACGACTTCGAGCGGGACCAGCCGTTTACCCCCGAGGACTTCCCGGCGATCGAGGCCGAGATGGACAAGATCGTGATGGAAGACCATGCGATCGAACGCGAGGAGATCTCGCGCGATCGGGCGCTGGCGCTGTTCCGCGAGATGGGGGAACCCTACAAGGTCGAGATCATTCAGGATCTCCCCGAAGATCAGCCCCTGACGCTCTACCGTCAGGGCGAGTGGGTCGATCTCTGTCGCGGCCCCCACGTCCCGCGGACGGGGAAGCTCGGGACGTTCAAGCTCCTGACGACGGCGGGGGCGTACTGGCGCGGTGACGAGAAGAACCGGATGCTGACGAGGATCTACGGGACCGCGTTCTTCAAGCGCGGCGAGCTGGAGGAGCATCTCGCCAGGATCGAAGAGGCGAAGCGACGGGACCACCGGAAGCTGGGAAAGGAGCTGGACCTCTACAGCTTCCACCCCAACGCGCCCGCGAGCCCCTATTTCCATCCGAAGGGGGCGTGGATCTACAACCGGCTCCAGCGCTTCATGCGCGAGCTCTACGCCGACGGCTGGCCGCACGACGAGATCGTCACGCCCCAGATCTACGACGTCGAGCTCTGGCATATCTCCGGTCACTACGAGAACTACAAAGAGAACATGTTCTTCACCGGCGCGGACGATCGCGAGATGGCGGTCAAGCCGATGAACTGCCCCGCGTCGACCTACGTGTACGCAGCGCAGAAGCGCTCCTACCGGGATCTGCCGCTCCGGTATGCCGACTTCGGCCGGCTCCACCGCTACGAGAAGTCCGGAGTCGTCACCGGACTCTTCCGCGTCCGGACGTTCGTCCAGGACGACGCCCACATCTTCTGTCGCCCCGACCAGATCCAGGACGAGGTGACGTCGCTGATCCGGCTCGTCCAGTATGTGATGGAAGACGTATTCGGCTTTCAGGTGTCGATCGATCTCTCGCTCCGCGGGGACAAGCGAATCGGATCCGACGAGGTGTGGGACGTGTCGGAGGACGCACTGCGACAGGCCCTCCTCGCGAACGGGCTGGAGTTCCGCGAGGCCGCGGGCGAGGGCGCCTTCTACGGACCGAAGATCGACTTCCAGGTGACCGACGCGATCGGGAGGAAGTGGCAGCTCTCGACGATCCAGTGCGACTTCAATATGCCCGAGAGGTTCGGCCTCCATTACACGACGCCCGAAGGCACGGAGGCGCGTCCGGTCGTGATCCACCGGGCGATCCTGGGTTCGATCGAGCGCTTCATGGGGATCCTGGTCGAACATTACGCGGGCGCGTTCCCGGCCTGGCTCGCGCCCGAGCAGGTTCGGATCGTGCCGGTCAGCGACGCATTCAACGAGTACGCCGGGACCGTGGAAGAGCATCTCCGAAACGCCGGGTTGCGCGCGCATGTCGACGAACGCCGGGAGGGCGTCGGCTACAAGATCCGCGACGCCGAGATGCAGAAGGTTCCCTACATGGTCGTACTGGGGGGGAAGGAGATCGGGTCCTCGAAGGTCAGCGTGCGCTCGCACGCCGAGGGTGAGCTCGGCCAGATGGACCTCGACCACTTCGTGAGCCGGCTTCGCGATGAGGCCGAACCGCCCGCGCCGCGAACGCTCGCACCGACTACGTGATGCGGTTGCCTCCGCCGGGGTTGGCGGACCCGGGCGGGCCTTGCCGGAAGCCGAGGCGTCGCGAGACCCGGTCCGACGCGCGAACCACACGGCGGGCGAGTCCCGGTATCCTGGATCTGGTAAGCCTCGTGGCAGGGCCGCCGATGCTGATCGCCGCCACGGCCTTCCCGTGGTGGTCGTGGACCGGCGCCCCCAGCGCGACGTAGCCGGTTTCCAGCTCCTCGATCGCCGCTGCCCAGCCGCGCTCCGATATCCGCTCCAGATCCCGCCGGAAGCGGTTAGGATCGGTGATCGTCCGCGATGTCACCTTCCGGAGCCGTCGACGACTCGTCTCGAGCTCGCGGAGCGGCAGTGCGCCGCCGCTGTCCAGTGCGGCCGCGAGCAGCACCTTGCCGGTCGACGTCGCGTGCGCCGGCCAGCGGGTCCCGATCTCCGTGCTCGCGCCTACCACGGAGGGTCCCTCGACGCCGTCCACGATCAGGACCTCGTCGCCGACAAGGACCTCCAGGGTCGCGGTCTCGCCCGTCTCGCGGACGAGGTCGGCGAGCTCGGGCCGCGCGGCGGTGAGGAGGTCGTTCGAGCGCAGGGCGAGCGCCCCCAACGCGATCGTCTCGTTGCCGAGTCGCCAGGCATCCCCCTGCGACGATCTCGCCACCATTCCCTCCGCTTCCAGGGCGGTGAGCAGCCGATATGCGGTCGTCTTGTTGAGATGCGCCTGGCGTGAGATCTCGCTGAGTCCCCACTCGGGATGCTCGTCCGTGAACGCCTTGAGCAGCGCGATCGCGCGGCGGACCGACTGAGTACCGGTGTACGGCCTGGCTTGAATGAACCCCCCTCGTGGACGCGGTCCGGCTCCGGCTTGACGCGGGTGCGGAGCACGGCCTAGATTCGGTTCATAATATGAACTAACGGTTCAAAAAGGCAAGCACCTATCATGGAATCCCGGAGATGACCAGCCTCGGCACCCGAACGACGCCTTTCCACTCCCGCACCGCCCCGCTCGTCCGCGGGCACGCGTGGCGGAGATGGGCGGGGTACGTGGTGCCGGCCGCGTACGACCTGATCCACGATCTCGAGTACGCGGCGATCCGGGGGACGGCGGCGCTGATCGATGTGACCCCGTTGTTCAAGTACCGGATTCGCGGCGCGGGTGCGGCGGCCCTCCTCGACCGGGTGGTGACCCGCGACGTGCGGCGCGCGAAGACGGGGCAGGTCCTTTACACTCCCTGGTGCGATCCCGACGGGAAGGTCCTGGACGACGGCACGGTGACGCGGCTGGGGGAGGACGATTTCCGGCTGACGTCCGCGCACCCGAACCTGCGGTGGCTCCACCAGAACGCAGTGGGGATCGACGCGGACATCGACGACGAAAGCGAGGCGGTCGCGGCGCTGTCGCTGCAAGGCCCTGCGGCGCGAGAGATCCTCGGGTCGGTCGCGGACCGGGACGTCTCGAAGCTGCGCTTCTTCCGGGCCACGCAGGCCCGCCTGGAGGGGATTCCCGTGACGCTCACCCGCACGGGGTACACGGGTGACCTGGGATACGAGATCTGGGTGGGCAACGACCGCGCCGAAGCCCTGTGGGACCTCCTCGTGGCCGCGGGGAATCCGCACGGCTTGCTGCCGACCGGGCTTCTCGCAATGGACGTGGCCCGGATCGAGGCCGGCCTGCTGCTGATCGACGTCGACTACATATCGGCTCGTCTGGCGCTGATCGAAACGCAGAAGTCGTCTCCCTTCGAGCTGAACCTCGGGTGGACGGTCGCGAAGGAGAAGAGGCCGTTCGTGGGACAGCGCGCGCTCGAGGCCGAGCGGAACGGAGGCTCGTCGTGGGCGTTCCGGGGGCTGGTCGTCGACTGGGACTCCCTCGAGGCGCTCTACGCCGAGGTGGGGCTCCCGCCCCAGCTCCCCTCGGCGGCCTGGCGCACGAGCACCCCGATCTTCGACGGCGGCAGGCAGGTCGGCTACGCGACGAGCGGCTGCTGGTCTCCGCTCCTCAAGAAATATCTCGCGCTCGCCCACCTGGGGAGCGTTCATGCGGCTCCGGGAACGGAGGTCGAGATCGAAGTCACGATCGAGCACCGGAGGAAGCGGGCTCTGGCCACCGTGACGGAGACCCCGTTCTTCGACCCCGAGCGGAAGCGGGCGTGACAGTGCAGATCCCGCGGACCTGGGACGCGATCGTGATCGGCGGAGGCCACAACGGCCTCGTCTGTGCGGCCTACCTCGCGCGCGCGGGACGAAAGGTCCTCGTCCTCGAGCGGCGGCCGCTCGTCGGCGGAGCCGCGGTCACCGAAGAGGTGTTCCCGGGCTTCCGGTTCACCGTCTTCTCGTATGTAGTCAGCCTCCTCCGGCCCGAGATCATTCGCGACCTCGACTTGCCCGCGCACGGGCTGAACGTGGTCCCGCTCGAGAGCACGTTCAACCCGCTGCCGGACGGGGACTATCTGGCGACGTGGGCCGACCCGGAGGAGACCCGGCGGGAGCTATATCGCCACTCGCCGCGCGACGCGGACGCCTACGTGGAGTTCGGCCGTCTGATGCAGCGGATGGCCATGGCGGTCAAGCCGATCCTCGGGATCTCGCCACCCGACCCGGGATCGTGGCGCCCCAAGGACCTGCTCGCGATGGGGCGGCTGGGGAAGCACTTCAGGGACCTCGGCGAGAAGGAGCTTCACGCTCTCGTCAAGCTCATGACGATGAGTTCGGCCGACTACCTGTCGGAGTGGTTCGAGAGCGAGGCGCTCAAAGCCGCGAAGTCGGCGAGCGGGATCATCGGCACGTTTCTCGGGCCACGCTCGCCCGGCACCGCATACGTGCTGCTCCATCATTACATGGGCGAGATCGACGGCGTATTCCGAGCCTGGGGCTTCGCTCGGGGCGGGACGGGCGCGGTCAGCGAGTCGATCGCGTCCGCGGCGCGGAGCTTCGGCGCGGAGGTCCGGACCGACGCGGCGGTAGAGCGGGTGCTCGTCGAGGGAGACCGCGCCGTAGGCGTCGTCCTGGGGGACGGGAAAGAGCTCCGCGCGAAGACCGTGGTCTCGGGCCTCGACCCGCGCCGCACGTTCCTCGAGCTGGTCGAGCCAGCCAGCCTGCCGGAGGAGCTCGTCTCGGCGGTCGAGCGATTCCGGTTCCGCGGCTCGTCGGGCAAGGTCAATCTCGCGCTGTCCGAGCTCCCGAATTTCACGGCGCTTCCAGGAATGGGCCCGCACCTCAAGGGCGCGATCGCGATCGCCCCCAGCGTCGACTACCTGGAGCGCGCGTACGACGACGCGAAGCGCGGCGAGTTCTCGCGCCGGCCGTTTCTCGACATGGTGATCCCGTCGATGCTCGATCCCACTATGGCGCCGCCGGGCAAGCACGTGATGTCGATCTTCGTGCAGTACGCGCCTTATCACCGGAACGGCGGCTGGGACGACGCGAGCCGGGAGGCGTTCGGCGATGCGGTCGTCGACACCCTGGCCGAGTACGCGCCGAACATCCGCTCGGCGATTCTTCACCGTCAGGTGATCACGCCGGCGGACATCGAGGCGGTGACCGGGCTCTCGGAGGGGAACATCTTCGGGGGAGAGCTCGCCCTCTCGCAGCTCTTCTTCCTCCGGCCTTCACCGGCGTGGTCCGATCACCGCACTCCGCTGCGCGGATACTACCAGTGCGGTTCGGGGACGCACCCCGGCGGCGGCATCATGGGGGCCAGCGGTCGCCTCGCCGCGAACGCGGTCATCGCGGACGGGACAGCGTGAGCGTCCCGCGGCTGGACGCGATCGTGATCGGCTCGGGCCTCGAGGAGCTGGTGGCGGCGGCGCGGCTCGCCGGCGCGGGTCGGCGCGTGGTGGTCCTGGAGCCCCGCGACTCGGTGGGCGGTGCCGCGGCCGGCGAGCAGATCCTGCCGGGTTTCCGCATGGATCCGGTTTACGCGGACGCCGGTTTCCTGGATCCGCGCGCGCTGGGGGATCTCGAGCTCGACCGGCACGGTGTCTCGCTCCTGACGCCCGACCCGTTCCTCGCCGCGCCGGCGGATCGGGGCGACTCGCTGGTCCTGTGGCGTGACCTGGCGCGCTCCCGGGCCTCGATCGCGAGGCGCTCGGCGGGTGACGCGGACCACTGGCCAGGCTTCGCGGCGCGAATGGAGACGTTCGCGCGCGTCCTCGAGGAGCTCGCCGGCCGGCCGCCGGTCCGACCGGGGGGGCCGCTCCTCGACCTGGCTCCGTTCCTGGGCCTGGGGCGCCGAATCCGGGGCCTCGGCCGCGAGCGGATGACCGAGCTCTTCCGCGTGTTGCCGCTTCCGGCGCACGACCTGCTCGAGGACGAGTTCCGGGACCCCCTGCTCAAAGGGGTCCTGGCCGCGATGTCGGTCCGGGGCGTCTTCCAGGGCCCCCGGTCCCCCGGGACGGCGCTCGCGTTCCTCCACCATCACGTGGGGAGCCCGGGGGGCGTGTTCGGAATCCGGACGGTCGTGCGGGGGGGAGTGGCCCGATTGGCCGATGCCCTCGCAACCGCCGCGAGAGCGCGAGGGGTGGAGATCCGGCTCGGCGCGTCCGTCGAGCGAATCGCGTGCACGAACGGGCGAGCCGCGGGAGTGGCGCTGGCGAGCGGCGAAGAGATCGTGTCGCGGGTGGTGGTCTCCGGGGCGGATCCCCGACGGACCCTTCTCGACCTCGCCGGCACGGAGGCTCTCGATCCCGATTTCGTCCACGCGGTTCGACAGATCCGCTTCCGCGGCGGCTTCGCGCGGATCCACCTCGCGCTCTCCGAAGCGCCCCGGTTCGAGGGGATCTCGGAGGCCGTGCCCGGCGTCATCGCCATCGCCTCCGATCTGGAGCACGTCGAGCGTGCCTATGACGACGCCAAACACGGCCGCGCCTCGGAACTGCCGGTCCTCGAGGCGCGAATCCCGTCCCTGGCGGACGCATCGCTGGCGCCGGAGGGTCGGCACGTGATGTCGGTGGACGTGCGGTTCGTTCCGGTCGGGGACCGCGGGCAGGGCGACTACGCCCCCGACGCGCTCGCCGATCGCGTGGTGGAGCTCCTCGCCGAGCGCGCCCCGACCCTGCCGGGCACGATTCTCGAGCGCAAGGTCCTCATGCCGGCGGATATGGAGGAGCGGTACGGCTGGACGAACGGCGATCCGTATCAGGGTGAGCTCGCGCTCGACCAGCTCCTGTTCATGCGCCCGGTGCCGGGGTGGGCCGGCTATCGAACCCCGATCCCGGGACTCTACCTCTGCGGAACCGGCACCCATCCCGCGGGCGCGATCACCGGCGCCTCGGGACGCCACGCGGCGAACGCGGTCCTCGAAGATTTAGGGGGAGCGAGATGAGTACGGTCGGGAAAGAGGGATCGGCGACGTTCCTGGAAACGACGGAGACGTATCGGGAAGGGGCGCGGACCCTCCCGCGTCGTTACTACACCGCTTCCGAGATCTTCGCGGCTGAGGAGGAGCGGATCTTCCGGCGCGAGTGGCTCTGCGTGGGCCGCGAGGAGGAGATCGCGTCGCCGGGTGAGTACTTCCTGGCCTCGGTCGCGGGTGAGAGCCTGATCGTCGTACGCGACGAGACGGGCGCGTGCCGCGCGCTCTTCAACGTGTGCCGCCACCGCGGGACGCGCCTCTGCGAGACGGAACGCGGCCGGCTCGCGCGCTCGATCCAGTGCCCGTACCACGCCTGGACTTACGGCCTCGACGGCCGGCTGATCGGCGCGCCGGACATGGATCGGGTCCCGGGCTTCGATCGCGCGGACCACCCGCTCCACCGGGCGGGGATCGCATCGTGGGAGGGGTTCCTTTTCGTCAACCTGTCGGCGGAGCCGATCCCGTTCCAGACCGAGTACGCGCCGATCCTCGAGCGCTTCGCGCGCTTCGGGATCGCGGGGCTCCGCGCTTGGCGCAGGATCGAGTACGACGTGCGGGCGAACTGGAAGCTTCTGTTCCAGAACTACTCCGAGTGTCTCCACTGCCCGGTCATCCACCCCCGGCTGTCGCAGCTCACGCCGTATCGTACGGGACAGAACGACCTCGTCGAGGGACCGTTCCTGGGCGGCTACATGGTGCTGGGAGAGAAAGGCGGCAGCATGACGATGAGCGGACGGGCGTGCGCCCCGGCCGTGGCGGCGTTGCCCGACGACGACTTCGATCGCGTCTACTACTACTCGATCCTCCCGAACCTCCTTCTCAGCCTCCACCCCGACTACGTGATGGCGCACCGTCTTTGGCCCGAGGCGCCGGACCGGACGCGCGTCGTGTGCGAGTGGCTGTTTCACCCGGACGCCTTCGGAGCGGCGGACGCCGACCCCGCCGACGCGGTCTCGTTCTGGGACACCACGAACC
>JAICNR010000221.1 GCA_025931135.1 Gemmatimonadota bacterium | reverse complement strand
AGGTCCGTGAGGGAGACCTGATGGAGGAGCTTCCGGTCCCCGGTCGTGACCTCAACCTCGAACGCCTCCTCCTCCAGCTCCACGAACGTCCCCGTGAGCTCGGTGATGGGTCGAGTGATGTCCCCGCACAGCGCGTATGTCGCCCGAACGGGGACTCCGGGTTGCAGGAGCTCCAGTCCGTGCGGAGCCGTTACCGTGGTGTCGGCAGCCACCAGAGCCACATTCGATACGTCGACTGCTTGCGCAGCCGCCATCCCCGTGGCAGCTCCCAGGAGCGCCACGCCGAGACCTACGCCCCATACGATCGATTTCATATGTCCCTCCAGCGGAATTGTCTGCTCTCAGTCTACCGGACTGGAGGCGGGGGTCTGTCGGCGATTTCCCGACGAGCCGTGTAGGGGGCGAGGTCGGGCGTCCCCTCCCCGCCGGCGGGTTTTTCCCGACAGACCCCACCCGATCAGAAGTCTATTTTTCTGACATGGACGCTCTCCATCCGCTGACCCTCCGATTCACGAGCGAAGAGCTCGAACAGACGTGGCGGGTCATGCGCGCGCAGGAATCCCTGCGCCCCTTCCGCGCTACGACCTCGCTGGCGATCGCGCTCTACGTGGGGTTCATCATCCTCGACCACGCGCTGCTCGAACACGTCGCGTGGCGGCTCCTCTTCGTGCGGGTGATCGTCTGCGTACTGCTGGCGGGGGTGTTCGCGCTCACCTGGACGTCGGCCTGGCAGCGCTTCGACAACTGGATCGTCGCCGGCGCCGTGCTGCTGTCCGGGGGCGGGATCCTGGCGCTCCTCGCGGTCGGGGGCGAGCAGGCGCATCTCCACTGGGCCGGCCTCATGCTCGCGCAGATGGCGATCTACAGTCTCTTCCGACCGCGGCTTCCGGTTTCGGTGGCGATCTCCCTGGCGCTGATCGTCGCCTTCAACGCGATCGTGATCCCGGCCGGGATGATTCCGGTCGCGATCATCGTGGTGGACAACTTCTTTCTCGTCTCCGCCGCCCTCGTGGGATGTCTCGCGTCGTACAGCATGGAGCGCTCATCGCGCGAGCGGTTCCTCGTGACCCGGAATCTCGAGGTGGAGCGACGACTGAGCGATCGGCTGCTCCTCAACATCCTGCCCGAGCCGATCGCGCGTCGGCTGAAGGCAGGCGAGGAGCGGATCGCCGACCAGCATGCCGAGGTCACGGTCCTGTTCGCCGACATCGCGGATTTCACCGCCATGACGGCGCACATGGAGCCGATCGACCTGGTGCAGCTGCTCGACGACGTGTTCCAGGAGTTCGACAGCGTCGCGCGCGACCACGGGATCGAGAAGGTGAAGACGATCGGCGACGCGTGCATGATGGTGTCGGGGCTCCCCGAGGCCCAGGATGACCATGTGGGCCGGATCGCCGAGGCCGCGCTCGACATGCGAGAGCGGGTCGCCGACTGCCGCTCGGTGAACGGGCAGCCGATCCGGCTCCACATCGGGATCGCGACGGGCTCGGTGGTGGCCGGCGTCATCGGCCGGACCAAGTTCAGCTACGACCTGTGGGGCGACGTCGTCAACACGGCGAGCCGGATGGCGACCCTGGCCGAGCGGGGGCGGATCCAGGTCACCGAGGAGGTCGTCCACGCTCTCGGCGACCGCTTCACGTTTCGTCCCCGGGGATTTCTCGACGTCAAGGGGAAGGGTCGCATGGAGACGTGGTACCTGGAGTCCCGCGAGGCCCCAGAGCTCGAAGATGCTGGGACTCCAGATCTCCTCGAACTGGTCCGCGCGTCCGCGGCGAACGAGGACTGACCGTACGCTCCACTGGAGGCGCGCCCGGCGTCAGGGATTCGTCGTCAGCACCGCGTAGTTCGCCTGGTCGGAGTCCAGCATGCAGTTGTCGAAGGCGCCGACACGCGGGTAGGCGGCCGCGTCGACCGCGAGGCCGTTGTTGAGATACTGCATGCAGAAGCCGACCGCGTCGCCCGCCGACAGCGCGAAGTCGTTCGTGTCACCGCTGTTCAGCGGGAACGAGACCTCGAGGAAGTTCACACCGGCGCTCGACCCTCCCGCTGCCGTCCCGTCCCGCTGGGTGTCGTCCACGCCCCAGCCGAACATGCTGCGGAAGCGGTCGAAGTAGCT
>JAICNR010000047.1 GCA_025931135.1 Gemmatimonadota bacterium | reverse complement strand
GCCCGGGACGTGGCCGGAGTGCTCGCCGGGCGCCACCCGGATCGGCTCACGGTGGAGGTGCGGAAGAACAAGCGCCGCGGTCGCGTATTCCTCGACGTACTACGAAATGCCTACGCCCAGACGGCGGTCCCGCCGTACGCCGTCCGCGCCCGGGCGGGCGCGCCGGTCGCGGTCCCGCTGGCGTGGGACGAGCTCTCGGATCCGAAGATCCGCGGCGATTCCTGGAGCGTCCGTTCCCTGCCCGCGCGACTCGAGGCGGCGGCGGATCCCTGGACGGGAATGGGGCGCCGGGGGCGCTCTCTCACCCGGCCGCGCCGCCGGCTGGATCGGATTCTGGGGGCGGAGCGGCACCGGGGCTGACGACCGGTTCCGTCTCGGGGCGCGCCCCGCTCAGCTTCCCATCCGGCCCAGCGCCTCCTCCGTCTCCGAGAAGATCTCGCGGACTTTCCCCTCGTCCAGGCCGTAGGCCGCGAGGTCGTAGCGGTGGACGCCGTGTGCCCCCTGTGGGTTACGCGCGAGCCAGTCGCGCGCGGCTCGGGCGAGCTTCGTCGAGAACGGCAAGCCGAACCCGGCGTGGATCGCCTCCAGCGTCTCGATCGGTCGGGCGACGAGGTCGTCGTAACGGACGACGCGGACCCGGGTCGGCTCCGAACGTGCGACCTCGAGGCCGCGCGCGAGCGTCCGGGCGAGCGTGGCCGCGATTCCCGGGCCCATCCGGCCGGATCGAGGATCCGCCGCCGTCGTGCCGTGCAGGAGCGCGAACAGGCTGCACGCCGAGGCGACGGCCGCACGGGGATCGCGAACGGCCACGACCACGCGAGCGTCGGGAAGAACCGAGAGGAGCGGGGCGATGATCCCCAGATGCGCGGGCGACTTGAGCACCCAGTGCCCAGGTGTCGGGCGCTGTCCCTCGAGCACCCGGAGTTGGAGCGCGTACCAGCGGTAGGCGACCTCCATTGCCGCGGGTCCCAGAGACCTCAACCACGCCGCGTACTCCGGCATGCTCCGCTCGGTCGCCAGGTATCCCCAGCGGAAGGAGCTGTCCAGGAGCCGCGTGCATTCCTCCGGTGCGTCGGGATCGAGCGGGTGGATCCGGTCGATCCCCGGCAGAACCCTCCGCGTCAGCCAGACGAGCCTGCGGGTGTAGCGGATCCTGCGGTCGGGGCCGTCGTCCCTCCGGCGCGATAGCGGCGCCGGCCACATCGCCTCCCACGCCAGGAGCGGGCGCGCTTCAGGATCCAGCGAGAGGAGGCGCTGCAGGAGCGTCGTACCGGTGCGGGGCAGGCCGGTCACGACGAGAGGTCGTATGGGCGCGCCTTCGGCGAGCTCCGGGCGATCGGCAACCTCCCGCCGCACTCGCAGACGAGTCGCGAGCATGTCGATCAGATCGACCCGCTTCAGCGCCCGACCCGTCGGCGAGAGGGCCGCCTCGCCGGCGAAGGATCGGAGGACACGCCGCAAAGGCTCGCGAAAGTCCTCGTCGCCGAAATCGGAGAGCCCGGTGACCCTGCGCGCGGTGCGCAGGAGGCTTTCTTCCTCGAGCGACGCCTCGACCCCGACACGAGCCAGCCCGCGACCGAGCGCGTTCGCCCAGCGGATCGCGCGCACCGCTCCCGTCGCTATGGACGCCCTCCCTGACGGCGAATCACCTCGAGCACCACGTCGCCGACCGCGCCCAGCGTGGCCGGGTCGATCTTGTCGGGGGTGTCGTCCGTCGTGTGCCAGGCGGGATAGTCGAAGTCGATGATGTCGATCGTCCGGATGCCGGCCTCGTTGAGGACGACGTGGTCGTCGTTCACGGCCTGTCCCGGCTCCTGCGGGAAGTAGTTGCCGTGACCCAGCTCTTCCGCCACATCCCACACCCGGCGCACGACTTCCGGAGCCAGTGCCAGGCTGTTCTGCTCCCAGGGGAAGCGCGCGTTCCGCTCGCCAACCATATCGAGGAGGATTCCGAACAGGGGCCGATACGTGCCGCCCTGGGTGGACGCGAAGTGGCGTGCTCCGAGGAGCATGTCCTCGATCCGCGTCTCATAGCCTTCGGGCCCGTAGCCCCAGTCCTCGCCGTCCGTGAGCAGGATGTCGACCCCGACGACCGGTGGCGTGCGCGCCAGCTCCTCGGCCAGCGCGAGCAGGACCGCGACGCCCGACGCGCCGTCATTGGCCCCCGGCACCGGCGTGCCCCTGTCGGCGGGATCCCCGGATCTCTCGGCGACCGGCCGCGAATCCCAGTGGGCGGTCAGGAGGATCCGCGAGCCGGTCTCGGGCACGAAGCTCGCCCACACGTTCGTGAGCGAAAGCGTGTCCCCCGTTTGGGTCACGTGCGTGAACGGAATCTGGGCCACCGAGTCCGCGCGCTCCTCGAGCCACTCGGTCATCCACCGGAGCGCCGCCGCGTGCGCTTCGGTGCCCGGCACGCGCGGCCCGAACGCTACCTGCCGCTTCACCAGGCTGTCCGCCAGCGCCGCGTCGAACGCCCCCTTCCCCGGCGCCGCCTCCTCCCCCCCGCACCCCACCGCGACCGCGAGAGCGACGGCCACGAGGGGAACAGCTGTCAGACGGAGCCAGCGCTCGTATCCGCTCGACATCGAGCGCCCGCTGCAGCGATTGCTCATAGGGAAGGTAGAAAGGGCAGAAGGCCGCTCAAAATGGTCCAGCACCCACCTTCGGTGGGTACCCGAGGCGCGCGACGAGGCTCTTCCGAGGCGTGGTGATTCCCACGCCGCAGGAAGGCACGAGGAGCGCAACGAAGCAGATGGGCCATTTTCAGCGGCCCCGCTAGAAGAGGAAGTCGAGGTAGGCTTCCATGCTACTCGTCGTATCCTTCACATCCCTCTTCCTGTCGTCCCGCTGCAGGTAGCTGAACGCGAACCCCAGCACCATCCGCCCGAACTCGTACGACACCGAAGGCCGGGCCTCGGTGGTCGCGGTCTGTAGGTTCAGCGCTCCCTGTTCCTGCGCCTGCAGCGTGGTCGTGCTCTCGCGATAGCGGCGCGCGATCGTGAGCGAGGTGCGGAGCGGCTGCTTCAGCTCGACACCCCACAGCGTCGGGAATGGAATGTATATCTTCGTGCCCGGCATGATCGCGTAGTTGAGGGTCGCGCTCAGGTCGGTGGCCTCATCCTCGCGCCGGCTGTCGATCACGCCGCCCCGGATGTTCTGCGCGACCGCCTTGCTCGTCGTGGCGCGGAAGTCCGTCGACAGGCCATTCCCCCAGGTCATCGTGAGCCCCACGATCGGATCCCACAATTGGCGGTCGGTGTCGCTCAGCGGCAGGGCATTCGCGCTGTTCTCGAGCGCTTCGCGTTCGAAGTTGCTCGTCAGAGTCGCGCTCCGGACCCAGCGGTCCAGGAAGTCCGGGAAGGCGCTGGGCGACCAGCGGAACTGGAGGTCGGGCCAGACGCGGGACCCGGTCGAGTTCCGGCCCGAGAAATACTGCCGGTCCGTCGTGCGCTGGCGGTAGGCCGCCCGGAGTTGCATCCCTTCGATCGGCACGATGCCGGTCGACAGGCCCCACCCCTCGTTCGTCGAAAGGTTCTGGGGCGAACCGGGCCCTTCGTCGGCCAGATCTCCCATCCCGAACGTGAAGCCGAGTGCCGGATCGTCCTCCTCCTGGACATAGGACGCGCCTTCCTGTCGCGTCTGGTCGAAGCGGAGTGGCTGGAACAGGCGTTTCCACCAGATCTGTGCCCGCGGAACCTCTCCGGGCCCGGTGAAGGCCTCGACCAGGCCCACGACCTCGAAGTCCACCGACAAGGTGCGATTCGTGATCACGGCGAAATCGCGCAGGTCGAGGCTGTCCAGACTCCGACTAGCCTCGCGCGTGTGGTTCCGCGAGTAGTCGCTGGTATAGGACCAGCGCGGAGTGAGCCAATCCGCGATCGGGGGCGTCCAGTCGAAGGAGAAGCGCCGCGCGCTCAAAGCGCTGGTGCCCAGCGCCCCGCGTTGGATCACCGTCTCGGGGAAGATCAGGTCCCACGTCTGGTTCATCGTGATCGACGCACGCATCGTCTGGAAAGGCTGGAACGCGATCTGCGCGTCGCTGCGCAGGTTCTGGGTCGTGTCCGAGGTGAAGTCCGTGCCCGACACGATCCGCTTCTCGAGGTCGCGCTCGATGAACATCGTCTGACCCGTCCATGCGATGGTGGTCGGCGCGAAGTTCAGGTCCGCCGCGGCGAGTCGCTGCAGCGCGCCGCTGGAGCGGACCGCCGCCGGCCAAGGGAGATTCGCCAACCACCCGAGACCCAGCGGGAGCGTGCGCTTCCGGAACCCGTTCCGGTAGGCGATCAGCGATTCCCACTGCCCGCGTTCGGCATCCAGATCCACCGATCCGGACGACTCGCCCCGCCAGGTGATGCGGCCCTCGAGACGGTCCAGCGTCGCGGCGAGGAACGGATTCGACGACTGGCGCGCGCGGAACGCCCGCAGCGTTACGACCGTGAAGTCCGATGTGCGCGCTTGCGCCTCGCGGTCCGAGTCGTCCGTCAGCAGCACGTCCGATCCCACGCGATAGAGCGGCGCATCGTCGCGACCGAAGTGGTCGACCGTCAGCGGCAGGCCCAGGCCCCACGACTCCGGCAGGAACTTCTCGAGCGCGAAGCGCGCGCTGACGTCGAGGGCGTCGCTCGTGAAGTTGTTGATCGCGCTGGTCAGATTCCGGTAGCGGGCGTTCCGGCCTTCCCACGTCATCCGCACCTCCGCGAAATCCGCCATCGAAGCCAGGGCCGTGACGTATTGAGCCGCTCCTCCCTCCCGGATCGGCTCACTCAGCCGCCACTCGTCGATCCAGAATGAGCCCGACACGGGCGCGGGGGTCGTGTTGTCGATCCCGATCGTGAGCTGGCTCACCTCCGTCATGGTCGGGGGCGGCGTGTCGGTCGTCTCGATCCGCACGCGATAATGCCCGTCCTCACTTACGCGCGTCCCGAGCGTGCCGCCGGCCTCCGCCAGGCTGTCGAGAAGCGCCTCCTTGAGATCAGTGAAGACGGTGAAGTCGATGACATGCTCCTCCCAGGTTTCGGTGAGGAGCGGCGCCGAGTACTCGTAGACGTTCAGGGTGTCGAGCCCGAAGGAAACGAAGAAGTCCGGCTGCTGGCCGGTGTCCGTGGGTCGCCCCTGGACCCAGACGCGCATCCGGTCGTAGTCGATGTACGACTCCCGGTCGAACAGCGGCCGATAGATCGTACCGCGGGCGCCGCTCGGCAGTTCGCGATAGATCAACTCCAGCGATTGCTCGACAACTACACCCTGGACCCCCGCGACCTGATCCGCCCGGTCCTGCTCGGCGACGACGCCCGGCGGGCTCTCGTACTCCGGGTTCTCGATGTCGTTGATCGACGCGATCTGCAGGCTGTCGGTGTCCTGCCCGGCGAGGGGCGACCCGTCCGCCGCCACGATGCCCCGCTTCAGGAACGTGCTGCCCACGACCTCCAGCCGCGCGAGCTCGAATTCGATCGGGCGATCCACCCCGGAGAACGTGAGCCGGATCGTGCGGACGTTCCGCAGGTCCGGGCTCCCCAGGACTTCATCGGGGGTCACCAGCGGAAGCCGCATCTGGCGGAATCCGGTTAGCGGGTTCCGGCTGCCCGGCACCTCGTAGCGCGGATCAGAGAGATCGACGATCCAGCGCAGCGCGTCTTCCTGGCGGTCGAGGATCCCGTTGAAGTTGTCGTCTTCGGTGTCCAGCGTGTTGTTGTTCTCGGTGCCGTTCGGGTTCGCCGGGAAGTTGTCCGCGGCGACCCGCTCGTCGAAATCGTCGTTACCGTCGTCGCCTGGGACCTCGAGCGGGTCCGTTCCCGAGACACTGTCCAGGCCCGTATCCTCCCCGACGTCGAGCGAGTTGTCGCGGGTATCGGGGTCGGTCTCCTCGGTGTCCAGGGTTCCTACGCCGACGGGCACGCCGTCGTCGTTCCGGCGCACGCGGTCCTCGTCAAGGGTTCCCAGGTCGACCGTGATCGTTCCCAGCACGCCGCGCACGAAGAACTCCACGAACTCCTGGCGCGTGAGGTCTTCTCCCGTCGTCGAGATCACGTTCTGGATCGACCGCCAGGAGCGCATCCGCTCGAGCGGGGTCTCGCCCTCGGGCTCGAGCCGCACGACGAACAGGTTGTCCCCGGCGTCGACGCCGCGGCTGCCGGGCGTGATGTCGCCGGTGCTGGCGGCGTACGTGTACCAGCGCGCGTCGGCCACCGTCGTGAAGTCGAACTCGGTCAGCGAGGGCAGCGAGCCCAGGCTCCACGTGCGGAAGAACAGTGACAGCCTCTTCGCGACGTCGATGTCCTCGAAGTCGTTGAGGTAAACCTCGCCCAGCGTGTTGGGATTGGGCTGGCTCCACGCCAGCTCGCCGCGGACGGAGAGGATGGACGGCTCGTCCGTCTCGATACCCGGGAGGGCGTCCACCCAGCGCGTGATGAACGGGGTCTCGCGCGTCCAAATTCCGTCGACGGTGCCGATGAGCGTGCGCGTCGGCTCGGTTCCCAGGATCGGACGGTTGGCCAGGCTCTCCTGGTCCTGAAGCAAGAGCGTGGAGTTGAAGGCCGTATTCTCGCCGAGCGTCCATGTCCCGGCCGCGCCCCACAGCGCGGTAGGAGCGAGGTTGAACAGGGGCGCCACCTCGAAGGTGATCTCGATCGCCTGGTTGGGATGTCGCTCCGCCAGTCCGCCCGGATCCGAGAAGACGACGCGACCGAAGTCGTAGAAGATCTGGTAGTCCGTGCCGCGGACGAGCGTCTCGCCTCCCATGGTGATCTCCTCGGATCCCTCGATGATGTTCCCCGCGCCCAACTCCACTTCCCCGCTCAGGCCGCCGCGGGACTCGTAGGTGGCCTCGATGAAATAGACCTGGTCGTCGAGAGCGGTCCGGCTGCCGTCGCTGTTGAAGTACAGGTTTCGGTTCGGTCGCTCGAGCGGAATGACGGTCCCGCTCTCGTCGACGGGCTGGAAGAACGGCCGCAGCGCCGGGAGCACCAGATAATCGGAGCCACCGAACGGGTCGCGCAGGAGGCGCGGCACGCTCGCGCGCCCGTTCACGTCGCCTACGCCGAAGATCTCCACGTATTTCCGCGCTGTGCCGTCGATCGTCTCGAACGTCTGCGTCAAGTCCTGGTTCCCGCGATAGATGGTCAGATCCAGAGAGCTCAGATCGATATCGGGCTCGCGCAGGGAATAGACGTTGCGGAGCGTGTAGTCCCAGGTGAAGTCGAGGGTATCGGGATTGATCGGCTTGACGAGCTTCAGGTCCAGCTCGCTCGCCCCCTGGAGCGAGCCCACCTGCGTTCCGCCCTGCGTCTCGTACGACACGGCCAGTACCTCGGTGTCATCGAGCTGCCGCTGGAGCTGGATGATGATCTGGTCCGTCACGACGTAGTCCTCGCCCTCGGCGAGCAGGTCGAAGAAGCCCTGGTGGGCCTGGTCGGGCAGAGTGTCCGGATTCGTGGGATCGATCCGCGCGATCCCGGGCTTGGATGCGTTCTCCCGATTGTTCGTGACGTTTCCGTCGTCGAGCCAGACGTTGATCGACCCCGGTGTCGGCGTAGAGGCCGCGTTCGCGAGCTGCGTTCCGAGGTTCGGGTACTCGAGTCGTTGCGAGGCGAGCGAATCGGGGTGGAAGAGGAGGAAGAAGCGATCGTCGACGAATTGCGTGTCCTTGATGTCCAGCGTCACGTCCTGCAGGATCCCCTCGCCCTGCGGCGCGATCGACAGGGCACGGGTGGTCGACTGACCCTCCTTGCGCGAGCCCAGCAAACGAACGTCGACCGGACCGAGCTGGGCCACCGCCTGCGCGCCGAAGGTCCCGCGCGCAACGCCGGCGCCGAGGAAACGAGACGGCGGCAACAGGACGCGGATGTCGCCCGCCTCGACTTTCTTGACGATCTCGTCATCTGTCCCCGTGTAGGTCGCCGTGATGAGCTGCTTCGACTCGAGCTCGCGGGACGAGTTGAAGTCCACGGCGACGTCGAGCTTCGTGCCTACCGTTCCGAGGATCCTCAAATCGAGGATCTCATCCAGGTCGAGGTCGAAGCCTCCGACGACCTGGCGCAGGAGCTCGGAGCGAAGATCCGGGTTCTGCGTCGCGCGCGAGCCGATCGCGCTGAGATGGAGCTTTCCCTCGACGTCGAAGTCCGATCCCTCGCCGAAGACGCGCGCCAGCGGCGCGGGAACCTTGAGCGGGTTCTCGAGCTCAGGGATGAGGCCCTCGGCCTCGCGCTGCCGACCCGACAGTCGCTCGGCGATCGTCGCCGTCCAGAGCCGCGAGTGCAGGCGCGCGCGATCCGCCGCCAGGAACGCTTGCAGATCGTCGCCGTCGACCACCGGCAGGCGCTGCCCTGTGATCTCCTCGTAGGGCCGGCGCCGATCGGTTACCACGCCCAGGCGCGGGTCGAAGGCCACCGTCACGTCCTGACGCATCACGGCCAGCTCGTTTCCCAACGGGGCGGGACGGAACGTGATCGCGGGCCGGCGCGGGTGGAGGATCTCCTGGGCGGACGCCGGCCCGGCCCATGCGAGCACGGCCGCGAAGGCCGCGGCCGCGAGGCCGAACCGGCCGGCGAGGAGGGGAGCGGATCGCGTCATTCCGGGGTAACAGGACTCGTCAAATGTCGCTTGTGACGGTCCGGAGCGAGGGTTAGCTTGGCCTGCGACCTACCCACGGGAAAACGGCGTAACCTTCGTTCCGGATTCAGGATAGGAGAGTCGGCAGAGAGTGCCTCAATATAGGTCCCACCCCCCCGGGGGCAAGCCGTGACGGCCGCGTCATCATGAGCCGCTGGCGCGAGTGGTTCAGCGCCCGGACGCTGTCCACCTACGCCCTTCGCGAGCATTTCGGACCCTTCGCGTTCGCCCTCACCGTCTTTACGTTCATCATGCTGATGAACCAGGTCGCCCGGCAGTTCCAGAATCTCGCCGGAAAGGGGCTCGGCGCTGAGGTCATCGTCGAGGTGTTCGTGTTGTCGATCCCCCTGTCGGTTGCGATCACGATTCCGATGGCAGTGCTGGTGGCCACCATGGCCGCCTTCGGGCGGTTGGCGGGCGATAACGAGATCACCGCCATCCAGGCGAACGGGGTCGGGTTCCACCAGCTCCTCGCGCCGACCGTAGGCGCGGCGATCGCGCTCACCCTGATCACATTCTGGTTCAATGACAACGTGCTTCCCGAGAGCAACCATCGGCTGAGCCAGCTAATGATGGAGATCCAGCGTGCCAAGCCGACGGTCGTGCTGCAGGAAAAACGGATCGTGGATCCGACCGGTTTGGGCGAATACCGCATCCTTCCGGACCGTATCGATCGTACCACGAACATGATGTACGGGGTTCGTATCTTCGACACGACGGATCTGCAGGTGCAGCGCACGATCCTAGCCGATTCGGGTCGTATGGATTACACCGCGAACGGAGAAGACGCGGTGATGACGCTCTGGCACGGAACGGTTCACAACCGGAATGTCGCCACCATCGGCGAATACGAGCGACTCGGCTTCGCCGAGCAACGTCTGGTCCTCCGAGGCGTCGGAACGAAGATCGAGCGCGCGGCCGAGCTCGCCGGGATGCGGAGCGACCGCGAGATGAACCTCGAGACCTTGATGCAGAACGTCCGCGCGGAGGAACAGAAGATCGGGGCGGCGCGACGAGAGCTGAAGCGCGCGACCGGGCGCCACGTCGCCGGACTGTTCGACGATAGGCTGGCGCTCGCGGCAATCGATTCCATCGCCGCTCTCGAGCGCACGGACAGCTTGGCTCCGGCCATCGTCCAGTCGCGGGACATGGGCTTCGACCGCGCGCTCGACGAGCAACGGTACCGGGTATCGATGGTGGAGCGGATCAACGACGGGATCGACTACGCGGCGCGGCAGCGGAACAAGTTCCTCGTCGAGTACCACAAGAAGTACGCGATCCCTGTGGCGTGCTTCGTGTTCGTCTTGATCGGAGCTCCCATGGGCGTTCGCGCCCGACGAGGCGGGCTCGGCTTCGCGATGGGGATGAGCACGCTCGTCTTCGTCTTCTACTATCTGGCGCTCACCGGGGGCGAGAACCTGGCCGACCGTCGGCTCCTGCCGCCCTGGCTCGGGATGTGGATCTCAAACATTGTGTTCTTCGCGTTCGGCCTGTGGCTCCTGAGGCGCACCGCGCGCGAGACCGCCGGCCGGCGGTGGCGACTCCCCGGCTGGTGGCCCCGCTGGCTGGGTGGCCGGGTCCATGAAGCGTCGCCGGTAGCCGAGGCGGCCTGATGCTGTTCGCGCGGCGGCTCGACCGCTACGTCATGGGGCGCTTCCTCGGCGCACTTTCGATCGCTCTCCTCGCCCTCACCGTGATATTCGTCCTGATTCACCTCATGGATCACGTTGACGTGTATCTGGACCACGACGCGCCGTGGGCAACGGTCGGCCGCTACTACCTGCTCCAGATGCCGTACAACACGCTTCTGACGCTGCCGATGGCAGTGCTCGTCGCCACGATCATCTCGATCGGCGAGCTGGGCCGGCATGGAGAGCTGACCGCGATGAAGTCGAGCGGACTGAGCCTGTACCGGATCACGATGCCGCTGGTCGCGTTCGGCCTCGCGCTCACGCTCGGAGTCCTGTTCCTCGGCGAGACGATCGTGCCGCGACTGAACGAACGGGGAAACGAAGTCTATGAGGAAGAGATCCTCGACCAGCCAAGGGACTTCGAAGACTTCCGCGGGAATTTCGTGTACCAGAACCCCGAGGGGTACACCTACCTCGTGCGCTCGATGTTCGTGAACGACTCGGGCGGCGCTTCGGCGGACCAGGTCGAGATCCAGCGCGAGTTGGAGGACGGCACGTTCCTACGGATCAACGCGCCGCAGATGACATGGGAGGGGGGGACGGGGACGTGGGTGATCCGGAACGGCGAGCTGCGCGTGTTCCCGGGTTCCGCCGACTCGACCGCCGCCGACACCTCCGCGGGTAGGTCCGGATCGGCTGCCGCGGGACCGGCCACGGCGGACTCGGCGCCCGCGGACTCCGCATCTGCGGCACGGCCTATCGACGAGCGCATGTTCACGTTCGCGCTCCTCCGGTCGGCGGCGATCTCCGACTCACCGGAGGAGCTCCTGGTCGAGAGCAAGGCGCCCGAGGAGATGGGGTACGAGGACCTCGTCCGCTACATCGACGACCGCGAGCGGCTGGGCGCGGACACCCGACAGGAGCAAGTCGACCTGCATATGAAAGTCGCCTACCCGTTCGCGAACTTCGTGATTCTGATCTTCGGGATCGCGCTGGTCGGATCCGCTTCCCATGCCAGCCGACAGAGCGGGACGGTGGGCTTCGGCCTGGCGCTCTTCCTCACGATCATCTTCTGGGGGTTCCTGCGGGTCGGACAGGGGATCGGCTACGGTGGGGGGTTGCCGCCGTTCGCCGCCGCCTGGCTCGCGAACGGGATCTTCGGGCTGGTGGGACTCGTGCTCCTGGCGCGCGCGAAGACCTGAAGGGCGGCGGTCAGAACCCTCCCACGTGACCTTCGATCGCCCCGCACAGGAGATGACCCAGCAGCAGATGCGCCTCCTGGATCCGCGCGGAGTCTTCCGAAGGAACGGCGATCGACGCGTCGCACGCTTCCATGAGCGCCCCACCGTCCCTGCCCGTAAAGGCATACGTCGCGATCCCGCGCTGACGCGCCGCGCGCGCCGCGCGCACGACGTTCTCGGAACGTCCGCTCGTCGACAGGAGGAGTAGCGCATCCCCCTCACGTCCCAGGGCCTCGACCTGGCGCGCGAACACATCGTCGAACGAATAGTCGTTCGCGCACGCGGTCAGGAAGGACGTGTCGGTCGTGAGCGCGATCGCTGGGTAGGCGATCCGGTCCGCGGTGAAGCGGCACGTGAGCTCCGTGGCGAAGTGCTGGCACTGGGCAGCCGAGCCGCCGTTGCCCGCCAACATGAGCTTTCCCCCGCCCTCGATCGCGCCGGCGCAGCCTGCCACGATCCGCGCCAGCGCGGGGCCGGCCTCGGCCGCCAGCGCGCGCGCGACCTCCCCGAGCGCCTGGACCGCTTCGGAGAGTGAGTCCGCGAGTGCGCCTCCCGCCCGCCGTCCTTCGTCAGAAGCCCTGTTCATCGCCCACCTCCACTCCCGAACCCGCCGCCGCGTCGGCTTCCGCGAAGAGAGCGCGCGTTTCGGCGTCCGCGGCCGGATGCTTCCACCGCGCTTCCCCCGCACCGTCGACTTCCCACGCCTCTCCGAGGTCCGCCCACGGGCCCTCGGGATCGTCGGCGGCCGCTGGCGCGAGACCGCAGGCTACCAGGGCCGGCCACGCGGGACGTGGCCAGCTCGCATCGATCCGACGCCAGGGCCCACCGTCGGCGAACGCGCCCGCGAGCGCGCCCATCGCAACCGCGAGCCGTTCCGGATCGAGCGCGGCGAGCGCCTCGTGCGCGGCAGCGATCAGCCCGTCGGCGGCCAGGAGCGGTAGCGCGGGCCCGTCCGCGGCGCGTGTCCCGTTCTCCGCCGCGAGGCTCCGCCGCGCGGCCTCGAGCGCCCCCGCCAGCGCGCCGATCGCGATCCCCCACGCGAGCGCCTCGCGCTCGTCCCAGCCGGCCCGGCGAACGGAGGTCCCCGCCAGCGCGGCCGCCCATGGGGCGCCCGCCGCGCATGCGTCCGCCATCTCGGCGGCGAGCTCCTGGGGGACCGTGAACGACGACAGCCACTCGGCCAGCGACTCCGCGAACGACTCGACCGCCGCGGGTGAGCCGGGACGCGCCGCGCGCGCGGTCACGCACCCACCAGCCCGCCGACGATCTCCGGCGCGCGCTCGAGCGCCTCGTCGATCCGCTCCACGTCCTTTCCGCCCGCCTGTGCCATGTGCTTCTTCCCGCCCCCCCCGCCACCGATGAACGCGGCCAGCTCCCGGACCACCCGCGGGGCGTCCAGCTTCCCGGCCTTGATCAGGTCGTCGGTCACCACGGTCAGGAGGTGCGCCTTCCCCTCCATCTCCGCGCCGATCACGCCGACGCCGGACTCCAGCCGGCTCCGCACCGAATCGCCGATCGCGCGCAGGTCGTCCATCGACATCGGATGCGCGCGGAGCGTGAGGACCTGGAAGCCGTCGACCGTCGTCGTCCGCTCGCCGGAATCGGCGCCCGCGCGCGAGTGCCGGCGCGCGGTCTCGAGGCTTCGCTCGACCTCGCGCTTCTCGTCGAGCAGCCGCTCGATGCGCCCCGGGAGCTCCTCGGGAGCGACGCGGAGCCTGGCCGCGGCCTCGGCGAGGAGCGCCTCGCGTCGGCGGAACTCTTCCAGCGCGCGCCGGCCGGTCACGACTTCGATCCGGCGGACGCCGGCTGCGGCGCTCGACTCGGACATGATCCGGACCGCGCCGATCTCGCCCGTTCGATCGACGTGGCATCCGCCGCATAGCTCGATTGATTCGCGGTCGCCAATCGTCACGACCCGCACTGTGTCTCCGTACTTCTCGCCGAAGAGCGCCATCGCGCCGCGGGCACGTGCTTCCGCGATCGGCACGACCTCCTTCGTGACCGGGAGGTCCCGGAGCACCCACTCGTTCGCCTCGTCCTCGATGGACCGGATCTCCTCTGGCGCCAGCGCCGTCGGGCTCGAAAAGTCGAACCGCATTCGGTCCGGCGCGACGAGGGATCCCGCCTGCCGCACGTGATCGCCGATGCGCCGGCGCAGGATCGCGTGGAGTACGTGGGTCACCGTGTGGTGGCGCTCGACGTCCGCGCGGCGCTCCTCGTCGACGATCGCGCGAACGGCCGCTCCCGCGATGACCTTTGCCGGATCGCCGGTCGCGAGCTCCACGCGAATGAAGAACGATTCTCCCTGTCGCTGCACGTCGACAACCCTTAGCGAGAACCCCTCACCCTCTATGGTGCCCGTATCCGCTACTTGCCCGCCTCCGGCAGCGTAGAAGGGGCTCTCACGCAGAACCAAGAACTGGCGATCATCCAGTCTCGCCACTCGCTCGATGATCGTTTCCACATCGAGAGTATCATACCCTACGAACGTTGTGGGTTGATCAAGCCGGATCTCGGTGGAATCCAGCGTCTGCTGTTGGTGGATGTCATCCGGCGATAGTACGAACTGGCTACCCGCCCGAGACTGCTCGCGCTGGCGCTCCATCGCCGTCGCGTAGCCCGCGTGGTCGACGCCATGGCCGCGCTCCCGCGCGATGAGCTCGGTCAGATCGGGGGGGAAGCCGTACGTGTCGTAGAGGCGGAAGGCCTCCTCGCCTGGCACCGCATCGCCGGCGCCGAGGTCGTCCAGCACGCCTTCCAGGATCTCCATCCCCCGGTCGATCGTCTGGAGGAACCGCTCCTCCTCGGCGCGCAGGATCGAGGCGATCGACGTCTTCTGCCCGGCCAGCTCGCCGTACGCGTCACTCATCTCCGCGACGACCGCGGGCGCCATGTCGCAGAGCACCGGCTCGCGGACGTCGAGGAGCCAATAGTGCCGCACCGCGCGGCGGATGATCCGCCGCAGCACGTAGCCGCGGCCCTCGTTCGAGGGATAGACCCCGTCGCCGATCAGGAACGTGGCGGCGCGGACGTGGTCGGCGAGGACGCGGAACGAGACGCCGGTCTC
>JAICNR010000236.1 GCA_025931135.1 Gemmatimonadota bacterium | reverse complement strand
CTCGAGAAGACCGTGATCGACCGGCCCGCGTTCCAGGGGCGCCCCGCCGGCCGCGGCCACCACTGGACGCGTCCCGAGATCGTGGTCGAGGTCCGCTACAAGGAAGTGACCGAGGAAGGGCTCCTCCGCCAGCCGTCCTTCCTGCGGGTCAGAGACGACAAGCCACCGCGCGAGTGCATCCAGCAGGGCGTGCATCCGCCCGATCCGGAGCTCGAGCCGGCACCCGTCGAAGATCGAGCGGAAGCGCCGCGCGTGATCCCGTTCACGAATCTCGACAAGGTCCTCTATCCCGACTCCGGCTTCACGAAGGGCGACGTGATCGAGTACTACCGCTCGGTGGCAGAATGGATGCTGCCCTACCTGCGCGACCGGCCGCTCGTCCTGACACGCTACCCCGACGGGATCGAAGGGAAGTCCTTCTATCAGAAGAACGCACCCGAGTGGGCCCCGGACTGGGTACGGACGGTGACCGTGTGGAGCGAGGGGTCCGAGCGCGACCTCGATTACTTCGTCGTGGACGACCTGGACTCTCTGCTCTATATCGCGAACTCCGCCGCGCTCCTCCTCCACGTGTGGTCGAGCCGGGTCGCCACCCTCGGAAACCCGGACTGGTGCATCCTGGACCTGGATCCGAAAGACGCGCCGTTCGCGCACGTCATCGAGATCGCGCGGGTCCTCCACGGGTTGTGCGAAGAGATAGGGCTGCCGGCGTTCGTGAAGACGAGCGGCTCGACCGGCCTCCACGTGCTCGTGCCACTCGCGCGCCGTGTCACGTACGATCAGTCCCGGACGCTCGGAGAGCTCCTCGCTCGGCTGGTGGTGCGCGAGCGGCGCGACATCGCGACGATCGAGCGGGTCGTCAAGAAGCGGGGCGGCAAGGTGTACGTGGATTTCCTGCAGAATGGCCACGGAAAGCTGCTCGTGGCGCCGTACAGCACGCGGCCGCTCCCGGGGGCGCCGGTCTCCGCCCCGCTCCGCTGGAGCGAGGTCAAGCCCGGACTCGACATCGGCCGCTACACGATCGGCACGCTCCCCCGCCGGCTGCGAAGCATGAAGAGCGACCCGCTCCTACCGGTCCTCGAAGTAGAGCCCGATCTGGTGGGAGCGCTCGAGCTGCTCGCAGATCGCCTCGGCGAGGGTACGGATGGCGGGCCGAGGCCCCGTCGCGTCCGATGAGCTGGGCGATCTACGGGGCGTACGGGTACACCGGCCGGCTGATCGCCGAGGAGGCGATCCGGCGCGGACAGAGGCCGCTGCTCGCCGGGCGCGATCCCGCGCGCCTGGCGCCCCTCGGCGAGGAGCTTGGGCTCGAGTGGCGCGCCTTCGGGCTCGAGGACCCGGTCGCCCTCGTCCGCGCGGTCGAGCCGCTGGATCTCGTCCTCCACGCGGCCGGGCCGTTCGCCCGGACCAGCTCCTCGATGGTCCGCGCGTGCCTCCAGGGACGGACCCACTACCTGGACATCACGGGCGAGGTCCCCGTCCTGGAGTCGATCTACTCGCGGGACGCCGAGGCGCGGGCAGCCGGGATCGCGCTCCTGCCGGCGGTAGGATTCGACGTCGTGCCGAGCGACTGCCTCGCGCTCCACGTCGCCTCGCGGGTCGGCGAGCCGCGCGAGCTCGAGATCGCGATCGCCCCGTCGAGCCGCGCTAGCGCCGGCACGACGCGCACCGTGCTCGCCTCGCTGGCCGGGCGACGAACGCTGGGCCTCGAGCGCCGGGACGGCCGCCTGATCGAGCGCGGGATCGGCGAGACCCGCCGCGTCCGCTTCTCCGACGGTCGCGAGCGCGAGGCGCTGGTGGGGATTCCGTGGGGCGATCTCGCGTCGGCATACCGTACGACGGGCGCTCGCGACATCACG
>JAICNR010000159.1 GCA_025931135.1 Gemmatimonadota bacterium | reverse complement strand
GGAGACGTTCGACCGCCTGCACCGCAAGGTGGCCGAGTATCTCTCCGACCGCGAGCTGTTCGTCTTCGACGGGTATGCGGGGGCGGATCCGGAGCATCGGCTGGCGGTCCGCGTCGTCAACGAGCGGGCGTGGCACAACCTCTTCGCCCACCAGCTGTTCCTGCGCCCGGGCCGCACCGAGATCGCCGGACACTCACCCGAGTTCACGATCCTCCACGCGCCCGACCTCGAGGCCGATCCGGCGACGGACGGCACGGGGTCCACCGCCTTCGTTCTCCTCTCGCTCGCGCGCGGGCTGATCCTGATCGGCGGGACCCAGTACGCCGGGGAGATGAAGAAGTCGATCTTCAGCGTGATGAACTGGCTCATGCCGCGACGCGGCGTGCTCCCAATGCATTGCTCGGCCAACGTGGGCAGGGACGGCGACACCGCGCTGTTCTTCGGCCTCTCGGGGACCGGCAAGACGACTCTCTCGGCGGACCCAGCGCGCCGTCTGATCGGAGACGACGAGCACGGATGGTCGAACGACGGAGTGTTCAACTTCGAGGGCGGATGCTACGCGAAGTGCATCCACCTGTCCCAGGAGAAGGAGCCCGAGATCTGGTCCGCGATCCGCTTCGGCTCAGTGGTCGAGAACGTGATCTTCGACGAGAAGAGCCGAATCGTCGATTACGACGACGGCTCGATCACGGAGAATACCCGCGCTGCGTATCCGGTGGACTTCATTCCCGGTGCGATGATCCCCGGGATCGGCGGCCACCCGCGGACGATCGTGTTCCTTACGGCGGATGCCTTCGGCGTGTTGCCGCCGATCGCGCGGCTATCGAAAGAGCAGGCGATGTACCACTTCATCTCGGGGTACACGGCGAAAGTAGCCGGCACCGAAGCCGGCGTGACCGAGCCAAAGGCCACTTTCTCCGCCTGTTTCGGCGCCCCGTTCCTCCCGCTGCATCCGATCCGCTACGCCGAGAAGCTGGGCAAGCGGCTCGACCGCCACGCGACAACCGTGTGGCTGGTGAACACGGGCTGGACGGGCGGTCCGTACGGCGAGGGGCATCGGATGGAGCTGCGGTACACGCGCGCGATGGTGTCGGCGGCGCTTCGGGGGGAGCTCGAGCGGGCCTCGTTCACACCGCATCCCATCTTCCGGGTCGACGTGCCCGACCGCGTGGCCGACGTGCCGGTGCGGGTCCTCGATCCGCGCGCGACCTGGGACGACGGGGAAGCCTACGACGCGAAAGCGCGCCAGCTCGCCACGCTGTTCCGGGAGAACTTCCAGAAGTACGGCGACGTGTCGCGCGACATCGCGAAGGCGGGACCGAGAGCCGACTAGGTCGCGACGGTCGTCAGCTGGAAGGATTGGAGTAGTACCGCTCGCGTGCGCCCGCATGACGATCGATGGTGTAGATGAACGTCACGATGCGGCGGCTCCCCCCCGACAGATTGGGACCGCTGCGATGCGGGGCCGTCGGGTGGAGGAGCAGGATGTCCCCGGCCCGCGTCGTCGCCAATCGCGGTTGAAGTCCCTCGACCGCCTTCGGGTCCAGATCGCGGGGATCGTCCGCCGCTGCCGGCAAGGGGGTTCGGTGCAGGCCCGCGAAGACCTCGATGGCCCCGTTCTTCGCGTCCGTGGCGTCCACGCTCAACATCAAGGTCACGATTTCGTCCGGCGGAATTCCCAGCCACTCCCAGTACGGCCAGTCCATGTGCAGTCCGTAGCCGTGCGTTCCGGCGGATTTCAGGATCAGCCGATCCTTCAGCAGGATGGGGATCGCGCCCAGAACCCGGGCCGCGATCGAGAGAAGTCGCGAGTCTTCCTCGAGCCCCCGGAACAGAGGGGAAAAATCCGTGACGGGATCGTAACGGTCGCGTACCACTCCTCGCGCGCGGTGGCCGCGGCTCTGGATCCGAGGGTCGCTCGGATCCGCCTCGTCGAGAAGGCCTGCGAGGCGATCGCACTCCACCTGCCACGCCGCGACTTCGGCGGGATCGAACGGCGATGCCACCACCGCGTATCCGTCGGCGCGGTATTCGCGCTCGAGTCGCTCGAGAATCCCTTCGTCGACGATCGGGTGTCGTGTCATGGTCGCTCCCTCGGCGAGGGTCGACGTGCCGGCGGGCCCAGCCATTCCACCCAGCGGGCGACGGGCTTCATCCCGCACCGGCGGTAGACGAGATCTCCGGGACTCCCCACGACGCTGAACAGCCCCAGCGTCCGGCCGTTCTCTTCGGCCATGATCCCGAACGAGGCGATCGCGGCGGTGGCGATTCCCCGACGCCTGTAATCTCGATGAACGAGCAGATTCTTGAGCCGCATCAGCGCGCCGTGATCCATGATCGCAGCCGTTCCCGTCACGGTGTCACCGACGAGGATGAGCCACGGCGAAAGCCCGTCCGGGCCCGTCTTTCGACGCTCGAGCTCGACCCATCGTTCCGCTGCGACCTCATGACCATCCGGAGGATCGGGAGACTCCCGATGCAGGGTCCGCTTCTGCGTCCAATCGGCGTCACTGGAAACCGGCTGGACCGACACCTTCTCCCTTCCCTCGATCCGCTGGGGCAGAACGTATCCCGTCTCCTCGCGTGAGGAGTAGCCACGATCCTTGAGCACTTCGACCACCGCGCTGACCTCGCGCTTCAGATAGAGACGGACCCGGCTTCCACCCACCTCCCGTACCCGCTCCTCAACCGCGTCGAGAGCCGTCATCACCTCCACTCTATCCGTCCACACATCCCCGTCCAGCACGACGCAGGCCGCCAGCATGTCGGCGAGACCGACCATCCATGCCAGACGCACGCCGGCAACGGGATCGACCCGGGCGCCGAGCTCGAAGTACCGCTCGTCGCTCGCGACGAGATCGGCAGCGATCCGACGGAACGTCACTCGTTCCGCTCCAGGATCTGGTCCCGGTCCTGACCCACCGACACGCGCCGGATCGGCACTCCGACGAGCGACTCGATCCGCTCCAGGTAGCTCCGGGCGGCGGGGGGCAATTCTTCCCACGCCCGTGCACCCGCGATGGGCCCCTCCCATCCGGCATGGTGCTCGTAGACAGGCTCGCACCGTTCGAGAAGTGGAAGATCGGCGGGGAAACCGGCCAGCTCCTCCGCCGCGCGCCCGCCGTTCGCTTCCGCGGGGCGATACCCGGTGCAGATCCGCACGGTTTCGAAGCCGTCCAGGACGTCGAGCTTCGTGACCGCGAGCTCCGTGAGGCCGTTGATCCGCGCCGCATAGCGCACGACCACGGCGTCGAACCAACCACAGCGGCGCGGGCGGCCGGTCGTGGCACCGTATTCACCGCCGGCTTCACGCAGCCGTTCCTGGAGTGGGCTCTCGACCTCCGTCGGGAGTGGGCCGTTTCCGACCCGCGTCGTGTACGCCTTCACCACTCCGATCACGTCGTCGATGAAGCGCGGGCCCAGCCCGACGCCGATCACCGCGCCGCCCGCGGTCGTGCTCGAGGAAGTCACGTACGGATAGGTGCCGTGGTCGATGTCGAGCTGCGAGCCCTGCGCCCCCTCGAGCAGAACTCGGCGGCCGCCCGCCAGATGATCCGCGATCCGCTGGGAGACGTCGGTCGCGCGCGCAAAGAGCCGCTCGCGCCAGCGTTCGATCTCGGCCAGCGTCCCCTCGAGCGACACCTCCGTGCTCGACCCCAGGAGAGAGAGCTGCGCGCGCTTGTACTCGACGCTCTCCGCGATCCGCTCCCGGAGCCGGTCCGGATCTGCGCAGTCGGTTACCCGAATCCCGAGCCGGCTCACCTTGTCCTCGTACGCGGGCCCGATTCCGCGCCCCGTGGTGCCGATCGCCTTCGCTCCCCGCCGTCCCTCTTCAGCCTGGTCGAGCTCCTTGTGCCAGGGCAGCAGCAGGTGGGCGCGGCTCGAGATCCACACCCGCCGCTCCGCGTCGATCCCGCGTCCCTCGAGCAGGTCGATCTCGGCGAAGAGCTCGGGTGCGTCGAGCACCACGCCGTTCCCGAGCAGGCACTCCTTCTCGGGGTGGAGAACGCCGCTCGGCACCTGGTGGAGGATGAACTCCTCTCCCCCGACAACGACGGTGTGGCCGGCGTTCGAACCGCCCTGATAGCGAGCGACCACATCGGCCCGCTCAGCGAGGACGTCGACGATCTTCCCTTTTCCCTCGTCGCCCCATTGGGCGCCGACGACGACCTGGCAGGTGCCGTTCGAGCGAGTCATCGCGACCTCCGCGCGGATCGTCACCGCGCCGGGAAGGAGTGCCGGCCAAAGAAAAGCGCCGTCCGGGGAGCCCGGATCGGCGCATCCTCCGCCGGAAACTGCGCGCCCCGCTCGTGGACGTCAAATGCGGTGGCGCTTGTCTCGGGGGCGCCGGCGTGTTTCCTTACGGGCCGATGCCGCAGGCCCTCAAACCCTCGCTGAACTGGCTCCTGCCCCTGACGCCGATCGCGATCGCGGTCCGCTTCCTGGCGCCCGAGGCGCACGTCTGGGTGTTCTTCCTGGCCGGCGTCGCGATCATTCCCATCGCCGGCTGGATGGGACGCGCGACCGAGCACCTCGCGGCCCGCACCGGCGAAGGGATAGGCGGTCTCCTGAACGCCACCTTCGGCAACATGGCCGAGATCATCATCGCGATCATGGCGCTCCGCGAGGGGCTGACCGAGATCGTAAAGGCGTCGCTCACCGGTTCGATCATCGGAAACGCACTCCTCGTCCTCGGCGCCTCGATGCTCGGCGGCGGGCTCAAGTTTCGAATCCAGTACTTCAATCCCGCGGGCGGGCGCACACGCGCCACTCAGCTCACGCTCGCGGCTATCGCGCTCCTCATCCCGGCACTCTTCCACCATCTCGCGGGACCTGAAGGGCCCGCGCGCGAGGGCGCGCTTGCGCTCGAGATCACCGTCCTCCTCCTCGTCGTATCTGGACTCGCGCACCTCTTCTCCCTGCACACGCACCCGGCCGACTTCACGCGCGAGGCGGCCGAGGCGGGCCGGATCGAAGAGGAGGAGCATGAGACGTG
>JAICNR010000093.1 GCA_025931135.1 Gemmatimonadota bacterium | reverse complement strand
CTGGACCTGGGACAGGACATCGCGGAGATCCCCCGGGCGATCGCGGCCGTGCTCGAGGGAATCCCCATGCAGCAGGCCAGCCGGTCACCCTAGGCGACGATCCGCTCGTACACCTCCACGTATCCGTCCACGCAACGCTCGACCCCGAAGCGCTCGATCGCGAGTTCCCGCGCCCGCGCGCCGAGCGCGCGCGCGCGCGCTGGATCGGCGAGCAGCACCTCGATGGCCGCGGCGAGCGCGTCCGCGTCTCCGGGAGCGACGAGGAGGCCGGTTTCGCCGTCGACCACGACCTCCGGGATCCCTTCGACGCGCGACGCGACGACGGGGCGCGCGGCGAGCGCCGCCTCGAGGGCGACCAGCCCGAACCCCTCGTGGATCGACGGCACCGGGACGACGGTCGCGCTCGCCAGCAGCGCGTGGACCGCGTCCGGGTCGACCCAACCGGGGAACGACACCCGACCCGCGAGCCGCCCCTTCGCAGCCATCTCCTCGAGATCCGCTCGGGCGGGACCCTCGCCTCCGAGCACGATTTCGAGGCGCGGCCAGCGGGGGGCGAGCCGATCGACCGCCGCCAGCGCGACGTCGAACCCCTTCTCCTCGTGGAGGCGGCCCAGGCACACGAGCCGCGGCGGATCGACGGGGGGGTCGCTCGGCGGTCCATCCGGGGCGGGGACGCCGTTGTACACGACGCTCGCGCGGGCGCGGATCTCCGGCGCGAGGTTGCAGAGGTGCTCGAGCGTCGCGCGCGAGCACGCCACGGTCCAGTCCGCCGATCGCACGACCTGCCCGCCGAGCGTATGCGGATCGGCGAGCGGGGCCACATGCGCACCGTGCAGGTTGAACAGAACCGGCGGCCTGCGGGATCCGGCGCGAAGGAGGTAGAACAGGCTGGGGCACGCCTTGCAGACATGGACGAGGTCGGGTCGGAACTCCGCGAGGACGCGGGCCACCCGTCGCATGCCTTCGTCGAGCGCCGCCAGCGGGCTGACGCCCGCGGCCGCCTCGGGCCGCGGGAGCCGGACGAGTGGCACGCCGGGCGCGTACTCCTCGGCGTCCTCCTCCGTGCCCGCCTCCCACTCCTCGTCCGCGATCAGAAGCTCGTGGCCGCGATCGAGGAGCCGCGGGACCAGGATGTGGATGAACGTCTCGAGCCCCCCGTAGGTCGAGCGCAGGAACGACGTCCAGAGCAGGATCCGCATGCCGATTTCCGTTCCTCTCGTTGCGTGTTGTCCGGCTCGGGCCGCGTCTCTAGGTTCACTGCTTCGCGCATGGACCGCTTCCCGCTCGCCGAGCCCGGCGTCCCGACGCTGGTCAGCTGCATCGTGCCCGCCTACAACGCCGAGCGTTGGCTGGGCGACGCCCTCGACAGCGTCTTCGCCCAGACATACGCGCCCATCGAGACGATCGTCGTCGACGACGGCTCCACGGACGGAACCGCGGGCGTACTCGCGACTTTCGGCGAACGGATCGTAGGCTTGCGGCAGCCGAACGCAGGTCCCGCCGCGGCACTCAACCGCGGCCTTCTCGCGAGCCATGGCGAGTACATCACGTTCCTGGACGCCGACGATCTCTGGCCGCCGAGGAAGATCGAGATCCAGATGGCGCGGTTCCTGGCCGTCCCCGAGCTCGCGGCCTGCTACGGGCTGGTGCAGAACTTCTGGGACGACAGCGTGAAGATCGAGGCCGAAGCGCTCCGCGGCCACCGGATTCTCGATCCCCTGCCGGGACTCGTGACCGGAACGCTCCTCGCCCGGCGCTCGACGTTCGGCCGGCTGGGCCCGTTCGTGGATCAACGCCATGCCTATGCGCTGGACTGGGCGCTGCGGCTGCGGCACGAAGGGCTGCCCCACGAGGTCCTGGACGAGGTTCTCCTCCTGCGCCGCTACCACGAGTGGAATATGAGCCGCGACGGCGGCCCGCGGAGCCGGGAGCAGGTCCTCGACCTCCTGAAGCGGAACCTGGACGCGAGGCGCGGCGGATGAGAAGCCCCCTCGCGGGGGCGCTCTCCTTCCTGCTCCCCGATCCGGCCGAGGCCGCGCTCCTGGCGGTCTGCCTCCGGCCGGATCGGGCTCGCGCCGCGTGGGACGAGTGGCTGCGCCAAGGCGGCGATCTCGACCGGTACCGCTCGCTCCTCCCGCTCGTCGACGCGGGCGTACGCGCGGCGGGCCTGGAGCTCGAAGCGGCGCTCGCGGCGCGGCTCGCCGGCGCGCGGCTCCACGAGTCGATCCGCTGGGGCGCGATCCGGCAGGTCACCGTGGACGCGCTCGACCGGCTCGCGCGAGCGGGACTCGATCCGGTGGTCGTCCAGGACGTCGCGCTGGCCGCGACCGCGTACCGGGATCCCACCCTCCGCCACTGCCACGCGCTGGAAGTCCTGCTGCCTCCTGGAGAGATGGGCGACGCGGCAGGGCTGCTTGCGGCGGCCGGCTTTCGACCGGGACGCGCTTCCGGTACGGGAGCCGATTTCGTTCATCCCGACGGGCTTCCCGTCCGGCTGAGCGACGAGCCGTTCGCGCGGATCGCGACCGGTGCGGACGCCGGTCGGATCCGCGCGCGTGCGGTCCCCGCGCCGATCGTCGGGCTCGCGCGCGTGCCCGCGCCCGAAGACGCGCTGGCGCTCCTCGTCGCTCGCGCGGCGGTCGGCGCGGACCGTCGCTCGCTCCTCTGGGTGTGCGACGCCTCGCGGGTGATCGCCTCCGCCACCGAGCTCGACTGGGATCGCGTCGTCGACTCCGCCCGACTCTGGGGTCTCGCTCTCCCCATCGCGACGATGGTGGGGTGGCTCTCCTCCGAGCTCGGCCTGGCGGTGCCGTCCGAGGCTCCGGCGCGCATGGCCGAACGCGTCGGCCGTGGCCGGGAGATGCGCCGCACGACCGAGGCCGCGCTCGCCTGTGCCCGTGCGGACGGCCGCGCCGGACTCGTCACGCTTCTCGCCCGCGCCCGAGGGTGGCGCGAGCGGGCGACTGTCGTCCGCTGGACCGCGCTCCCCACTCCGCGCGCGCTCCACCGCGCGTATCCCGGGACACCGACGGTGGCGCTCCCCCTCCTCTATCTTGCACGGCCGCTCCTCGCGACGGTCAGGAGCGTGGCGCGCCGTCTTCGGCCTCCGGAGCCAGCCCCCGGATTCCCCGGCCGAGGAGCCGGAACGGCCGGAGCGCGTAGTGGAGCCCCCGGAGCGCGGGAGGAAGATCGACCATCCGCCAGTCCCCGATCGTCGGGATGACCGCCGTTCGGGCGAGGAACAGCGCCCGATCGCGACGCCGCTCCCGGGTGCGAAGGTAGAAACGCCACCAATCCTGGGGCGGTGCCGCGCCTTCCCGGAGTCGGGCCAGGACGCCGTCGCGGAGGGCTTCGACCTCCGTGTCGCGCGGTCGCGGGGGCCGGTCGGCACGGACGTCGAGGAGAATCTCGGCCAGCGCAAGACCCAGCTCGAGCATGCGGCGCCCCCCGAGCGCTGTCGCGCGAGACTCGGCGATGTCCCAGTCGATGCCGCGGTCGCGGTCGACGAGCCATCCGACGGCCGCGACCCACTCGAGCCTCACCCACAGATGCTTGGCGGCGTGCGCGCAGAGCACGAGGAGATGGTCCTCGCTCCCCATCGTCCGGACCGGCTGGCCCGCGAGCCTCAGGTCGCGCATTCGCGACTGATCCGGTTCGAGCCGGAAGCAGAATTGACGGTGGAAGATCTCCCAGTGGAGATCCACGATCCCGCCGCGCGCGGGGCGCTGGAGTGGATACTCCGTACGGTGCCGGAGGAACGCGGCCCGCTGCGTGGCCGAGAGCGGGATCAGCGGATCGTAGCCCGCGCCCGCCATGATCCGGATCGCCGCCCGAACGTCTCCAGGAGCGACCAGCAGGTCGATGTCGCCGAACGGTCGCGCGTCGAGATCCCCGTAGCAGATATGGGCGGTCACGGGCCCCTTGAACGGGATCGCGTCGATCCCGGCGGCCGCCAACCGGTCCAGGAGGGCGAGCAACTCGATCGTCAGCAGGCGATTTCGGCGCCGGTTCTCCTCGCTCCGATCGCCGAGCCAGGATCGGACCTCGCCCGGGACGCCTTCCCAACCCGCTTCTGCGAGCCGCCGATGGAGGAGCGGAACCATCGCCTGGTCGAGCGCCCGGTCGAGAACCCGGGACCAGTCGAGACCGTGAGGGATCGGTGCCGGAGCGCCGGCGACGAAACGCGGCCGCGCGCTCTCGACGAGGAGCTCGAACTCCGGATGTCCGCTGTCGCGGCTGGCGCTACTCCCGCCCGTCATCGCCCGCGGTGCGCCACGCCGGACGATCGAGCTCGGGTAGGGGCGGATCGAGCGCCAGCAGGTCGGCCATGTCGCGGTAGGCGTGGAGCTCGGGGGCTGCGTACTCCCGTCCGTTGTCGGAGGGCGCCGGGGGTCTGATCCCGGGCGCTTCCCCTTGCGCCGGGGACACGAGGCCCTCGGCGAGGAGCTGATCGACGAACCGGGCGACGTCCGCGACCGCGCGCGCGGCCTCGATCCCGTATCTCTCGGCCATGGCGGCGGCCACCTCCCCGACGGGATGGCCCCTCTCGATCCACGTCCACGCATCCGCGCCGCTTCCCGACGCGCTGTAGTACGTGCAGGTGCCGAGATGGACGACGACGACCTCGTCGTCGAAGACCTTCGCCGCGACTTCCTCGCCGCGTACGGAATAGCGCGCGTCAGGCCCGGGCATCGACCCTCCGGTTGGCCAGCCGATCATACAGGCCTTCGTAGGCGTCCATCATCCCCTCCAGGGAAAACCTCTCCGTCGCGTGGCGGCGCCCCGCGGCACCCATCCGGCGCGCGCCATCGGGGTCGGCGAGAATCTCGCCGATCGCCGCTGCGAGCGCATCCCGGTCGTCGGGTGCCACGAGCCGGCCCGTGCGCCCGTCGAGGACGACCTCGCGCATTCCCGACACGTCCACCGCGACGATCGGCCGTCCCGCCCACGCGGCCTCCACCGCGACGACCGGGAGGCCTTCCCGACGCGACGGAAGGACGATCGCGGAGGCCCTGGCCATGCGTGCGCAGATCTCCGTCGGGTCGATCCAGCCTTCGAACGTCACGCGGTCCCGGATTCCGAGCGCTCCCGCCATTCGCTCGAGCCGCTCGCGCTCCGGCCCCTCGCCGACGACCGCGAGGGTAAGTCGCGGACAGCGGTCCCCGAGCGTGGCCACCGCTTCGAGGGCCAGGTCGAACCCCTTGGCGTTCACGAGCCGCCCGACGCAGAGCAGCCGCGGCGGGTCGAAATGGGCAGCCGCGGGAGCGGGCGGGGGCGGCATCCCCCAGTAGTCCACCGACGAGCGGGAGGCGACTCCCGGCTCGAGCTCGATCGCCTGGTCGAGAACCGCGCGCGAGACGCTCGACACCCAGTCGGCGGACGCGAGCGCTCGCCCGAGGAGGGTATCCCCGGCGCTCGCCTGGCTGTCCAGCCGCTCCTGTGTCAGCGTGACGAGCCAGGGGGCCGGCCACGCTTCACGCGTGAGGAGGTGGAACAGCGAGCTCCAGCCGACCGTGCCCAGGTGGATCACGTCGGGCGCGAACTCCCGCTTGATACGCCGAATCCCGTCGAGCGCTTCGCCGAACCGGTCGAGACGGCGATCCTCCACCGCCGCGCGGAAGTCCAGCCGCTCGATCACGACTCCTTCGAGCTCGTCCCGATCGGGTAGAGCGACGTCGGAACGGGAGGTCACGACACGCACCTCGTGGCCGCGCGCCGCCAAGGCGGTCACGACCCGCGCGGACCACACCTCGATCCCCCCGATGAGGGGCCAGAAGAGGTCCGTAACGAAGAGAACCCTCACCTGTTTCAGGTGCGCAGACGAGGATCCAGCGCGTCCCTCAGCCCGTCACCGAGCAGGTTGAACGCCACCACCGTGAGGACGATCGCGAGCCCGGGATAGGTAGAGATCCACCACGCCGTGATCATCGCGTCGCGGCCGTCGTCGACCATCGACCCCCACGACGCCGTCGGCGGCTGCACGCCGAGTCCGAGGAAGGAGAGCGCCGCTTCGAGCAGGATCGTGGTTCCGATTCCGAGGGTGGCGATGACGATGATCGGCGCCAGCGTGTTGGGTAGGATGTGCCGCAGGATGATGCGCCAGTCCGAATACCCGAGCGCCCGCGACGCCTGGACGAACTCCTGCTCTCGCAGCGCCAGGAACTGACCGCGGACGATTCGTGCGCTCCCCTCCCACCCCGTGAGGCCGAGCGCGGCGACAATCACGAAGATGTTCGGCTCGAACATGGCGACGATCACGAGCAGAAGGACGAGGCGCGGGATCGACAGCATCATGTCGATGAAGCGCGAGATGGCCGTATCGACCCAACCGCGGAAATACCCCGCCGAAGCTCCGAGAAACGTGCCGAGGGTGATCGAGATCGCGACGGAGATGAACCCGATCGACAGCGAGATTCGCGCGCCGTACAGGATCCGCGTGAATATGTCGCGGCCGAACTTGTCGGTCCCCAGGAGGTGCTCCATCGACGGCGACTGATAGCGGTCGAGGACGATGTTGCCTTGGAAGTTCGGGTCGTAGGGAGCGATGAACGGGGCGAGCAGGGTCACCCAGTAGAGCAAGGCCATGATCGCCAGGCCTGCCATGGCCAGCCGGTTCCTGCGAAAGCGGCGGGCCGCGATCCGCCACTGGCTGACCCCGGTGCGCTTCACGGGTCGCGTCGCCACGACCGCCACGTCGAGGATCCCCCAGACCCAGAAGCCGACGAGTGTGACCGCCAGCGTCACAAGCGCGATCCAATCGCCGACACGCCCGTCGGCGAGCGTCCGCGAGACGTCGCCGGTGGAGATCGTCAGGGTAGAGAGTGCGATCGCCCAGCCCGCGAGGATCCAGACGCCGACGAAGCGTCCGATGGCGATCGAGCCGAGACCGGGCACGAGAGCCGAGAGCGCGATCGCCCATGGCTTCCGGGCCACATTGTCCCCGGGGTGTCCGGCGCCTCGCTTCGGCTCGGCCGCTCCCAGGATCGCGGTCTCCATGCCGCCGATATCGCCCCGGGTCGCCACTAGGTCTCACCCTCTTCGACTCGCACACGCGGGTCGACGACCGAGTACATGATATCCGCGAGGAGATTCCCGAGGATCACCATGATCGCGATCACGAACGCGGCCGCCAGCACGATGGGATAGTCGCGCTGGAAGATCGCCTGAACCATCAATCGTCCCATCCCCGGCCACGCGAAGATGGTCTCGATCAGGACGGCACCACCGACCAGGAACGGGAGATAGAGCCCGAGCAGCGTGACAACGGGAATCAACGCGTTGCGCATCGCGTGCTTGAAGATCACGATCCGCTCGGACAGTCCTTTGGCCCTGGCGGTGCGGACGTAGTCCTGCCGGATCTACTCGAGCATGCCGCTGCGCATGTATCTGGCGACCGACGCGGCCGATCCCGTCCCCAGCGCGAGCGCTGGCATGATCAGGTGCTTGAGTCGGTCCACCCACTGCTCGCCGGCCGGAAGGAACTCGAAGTTGACCGACGTCATCTGGCTGGCCGGCAGCCACTGCAACTTGTAAGACAGGATGAGGATCAGCATGAGCCCGAACCAGAACGACGGCATCGAGTAGAAGAAGAACGCCCCGATGGTCGCCAGATTGTCGACCCACGAGTACTGGCGTACGGCCTGGACCGTTCCGATGAGGATGCCGGCGATGAAGATGATCAGCAGGGCCACGCCCGAGAGCAGGAGCGTGTTGGGCAGCGTGTCCTTGATAATGTCGAGGATCGGACGCTTCTGACTGAACGAATATCCGAAATCCCCCTGGGCGAACGACGACAGCCACTTCACGTACTGGACATGCACCGGCTGGTCGAGACCCAGGTTCTTCCGCATCTGCTCGATGACGGATGGGTCGATGTCGGGTCGTAGATAGATCGACGTGGGATCGCCCGGCGCGGCGTGCATGAGGAAGAAGATCAGAGTCGACGCCCCGAGGAGCGTGGGGATCGCCTGGAGCGCGCGCTTGAGGATGTAGCCGGTCACAGCGTCACGCCGATCCCGGCGGGCTCAGCGACCGGCCCCCGGAGCCGCGGTGTCCGCCCCCGCACCCGCCACCGGCGCGGCGCCCACCGGGACGTCGAACTTCTGCCTCCCCTCGGGGACGTACCACTCCTCGAGGTTGAACGACCAGCCGTAGGCGTTCATGTCCACGTTCTGGAAGCGTGAGTCGATCGCGTGGAGGTCGTTCAGCTGGAAGAGGAACGAGTAGTACGCTTCGTCCACGATGATGCGCTGAGCCCGCGACCAGAGCGCCCTGGCGGCTTCCATGTCGCGGGTCAGCTCGGCCTCGACGATGAGGCGCTGGAGCTCCGGATTTTCCGCGCTGACGAAGTTGAACAGCTCGCCTTGACCGAACGTGGGCTGGAGCTCGGCCTTGATCCCGACCGACCATCCTCCGACTGCGGCCTGGAAATCCTTGTCGAGGATCTCCTCGATGAACTGGTTGAACTCGAGCGGCTCCGGACGCACATCCGCCCCGATGGCCCGGAGCTGCTGCTGGAGGACGGTCGCGATGTCGACCCGCAGTCGGTTGTCGTTGTTGGTCTTCATCGAGAACGCCAGCCGCTGTCCATCCTTCTCCCGCACCCCGTCGCCGTCCGCGTCCGTCCAGCCGGCCGCCTCCAGGAGCGCCATCGCGCTGTCGGGATCGAAGGGGTAGGGCTGGATCGACGGGTCGTGCGCCCAGATGGTCGAGATCAGAGGTTGGGTGCCCACCTGGCCCTGACCGTAGATCAGAGCGTCGACGATCTCCTGGCGGTTCGTAGCCAGCGTCAGCGCCTGACGGACCCGTTTGTCCTGGAACAGCGGGTCCTGCGTGTTCCACGCGAGATAGGTGTACGAACGACCGGGATAGGAGCGAACCACCAGCTCGGGATCGCTGTTGAACTGCGGGTAGAATGACGGCGGCGTGAACTGCGGCCAGAGATCGACATCGCCGTTCTGGATCTGCGTCGCGAGGTTCGTCGCATCCGGAACGATGCGGAACGTGATCCGGTTGAGATGCGGCCGGCCGAGCGCGAAGTCGGTGTTCGCCTCCAGCACGACCTCCTGCCCCGCGTCCCATGAAACGAAGCGGAAGGGGCCGGTCCCGACCGGCGCGCGGGCGATCGGGTGGTTCGCCATTTCCCCGAGCGGCACGTCGCCGAGGATGTGCTCCGGCAGCGGGTAGCACACGTTCGCGTCCACCACCTGGTACATATACCGCTCGTCGTACGTGAAGCGGACGGTCAACGAGTCCACCGCTTCGACGTTTGTGATGTGGTCGAGCCAGCTGACCGATGAAAAGTTGATCTCCGGCGCTTTGCAGACACCGATGGCAAATACCACGTCGTGGGCGGAGAACGGCGCGCCGTCGTGCCAGGTGATTCCGGGATGGATGTGGAACGTGACCTGAAGCGAGTCTTCGCTGAATGTGAACGAGTCGGCGAGGCCCGGACGGAAGTTGATGAAATCTGCCTCGGACCGCATCAGGTACCAGTAGATGTTGCCGTACACGTCGCTCGCGCCCCTGGAGTTCGAAACCGGCGGGAACATCGTGTCGAGGTCGGACGTGATGCCCACGACGAGCATGTCGCCGTCGGCCGGGGTACCCTCCGCGCCCGCCTGCTCGCCCGCCTCGCCGCCCCCTCCGCACGCCGCCAGCAACGTCGTCACCACGGCCAGCCGTCGAATCGCGCGCATGTCTTCTCCTTCTCGGGGTCGTTCAGCGACCGGCGTCGCCGGCCAGGGCCACCGGCTGGTCGCCGGTTCGGTATTGTTCGGGGATCCACCATTCCGCCGCGGAGATCAGAT
>JAICNR010000070.1 GCA_025931135.1 Gemmatimonadota bacterium | reverse complement strand
GCTCCCGCAGGCGGAAGAGCTCGTCGGTGATCTCCATGGCTCCCAGAACGGCGGCCTGAAACGGCTCCATCGAGGGCGCCTTCGCGCGGAGCTCGCGTAACGAGCGGTCCACGTGGCCCGCCACGCGGCGCGTGTACTCCGCGTCGGCCTCGGAGCGTATCGCGAACGGCTCGTCGAGGATCGTCACTCGCGTCGTGCCGGTGCTCGAATCACCCATCACGACTCCACGACGTAGCGAACGCGGGAGAGGAGCCCGCGGATCCGCTCCTCCAGGAACGCGGCGTGTCGGTCGAGCCGCTCTCGCTCCTTTTCGAGTTTCACGATTCGGTCGCGCAACGCGATCGGATCGAGCGACTGCCCCTCGACTCGCCGCGCATCCGCCTCGGCGCGAGCGGCGATCAGCTCGCCGTGTCGGGCGATGAGCAAGGTAACGTTTTCCTCGAGCCTGTCCAGCGAATCCCGGAGCGGTTCCGACGCGTCCGCGCGTGCGGAAACCGCGCGCTTTTTCGGAGCCGGCTCGTCCGTCGAGCGATCCGCGCGGACGCGCTTCGGGCGCGTCTCCGCCGACTCCTCCCTTGAAAGAAGTCCATCCAGCGCGCCCTGCGCAGGGTCGCCTGCGGACAGCCGCCCGCGGGAGGATCGACCGTCACCGGATTTCATAGTTCCGCTCCTCACGGAGACGATCCAGGAGCCGCTTCACCTGTTCGTCCACCTCCTCGTCGGTCAGCGTCCGGTCCGCCTCGAACGTCAACCGGAGGCCGAGGCTGTAGTGACCCGCGGGCACCTGGGGCCCCGCGTAGCGATCGAAGACCCGGACGCGAGCGAGATCCTCGAGCCCGGCTTCCTGAACGGCGGCGAGGATCCCGGCGGCGGCGTCCCCGGTCGGGACGACGAGCGCGAGGTCGCGCTCGACCGCGGGCTCCCGGCTCCACTCCGCGACCCGCCCGCGATCCGCAGGCGTCCCGAGACCCGACAGATCGAGCTCGGCCACGAACAACCGTTCGTCGATCCCCCACTCTCGCGCGACCGCCGGATGGACCTCGCCGCAGACGCCCATTGCTTCGCCGCCCGGACCCTCGACCTCCGCCTGCCGACCGGGGTGGAGCCACGGCCGCACGCCCGTCAGGAATCGGGGCGAGAGGCCGGCCACGATCGCCAGAACGTCCTCGACGTCCCCCTTCAGGTCCCAGAAGTCGTACTCCTCCGGATCCGGCCGCGACCAGTGCGCGGGAAATCGGGCCCCGGATGCGGCGAGCCCGATCCGCTCGGTCTCCACGACTTCCCCGCCCTGGACCGCGAAGGCGTGGCCGATCTCGAACAGCTTGACCCGCTCCGCGCCGCGCTTGCGATTGTGGCCGATCGCCCTTGCGAGAGTCGTGGCGATGAACGGTCTCAAGAACCGGTCCGCCTTAGAGATAGGATTTCGTATCTCAACCAGGTTGTCAATAGGAGAGCCCTTACCCAGCGCATCCTGCCCCACGAACGAAGGGGTACAAGCCTCGTCGAACCCGGATGCCCGCGCTGCCTCGGAGAGTCGCTCCAGGAAGCGGGGGCGAGCCTCGATCGCCGGTGCGACCGGCGGTGTCGGAAGCGGGATCGCCGGGACGATCTCGTAGCCCTCGAGTCGGGCCACCTCCTCGATCACGTCGGCCTCCCGGCAGACGTCGAACCGCCAGCTCGGGACCGAGACCGTCAGAGTCCCTTCGCCGCCCTCGACCCCGAAGCCCAGGGCTTCGAGAGCCGCGCGCGCCTCCGCTGGGGCGACCGGGACGCCGATGAGCGCCTCGTACCGGGTGGAGCGCAGCTCGATTCGCGAGCGCCCCGATCCCGCCCGACGATCGTCGCCGACTCGGCCCGGGGCGACCGTTCCCCCGGTCAGTGCGGCGATCATGGCCGCGGCTCTGTCGAGCGCGAGCTCCGGGAGCTCCGGGTCGACCCCGCGAGCGAACCGTGTAGAGGCCTCGCTCGGGAGACCCAGCCGTCGCACGGCCCGTGAGATCCGCGTGGGGTCGAAGTGCGCGCTCTCGAGGAACACGGTTGTGGTCCCGGGTCCGACCTCGGAATCCAGGCCCCCCATCACGCCGCCTACGGCGACCGGTTTCTCGGAATCGCAGATCATCGTGATGTCGGGTTCCAGCGCGCGCTCGCGCCCGTCCAGCGTGACGAAACGCTCGCCCTCCTTCGCGCGCCGAACGACGATTCGGCCACCCGCGATGCGCTCGAAGTCGAACGGATGGAGCGGTTGGCCGAGCTCCAGCATGGCGTGGTTCGTGACGTCGACGACGTCGCTGACGGGCCGCTGCCCTACCGCGACCAGCCGGGTCTGAAGCCACGCGGGACTCGTGCCCACGACGATGCGCTCGATGATGCGCCCGAAGTACCGCGGGCACCCTTCCGCGTCCTCGATCTCCACGTCCGCTCTCGCGGAAGCCGGCTCGCCTCGCTCCTCGAGTTCGACCACGGGGAGAGAGAGGTCCGACCCGACGATCCACTGGAGCTCGCGCGCGATGCCCAGGTGCGAGAGCGCATCTCCGCGGTTCGATGTCACGTCGATCTCGAGGATCGCGTCGTCGAGACCGAGGACATCCCGCAGGTCGCGGCCGAGATCCGACTCCCTGGCTCCCGCGATCGGCCAGATTCCCTCCGCGCCGCCCAGCGCGTCCAGCCCCAGTTCGGGCGCGGAGCACAGCATCCCCAGGGACTCCACCCCGCGGATCTTGGCGCGTCGGATCTGCCGGTCCCCCGGCAGCCGCGAGCCGACGGTCGCGTATCCGTAGATGGCGCCCACCTCCACGTTCGGCGCCCCGCACACGACCTGACGCGCGCCGTCGCCCGCCTCCACCGAGCAGAGCGTGAGGCGATCCGCGTTCGGATGGGGCCCCGCCTCGATGACCCTGCCCAGGACCACGCCCTCGAACGTGGGGAACGCAGGGCGCACGTCGTCGACCGCGAGGCCCTGGGCCGTCAACCGTCGCCCGAGCTCTTCCGCCGGCAGATCGTCGAACGCACCGGCGGGAAAGAACGTCGCGAGCCACCGATAAGAGACCTTCATCGGCCCTCGAACTGGCGCAGGAAGCGGACGTCGTTCTCGAAGAACATCCGGATGTCGGGGACGCCGTACTTGAGCATCGCCACGCGCTCGACCCCCATCCCCCATGCGAACCCCGTGTAGCGCTCGCTGTCCCAACCGACCGCCTCGAGCACCGCCGGGTGGACCATCCCACACCCCAGGAGCTCCAGCCAGCCGGTCCCCTTGCACGTCCGACAACCGCCCCCGCGGCAGAGCAGACACTGCATGTCCAGCTCGCCGGAGGGCTCGGTGAACGGGAAGTACGAGGGACGGAAGCGGGTGTCGACGTCCGGCCCGAAGAACTGGTGCACGAACTCGACCAGCGCCCACTTGAGGTGCGCGAGCGAGATCCCCTCCTCGACCCACAGCCCCTCGATCTGGTGGAAGTAGGGGGAGTGGGACGCATCCGGCGTGTCGCTTCGGAACACGCGACCTGGGCAAACCACCCTTACGGGGGGCTCGCGCGATTCCATGACGCGGATCTGAACGGGAGATGTGTGCGTTCGGAGCAGCAGGTCCCTGCCCGCGAGGTAGATCGTGTCCATCTCCTCGCGCGCGGGATGGCCGGCCGGGATGTTGAGAGCTTCGAAATTGTGCCAGGGAGTCTCGACTTCAGGCCCGCTCGCGACCGAGAAGCCCATCCGCCGAAAAACGTCGAGCAGGTCGGCGGTGACGATGGACAGCGGATGGCGGGTACCCTGCCCGCGACGTCTGGCCGGCAACGTGACGTCGAGCGCCTCCGCTTCGAGCCGGCGCGACAGCTCGCTTCCCGCCAGGTCCGCCTCGCGGGCCGCGATCGCGGCCTCGAGCGCGTCCTTGATCGCGTTGACGAGCTCCCCCGCCTCAGGCCGCTCGGCGGGCGGCAGCGCGCCGATCGCCTTCGCCTCGGCGGTCAGCGCCCCCTTCTTGCCCAGCGTCCGCACCCGGATCTCCTCGACCCGCGCGGGCCCGTTCGCCGTCTCCAGCTCGCGCTCCACCTCGCGGCGCAACTGTTCCAGCCGCTCGCGGAGCGATTCGGTCACCCTACCCCCCGAGACTTACCGCCCGGCCTGGCACCCACGGCCAAGAGGGCGTTCAAAATGGCTCAGCACCCACCTTCGGTGGGTACCCGAGGCGCGCGCTGAGTCGGGTACCCACCGAAGGTGGGTGCCGAGGCGTACGACTTGTACGCCGCAGGAAGACACGAGGCGCGCAACGCAGCAGATGAGCCATTTCAACGCCCGTTACAGCTGCGCTTTGGCGGTGGCCGCCAGCTCCGCGAACCCCGCAGGGTCGTTGACGGCGAGCTCCGCCAGATTCTTGCGGTCGATCTCGACCTCGGCCGACTTGAGCCCGTGCATGAAGCGGGAATAGGACAGCCCGTGCTCGCGGGCCGCCGCGTTGATGCGCGTGATCCACAGCTTGCGGAACTGCCGCTTCTTGTCGCGGCGATCGCGATAGGCGTACTGTAGCGCGCGCTCCAGCGTCTCCTTCGCAGGCATGTAGAGCTTCGAGCGGGACCCGCGATAACCGCGGGCCTGCTTCAGAATCTTCTTCCGGCGCTTCGTGCGCTGGACGTTGTTCGATGCGCGTGGCATGAGGGTCCTCCTGTTCTTCGGCTCGCTCTACGAGGAGAGGAGCCGCTTGACGCGGCCCTCGTCGGCCTGGTGCACGTACGTGGACTTGCGCAGCGCCCGCTTCCGCTTGCTCGCCTTCTTCGTCAGGATATGGCGCAAAAACGCTTTCTTGCGCTTGATCTTGCCGTTCGCGGTTCGCTTGAACCGCTTCGCGGCGCCCCGGTTCGACTTCATCTTCGGCATCTGGCCCTCCGGAAAACGGATGGCGCCTACTTCTTGGAATTCGGCGCCAGGATCAGGAACATGTTGCGGCCCTCGAGTCGCGCCTGCTGCTCGACGATCGCCAGATCGCCGATCTCCTCGACGACGTCGTCGAGCACTTCCTTGCCGTTCTCGGTGTGCGCCATCTCTCGCCCGCGGAACATGATCGTGACCTTCACCTTGTCTCGATCCATGAGAAACCGCTTGATGTGGCGCGTCTTGAACTCGAAATCGTGCTCCTCGATGTTCGGCCGCATCTTGATCTCCTTCATCTGCGTGACGTGCTGCTTCCTGCGGGCCTCACGCTCGGCCTTGGCCTGCTCGTACTTGTACCGCCCGTAATCCATGATGCGGCAAACGGGTGGCCGCGCGTTCGGCGCGACCTCGACCAGATCCATTCCTTTGTCGCGCGCTCTGGACATGGCCTCGTCTACTGGAACGACGCCGAGCTGGGCGCCGTCGGTATCGATCAGTCGGACCGGTGAAAGGCGGATCTGCTCGTTGACCCGCGGCTCGTTGCTGGCGATGAACGACCTCCTCGTCGAGGGTTGAGGCCGCGGCGCGGCCTTCGATCCGGGGCGTCGCGACGAAAAAAAGAGCGGGCCGCCCGCCGATTCGCAGGAGCCCGCCGCCAACGCACGCCGCGCCTTCCCGCGTCGAGATCGGCGGGTCGGCGTCGCATGTCGGTACCCGCGGACAGCCGCAAGAACCTGGAACGCGGCGTCCGTCAGGCGAGAAGCCGGGGGCCTCTGCTTATCTGCCTCCGCCCGCCCATGCGGCGCGGAGGTCCGAGAAACTACCCCCGACGTCCGCCCGGGTCAACGCGTCTCGATCAGCTCGATCTCGATCCCGTCGGGATCGCGGATGAAGGCGATCATCGAGCCTCCTTCGGAGACCCGGTACGGGCCGCGGCTGAACTCGATTCCCCTGGCGGCCAGCTCCTCGCGCGTGGCCTCGAGGTCGCTTACGCCCAGCGCGAAGTGGCCGAACTGGTTCCCCAGCTCGTAGCGGCGTCCGTCGTGGTTGTAGGTCAGCTCGATGGCGTGGTGACCAGCCTCGTCGCCTAGGAAGACGAGCGTCGCGTCAGCCTTCTCGAGCACCTTCCGCCGTTGTTCCTGGAGACCGAGGACATCCGTGTAGAAGCGGACGCTCCGCTCGAGGTCGCTGACCCGGATCATGGTGTGGAGGAGTTTTGGCTTCACCTCGAACCTCCGATGATGGGACGTAACTCATTTGGGGATTTGCGTGTAAGCGATACGACCGGCTCTGCCGCAGCCCTCGCGGCCCGCCACTCCCGGACTACGGTCGCGGGGTCCCGTCCCTCCACCGCCACTTGGTGGTTCAGGGCTCGCATCCCGGCGTCGTCCAGGGACGCCTCGAGCCCGGTGAGGGCGTCCCAGACCGCGGGGATCCGCTCCAGCAGGTCCCGGCGGACCACCGGCGCCGCCTGGTACGGCGGGAAGTAGCGGAGGTCGTCCCGCAGCACGACGAGGCCCAGGCCTTCGATCTGCCCGTCCGTCGAGTTCGCCACCGCGACGTCGATCTCCCCGTCCTCGAGGGCCCGGTACATGAGGCCGAGCTCGAGCTGACGCACGTTCCCGAACTCGATCCCGTATGCGCGCGCCAGCCCGGTGTACCCGTCCTCGCGCGCCATGAACTCGGGGCCGAAGCCGGCGGTCAGCTCCCCGGCCACCCGGGCGAGATCGGAGATGGCGGACAGGTTCAGGGAGTCCGCGTCGGAGCGCCGCACGACGAGCGCGAACGTGTTCTCGAATCCGAGCGGCGGGGCCCACGCGAGATCCCAGCGTTCGGCGTACTCGCTCTCGACCGCCAGCAAGACCGAATCGGGATCGGAGATCGGCGGGCGCTCCAGGATCGCCGTGTAGGCCGTGCCGGTGTACTCCACGTACACGTCGGCCTCGCCGGCCACGAGCGCGTTGTGACAGACGAACGTGCCTCCCAGGTGGAGGCGCCGCTCCACCGGAATTCCGCGCGCCTCCAGCTCCTGGGCCACGAGCTCCCCCAGGATGTTTTGCTCCACGAAGTTCTTCGAAGCCACCACGACGGGATCCTCCCCGCCGCACGCCGCCGACGCGCCCAGCCCGAGCAGCGTCAACCAGAGTTCCGATCCGCGTCGGACTCGCGCTCGCCCGTCGTTCACGCGGGGCGGATCCCGGAGGGCGCTCCCGGCGCGCCGGGAGGAGTCAGCCGGCGCGCGACTCGGCCGAGCACGGCGTCCGCGACGAGCGCGAGGAGCGCGGCGGGGACCGCGCCCGCGAGGATGACGGTGTCGTCGACCATGGCGAGTCCCTGGAAGATGTAGACCCCCAGGCCACCGGCGCCAATCGCGGCCGCGATCGTCGCGATCCCGATCGAGATCACCGCCGCCACGCGGACTCCCGCCACGATCAGGCCAGCCGCGAGCGGCAGCTCCACCCGCGTCAGCAACTGGCGCTCGGTCATTCCCATCCCGCGCGCCGCTTCCCGAATCGCGGGGTCGATCGCGCGGATCCCGGCATGCGTGTTCCGAACGATCGGCAGAAGGGCATAGAGGGTCAACGCGACGATCGCCGTGGTCGCCCCGATGCCTCCGAGGATGGGCACCGGGATCAGGAACCCGAAGAGAGCGAGGCTGGGGATCGTCTGGAGGACGTTCGCGACACCCAGCACACCGGCCTCGATCCGCCGGTCCCGTGTCGCGATCACGCCAAGCGGGAGCCCGAGCGCGGCCGCCGCGCCGACGGCGATTCCGACGAGGATCATGTGCTCGCCGAGAAGGTCGAGGACCTGGGCGCGGTTCGCGGCGAGGAAGCGCGCGAGGTCACCCACCCCGGCGCCCTCCGTCGAAAGTCGCGGCAAGTGCCCGCGCCTCGGGGTGGTCCGAATTCAGGAATTCGTCCGCCGTTTCGATCGCTGCCAGGCGGCCTCCGGCCATCACGCCCACCCGGTCGCCCAGCGCGAGCGCCTCGCGCAGGTCGTGGGTCACGAAGAGAGCGGCCTTGCCGAGCCCGTGGACGAGGTCGCGGAACTCCCCCTGGAGCTCCGCGCGCGTGATCGGATCGAGCGCGCCGAACGGCTCGTCGAGGAGGAGGAGGGGGGGATCCGCCGCGAGCGCGCGCGCGACCCCGACCCGCTGGCGTTGACCTCCGGAGAGCTCGTGCGGCCTCCGCGAGCCGAACTCCGCGGTCGGGAGCCCGACCAGGTCCAGGAGCTCGTCGACCCGAGCATCGATCCGCTCCCGCTCCCAGCCGAGGAGCTCGGGCACCAGCCCCACGTTCCGCCGGACCGCGAGATGCGGAAGGAGGCCGACCTCCTGGATCACCCATCCCGTGCGACGTCGCAGCGCCACCGGGTCCCACGCCGCTGTCGCGCGGCCACCGACGCGAACTTCTCCCTCCACCGGATCGAGGAGCCGGTTCACCAACTTCAGCGCCGTCGTCTTTCCGGCGCCTGAGCGGCCCACCAGGACGACCGTCTCGCGCGCGCCGACCTCCAGGGTCAGCCCGCGGACGAGCCAGCGCCCGTCCGCCAGGGCGTACCCGGCTCGGTCGAAGGCGACGGCCGGCGAGCTCGCCGCGCCGTCCGCTCCTTCGTGGGGTCGGTCGAGATGGGCCATTCAGGATGCCGCGCTAATATAGGACCGATGCCGACCGGAACTCTCACGCTCAGCGAGCGGATCCGGCCCCTCGACGCCGACGAGCTCGCGCTCCGCTCCGGAGAGCGCTGGACCGTCCATCTCGACGGCGCGTCCGCGGCCGAAGACTCCTTCGCCCACTCGGTGGCCCGCGGGCTCTCCGACCATCCGCGATGGCTGCATTGCCGATACCTCTACGACGAGGAGGGGAGTCGGATATTCTCCGCGATCACGGAGCAGCCCGAATACTACCTGACGACGGCCGAGAGCGAGATCCTGGTCGCCCGCTCGGACGAGATCCGCTCGCTGGCGGGGGCGGTGCCGATCGTGGAACTGGGGGCGGGGACCGCCGCCAAGACCCGACACCTCCTCGACGCCTGGTCCCGTGCGGCCGGCGACGAGGAATTCGAGTACGTGCCCGTCGACATCGATCCGTCGGTCCTGACGCGCGCCGCCCGCGAGCGCGCCGCCGAGTTTCCTGGACTCCGGGTCACCGGCCTCGCGACCTCGTACGAGCGCGGGCTCGACGCGGTGACGGGACTCTCCCCCCTGTGCCTCGTCTTCCTCGGGTCGACGCTCGGCAATTTCAATCCCGCCGAGACCGATGCGTTCCTCGCCCGGCTGGAGCGGGCCCTGGCCCCAGACGACTCGCTCCTCCTCGGTGTCGACCTCGTGAAGGACGTCGAGGCGCTCGAGGCCGCGTACGACGACGCGGCGGGATGGAGCCAGCGCTTTACCCGGAACCTGTTCGCGCGGATGAACGGCGAGCTGGGCACCACGATCGACGTCGAGGCCATCGATCACGTCGCGTACTGGAACGACCGGCTCGAGCGGATCGAGATCTACGCCCGCTTCCGGCACGAAACTCCGATCGAGCTCGCTTCCATCGGCCGCTCGTTCCGAGTGGCGGCTGGCGAGATGATCCTGACCGAGATCAGCCGCAAGTTCCGTGTCCAGGGGATCACCGCCGATCTGGCGCGGTTCGGCTTCGCCCTCGAACGGGCGTTCACCGACGAGGCCGGTCGCTTCGGACTTCTACTCTGCCGCCGGATCCGGCGGCCGGCCGGCCCGGCGCTCGCCCGCCGGCTGGCCGGCGAGCTCCAGACGACCAGGCTGGCGACGCTGGACATCGTCGAGTCCGTGTCGGACGACCAGCTGGCTACTCAGGTGCTCCCGATCCTCTCCCCGATCGGGTGGGACCTCGGTCACATGGCGGAGTTCGAGGAGCTGTGGCTCGTACGTCGGATCGACGAGCTCCGGGCCAGCGTGACGGAAGACGGACCGGAGGGCGCGCGGGAAGACGGACCGACCGAACCGGCGCTCGCGGCGATCTACGACGCGGTCCGCACTCCGCGCTCGGAGCGCGGGGCAATCGAGCTTCCCGATCGGGTAGAGCTCCTGCGACGCCTGCGCCAGATTCGACGGGCCGCTCTCGAGCGGCTGCGCGCGGTCGATCTGGAGTCCGGACCGCGGCTACTGCGGGACGGGTTCGTGTACCGCATGCTCTCGCAGCACGAAGCGCAGCATCAGGAGACGATCCTCCAGGCCGTCGCTCTCATGAACGAAGAGCCGTTCGAGCCCGCGCACCGTCTCGCGGCACCGAGGGCAGAGCTCCCGCCGGACACCGGGATGGTGATCGTGCCCGCCGGACGCTTCCGGGCCGGAACGGACTCGGCCACGGGCGCCTACGACAACGAGCGCCCGGCCCACTGGGTCGATCTCCCCGCGTTCCTGATCGACACCGCGCCCGTGTCTGTCGGCGACTGGCTCGCGTTCATGGAGGACGGTGGCTACGAACGGCCGGATCTGTGGTCTCCCGCAGGGCGGGACTGGCTCGCCCGCGAACGCTGCACCCACCCGCTCGGCTGGAGGCACGGCGACGACGGCTGGATCGACGTCCAGTTCGGCCACGTGGAGCCGCTGGTCCTCACACGGCCCGTCCAGCACGTCTCGTGGTTCGAGGCCGACGCGTTCGCCCGCTGGGCCGGCAAGCGCCTCCCCACCGAGCTCGAGTGGGAAAAGGCGGCTGCGTGGGATCCCGAGCTTCGGCTCTCCCGCGAGTGGCCGTGGGGGGACGCGCCGCCCTCGCCATCGCGAGCGAATCTCGGCGCCCGTACGTATGCGCCGGCACCGATCGGTGCGTATCCGCGCGGCCGCTCGTTCTACGGCTGTCACCACATGATCGGGGACGTGTGGGAATGGACCGCCAGCGAGTTTCTCCCGTACCCGGGCTTCGAGGCGTTCCCCTACCCGGAATACTCCGCGGTCCATTTCGGGAAGGGGTACCGCGTTCTCCGCGGCGGGTCGTGGGCGACAGCGCCGATCGTGGCACGGGCGTCGTTCCGGAACTGGGACCTCCCCGAGCGCCGCCAGATCTTCGCGGGCTTGCGGTGCGCGCGCGACGCGTAATGCGGGGGCGCGCCTGACCCATCCTCGGGGACCAGGCGCGCTGGCCGATCGCATCGCCTCGCTCCCGCTCTCGATCGACTCCGTCTCCGTCGAGCTGGACGCGGTGCGCGTGACCGGATACTACGGGGACGAGCCGCGCCCGACCGGAGTCGCCGCGCTGTCGGGCGGCGGCCACGTCGGACGCGGCGAGTGCGTCGCCTGGACGCCGCGGGAGCAGGCGGCCTTCGCCGCCGACTGCGACGCGCTCGCGTTCCCGGACTCGACGACCGTAGGCGAGATTTCGGAGCTCGCGCTCGAGCATCTCGCCGACCCCTACGGACGCGCCGCCGTCGAGGGCGCGGCGATCGACCTGGCGCTCCGCCAGGCGGGAGAGAACCCGTTCCGCCTCGCGGATCGCTCTCCGGTGCCGGTGGCGTTCTGCTGGTCGCTCGGGAGCCTGCCCGACCCCGAACCCGCCATCCGGGAGATCCTGCGGGAGGATCCCGAGGCGCGGCTCAAGGTCGACGTGCACGCCCGTGGCTGGTCACGGCGGACCTGGGAGTCGCTCGCGCGCACGGGCCGTGTTGTGGTGGCGGACTTCAAGCGCGCCGGGGACCTCGAGCAGGTCCGACTCGCCCACGCCTGGCTGCCCGACGCGTGGATCGAGGACCCTCCCGTCGAGGCGTCCTCGCTCGACCCGACGGGTCGGTGGCACGACCGCGTCTCTCTCGACGGCTACGTCCTCGCGGCCGTCGATCTCGAGGAGCCCGCGATCCGGCCCGCCGCCGTGAACGTGAAGGCACCCAGGGTCGGCGGCTGGCTCGAAGCTCTCCGCTGCCTGGAGGCGTGCCGGCGGCGAGGATGGGAGGCGTACATGGGCGGGATGTTCGAGGTCGGGGTGGGCCGCGCGCAGGCGCGCGTCCTGGCGTCGCTGTTCACGTCGGGCGGATGGAACGACCTGGCGCCCGTCGTTCACCAACCCGACGCGCTCCGACCCACCTCGCCGCTCGCAGTCTTCGGGGAGTTCGCCGGCTTCGCGGCGGGACCCTAGTCCTCGGCGGCCGTTCCCCCGAGTCGCCGCAGGTACTCCCGGTCCCACGCCGCCGGCAGGCTCTCCCGCGGAGAGTAGGGTCCCGGTG
>JAICNR010000185.1 GCA_025931135.1 Gemmatimonadota bacterium | reverse complement strand
GAGATCGCCCGCATCCTGCAGGAGAACCAGTTCATCCAGAACTACAAGGTGCTGGATGACGGGAAGCAGGGGATTCTGAGGGTCTACCTCAAGTACGTGGACGAGAAGCCGGTGGTGCATGGGATCGAGCGCGTCTCGAAGCCGGGACTGCGTGTCTATCGCGACAAGGACTCGTTGCCGCGCATCCGCAGCGGGCTGGGTATCGCGATCGTGTCGACCTCCCAGGGCCTGCTCACCGACCGCCAGAGCCGCGAGGCGGGGGTCGGCGGGGAAGTCCTGGCGAAAGTCTGGTAGGAGGAGTCATGTCCCGAATCGGTAAACGGCCCGTGGAGATCCCGTCGGGCGTGACGGTCCAGATCGACGGCCGCGACGTCCGGGTGAAAGGCCCGAAGGGCGAAGTCGGCAATCGCCTGCCGGCCGACATCGTGACGCGCGTCGACGACGGCCAGATCGTGGTCGAGCGCGCCGGCGACGAGCCACGTCACAAGGCCATGCACGGTCTCGCGCGGTCGCTGGTGGCCAACATGGTGACCGGTGTCACGGAAGGATTCACGAAGCGGCTGGAGATCGTCGGCGTCGGCTATCGCGCCGAAGCCAGCGGCAACATGGTCCGCCTGAGCCTCGGGTTCTCGCATCCGGTCCAGTATCCGGTGCCGGCGGGGATCGAGGTGAAGACCCCCTCGCCCACCGTGATCGAGATCAGCGGGGCGGACCGGCAGGTCGTGGGCCAGGTGGCCGCGGAGCTGCGCGGGCTCCGTCCGACGGAGCCCTACAAGGGCAAGGGCATCAAGTACGAAGGCGAGCACGTTCGCAGGAAGGCGGGGAAGACCGGCGTATGAGTGTGAAAAGCAAATCCCAGCAGCGCGAGCACGTCCGCCTGAAGCGGCATCGCCGCGTACGTAGACGCATCATGGGGACCCCCGAGCGGCCGCGACTCGTCGTCCATCGGAGCCTCCGGAACATCGGCGCGCAGCTCGTCGACGACCTGTCCGCGAGCACGATCCTGGGCGTTACCTCTCTGGGCCTCGAGCTCGAGGGAACCAAGCTCGAGCAGGCCCGCGAGACCGGCCGCCAGATCGCGAGCCGGGCGAAGGACAAGGGCGTCACGCGGGTGGTGTTCGACCGCGGAGGCTATCTCTATCACGGTCGCGTGCAGGCGCTCGCCGAGGGCGCCCGCGAGGGCGGACTGGAATTCTGATCTCAGGTCATCGGAGGCAGCGTGTCGAACGGTCGTAACCGCACGGAGCTGGTCGAGAACGTCGTCCACATCAACCGCGTGTCGAAGGTGGTGAAGGGTGGCCGGCGGTTCTCGTTCACCGCCCTGGTCGCCGTGGGGGACGGGGAGGGGAGCGTCGGGATCGGCCAGGGGAAGGCCAACGAGGTCGCGGATTGCATCCGCAAGGCGATCGAATCCGCGCGCAAGGAGATGAAGAAGGTCTCTCGCGTCGGCAGCACGATCCCGCACGAGATCGTGGGTGAGTTCGGCGCCGGCCGCGTGCTGCTCAAGCCCGCCTCGCCCGGTACCGGCGTCATCGCCGGCGGCCCGGTGCGCGCGGTCCTCGAGTGCGCCGGCGTGACCGACATCCTGACCAAGTCGCTGGGATCGAACAACCCCATCAACATGGTCAAGGCGACGATCGACGGGCTGCTCCGACTGCGTACCGCCGACCAGGTCGCGCGGGAGCGCGGCGTCTCGCTGGAGCAGCTGCTGGGTGCCACCCGCGCGCGACGCGCGCAGGGCGGCGAGGCTCCGGCCGAGGTTCCCGAAGCGCTGGCAGCGACGGTAGAGGAGTAGCCATGGCCAAGAGCAGGATCCGCATCACCCAGACGAAGAGCGACATCGGTCAGCCCCGGCGTATGCGCGAAACGTTGCGCGCGCTCGGGCTGAAGGGATATCAGCGCAGCGCCGAGCAGCCCGATAACCCAGCCATTCGAGGAATGATCAGCAAGGTCCGTCACCTGGTGACGGTGGAGGAGAAATGAAGGAGCACGAGCTCAAGCCCCCGGTCGGCTCGCAGCGCCCGCGCAAGCGCGTCGGACGCGGCAACGGATCCGGCCACGGGACCTACAGCGGCCACGGCGGGAAGGGCCAGACCGCTCGCACGGGCGGCAAGATCCCGGCCTGGTTCGAGGGCGGGCAGATGCCGCTCCAGCGGCGGGTGCCGAAGCGCGGGTTCAACAACTCGCACTTCCGGACCGAGTACCAGGTCGTGAACCTGAGCCAGCTCGATGCGCGGGCCGAAGTGAGCGATTTCACGCGCGAGCGGATGGCTGAGCTGGGCCTTATCGATCGCGATGGCGGACCGGTCAAGGTTCTCGCCGGCGGCGAGATCGGTCGGGCGGTGAGCGTCCAGGCCGATGCCTTCAGCCGCGCGGCGCGGAGCGCGATCGAGTCGGCGGGCGGCAGCGTCGCGACTCCGGAGCAGAGCCAAGCCTGATGTCCACGCCCCAGGTACCGAACATCTTCAAGATTCCCGAGCTGAGGAAGAAGATCCTCTTCACGCTCGGGATCCTCGTACTGCTGCGCGTAGGAGCGCACATCACGGTCCCGGGGGTGAACCGCGAGGCGCTGACACTGGCGATCGGCGGCCAGAACAACCTGTTCGGCCTGCTCGACCTGTTCACCGGCGGAGCTCTTCAGCGGGCCACCGTTTTCGCGCTCGGGATCATGCCGTACATCTCGGCCTCGATCATCTTCCAGCTCCTCACCGCCGTGTTCCCCTACTTCGAGAAGCTCCAGAAGGAGGGCGAAGAGGGGCGCAAGAAGATCACCCAGTACACGCGCTATGCGACCGTCGTGCTGTCAACGGTCCAGGCCTACGGCTACGCCGTGTTCATCGAGAACCTGAGCCCGGACGCTGTCCTGTTCCCGGGGATCCGATTCCAGATCCTGACCGTCGTCACGCTGACGACGGGAGCGGTGTTCGTCATGTGGCTCGGCGAGCAGATCACCGAGAAGGGGATCGGCAACGGAATGAGCCTGATCATTTTCTTCTCGATCATCGAGGCGTTCCCGCAAGCCGCGGCGCAGGTCTGGACGCTGTGGCGGACGGACGTCATCGGGATCTTCACGATCCTGGCATTCGTGGCGATCATGATCGGAATCGTGGCCGGCACGGTGCTGATGACGATGGCGATCCGGAAGATCCCCATCCAGATCCCGCGCAAGGTCGTGGGGCGCAACCGGATCCGTCAGGGCCAGAAGACGCATCTTCCGCTGAGGGTGAACTCTGCGGGCGTGATGCCGATCATCTTCGCCCAGTCGATCATGTTCGTTCCGCCGACGATTGCCACGTTCTTTCCGAACCTGCCGTTCATGCAGGCGTTCTCGCGGGCCTTTAGCTTCGGGTCGGTGTGGTACATCATCGTGTTCACGGCGCTGATCGTGTTCTTCACCTACTTCTACACGGCGATCATCTTCAATCCGATCGATCTCGCCGAGAACATGAAGAAGCAGGGCGGCTTCATCCCCGGGACACGTCCGGGCGCGCGGACGGCCGAGTACATCGATCATGTGCTGACCCGCGTGACCCTGCCGGGGGCGTTCTTCCTGGCGGCAATCGCGATCGTCCCCCTCATGATCTTCTCCTGGGGTCCATTTCAGTCGATCCCGCAGTTCATCGGTGGTACCGGCCTGCTGATCGTCGTCGGCGTGGCGCTGGACACGATCCAGCAGATGCAGTCGCATCTGCTGATGCGCCACTACGAGGGATTCATGACGAAGGGGAAGAAGATCCGGGGCCGCCGATGAGCGGACGTCGGT
>JAICNR010000198.1 GCA_025931135.1 Gemmatimonadota bacterium | reverse complement strand
GCGAACTTCACGTCCCAGTCCATGCGGACATCGGTGCCCGAGCCGTCGTAGTTGTCGAAGCGGCCCGAGATGCTGGAGCGGAAGAGCCGGTTCCGCACCTCCAGGTTGCGAAACCGAAGCGGCTGGAAGATCGGGGGCCAGTGCGGATTCTCAGTCGAGGAGAACCTCCCAATCCCAGCGCCCGTCGCCGACGCGGGTTCCCTTGATGTGATCCTCGAGCGGGGGGTCGTCCGCGTGCTTCTCGCAGCCGGTGACTGCGAAGCAGCGGATCTCGATCTCGCCCGGGCGAGTGTCCACCTTGAGGAAGCTCTTGAACAGCGGCGGCGGCGGCTCGTTCCAGTCCAGGAACTCGGAAAAGTAGTGATTCCACGGTCCGAGGATCCCTGCACGGGAGAGCGGGAAGACCCTCCTCGCCGTCTCCCGTGCTTCGTCCGTCACGTGCTCGTCCTTGTCCTCGACCCGGGTCGGGTCGACCGCGTTGTCGAGCCGCTGGCTCACGACGGCGGGCGCCACCTCGGGTGAGATGGAGAGATCGAAGAGCGGGATCCTCTTGTCGAGGAGGATCGAGTAGGCCGCGAGCGAGTCGCCTCGGCGCGGGTAGCAGCGAAAGTCGTCCTCCCCGCAGCCGCAGTTCTCGACCGTGACTCGCGGGATGTTGTGCGTTGCCTTCGTGTACGCGCCCGCCGCGCCGCTGACGATGTGCTGGACCACGCGCCCCTCGGGAAGCCGTACGGGATAGCGCTGGAAGTTGTGGATGTCCCCGCCGATGACGGCGATGTAGCGGTTGGCCGGATCGTCCACGATCGCGTTCACGGTGTCCTTCGACCCGGCGATGCTGCAGGTCTTGCGACTCGCGTCCACGACCAGCGGCTTGCCCGTCAGGAGGACCTTGTCCTTGGGAAGCGCCGAGATCCTCCTCAGCCACTCGCCCTGCTCGGTGTCGAGTCCGGACGTGACGCCCGTATCGATGCCCACGAGCAGGAGCTCTTTCAGCTCGAGGGCGAAGTAGGAGCCGGGCTGCCCCGACGGGTCCGGCCGGTGCTGCTTCATTTCCTCGAGCTCCTCCTGCAGTGCCTCCGAGGGCTCTCGCCAGATGAGGTCGAGGAACGCGCGCGTCCACCGGCTCTTCGCGAGCTTGGCAGGCGGGCGGAGGTCGGGGTCCGCGCCGCAGAGGAGCGTCATGAAGCCGTGCAGGCCGTCGTACCAGTCGTGGTTTCCGGGCACCGCGTAGATTGGCCCGGGCAGCCCGCGGTACGGCCAGAAGAACTTGTCGTGGTAGTCCCGGGCGTCGCCGGCTGGGTAGATGACGTCGCTGACGATGTAGGTGAAGTCGGTGTCCTTGGACATCGCACGCAGCGGACGCAGTACCTGGTACTGCGAGTCGTCCCCCTCTCCGGGATCGCCGAGGACCATGAACGAGACCTCGTCCTTGTCCGCGTGCCTCGCGACCGGAACATCGACGTCGATCCCGGCGCGGCGCTGCGCCGTGACCCAGCGCATCCGCTCGTCATCCGTCGAGTCGCCGAACCAGCGAACGATCTTGTCGTTCCGCGATTCCCAGAGCGGCTGCGGATTGAGCCAGGAGAACTGCCTGCGCTTCTTCCCGGGGCGGACGCGGCCCGGCCGGTACAGGTCGGAGGGGTCGGTCCAGTTCGTGCAGCCCCAGCCGGCATCCTCCCGCGAGCGGCGGGACGAGACGACGGCGGTTGTCGGGCGAGAAGCGCTGGACGGCACGTGGCCACCTCTCGGAACGGAAAGGCCACGCTACGACGCCTTTCTCGCGGCGTCAAGCTCGCGGTTACTCGGCGGTCACGTAGGCGGCCGTGAGGCCGCCGTCGACGAGGAAGGTCGCCCCGTTGACGTAAGACGACTCGTCGCTCGCGAGGAAGAGCGCGCCGTAGGCGATCTCCCTGGCGCGGGCCAGGCGCCCCATGGGGAGGTGGACGAGCCGGCGCTCGAGCGCGCCGGGCGTCTCGTCGAAGAGCCGCATCAGGAGCGGCGTCTCGACGGGGCCGGGGCAGAGCGCGTTCACGCGCACCCCGCGGCCGCCGAACTCGACGGCCAGCTCCCGGCTCATCGAGAGGACGGCGCCCTTCGAGGCCGTGTAGGAAATCTGCGACGTCGCCGCTCCCATGAGTGCGACGAAGGAGGCGACGTTGATGACCGAGCCGCCGCCGCGCTCCAGGAGGTAGGGGATGCCGTGGCGGCAGCAGAGGTACACGCCCTTCGTGTTGACGTCCTGCACGCGCTGCCAGGCCTCCTCCTCGGTCTCCAGGATGGAGGCGTCCTCCGCGGGCATGATCCCCGCGTTGTTGTAGAGGACGTCGATGCCGCCGTACCGCTCGGCGGTCGCGGCGTACATCGCCTCGACGCTCTTCCCGTCCGTGACGTCGACCCGGTGGAAGAAGGCGTCGCGGCACTCGGCGGCCGTCTGCTCGCCGGCCTCGGGCGAGACGTCAGCGACGCAGACATGCGCGCCCTCCTCGGAGAAGAGAAGCGCCGCCTCGCGGCCGATGCCCCCGGCGGCGCCCGTGATCACCACGACCTTGCCGTCCAGCCGCCCCATCGGGGCGGGAGGATACCTAGCCCGCGGTGGCCTCCTGCAGGAAGGCGTCGAGCCGCACGAAGCGGGCGTCCGTGCCCGGCTCGGGCCGCTCGTTCCACCAGGCGAGCACGACATTCGGCCCGTAGCGCTTGTGGGCGACGTAGGAGTTCGCGAGCTCGTCGAAGTCCCAGTAGATCCCGTTGGCGTCCTGCTCGAGCGGCTGGGCCGTGTCCTTGTCGGCGAGGAGCGACGCGACCGCGTCCTCGTTGTTCCCCTCGACGACGTAGACGGTGAAGGTGCCGTACCGCCGCTGCTGGCGCGGCGTCGGGTCCTCGCCGAGGCTCAGCTGCTCCCAGGAGACGTCAGGCGTCGCGGCGCGCAGCCGGGTTCCGCCCGAGGCCTGCCTGAATTGCGTGACCAGCCGCTGGACCCCGATGGGCGCGGTTTCCTGCTCGCCGGTCGTCGTGTCGTCCACGCCCTCGGCGGACGAGCCGCACCCGGCCGCG
>JAICNR010000043.1 GCA_025931135.1 Gemmatimonadota bacterium | reverse complement strand
GGGCCGATCGAGCGAACGGTGCGCGTGACCGGCCTCGCGGAACGACGAGGCACAGCCGCCGCCGCGGCCGCGCTCTGCGAGGAGACCGCCGACAGCGTAGCCCGGCGCAAGCAGCGCGAAGCCCAGCTCAAGCTCATGCCGGAGACGTCGTTCCGCGGGAAGGGCCGGCCGACGAAGCGCGAGCGCCGTGAGCTCGATCGTCTTAAGGAACCGTGGAGCGAGTGAATCAGATCTGTTCCCGTAAGACGGTCGCCAGGCGGTCGCGTGCTCGCGCGAGCGGTGACCACCTCTCGACGTCCTCGAGCGTGATTTCCCGCGATTCCCGCACGTCGTCCTGCATCGACCGCTCCAGCGCTCTCACGAGCGAGGAGTCCTGGACCGCGACCACTACCTCGTAGTTCAACTCGAACGACCGATTGTCGAAGTTCGCGGATCCTACGATCGCCCAGTCGTCATCGACTGTCACCGCTTTGACATGGAACATCGTCGGCTGGTACTCGAAGATCCGGACTCCCGCCTCGAGGAGCCCGCGGTAGTGCGTGCGGCTCGCCCAGCGGACCAGCGATGAGTCGTTGAGCTCGTTCGGGACGATCAGGTTGACCTCGACTCCTCGTTTCGCCGTGGCTTCGATCGCAGTTTGCAGGTCCGGATCGGGCATGTAGTACGGGGTCGCGATCCAGACCCGCTCCCGCGCTGCCTGAAGCGAGATCCAGTACAGGAACGCGATGTCCGAGATCGTTCCGCCCGGCGCACCCAGGATAGGGACCGATTTCGCTTCTCCGGCCGGCTCTAGGTCGGGGAAAAACCGCTCCTCTACCAGCACCTCGCCGGTCTCCTCGCGCCAGTTCTCCGCGAACGCCCCCTGGAGATAGTGGACGGAGGGACCCTCGATTCGGAAGTGGTCATCGCGCCAGTGACCGGGATCCGTCGCCGCGCCCGTCCACTCCTCCGCGATCCCCACTCCGCCCGTGAACCCGATCCGACCGTCGACGACCAGCACCTTGCGGTGGGTGCGACGATTCATCCGCCGGAGCTCGTTCCACCGCGGAGGACGAAAGTGGGCGACCTTGCACCCGGCGGCACGCATCTCCTCGATCAGCGCCCTGTCCATCTTCGCGGCGCCTACCGCATCCAGGAGCACCCTGCCCTCGACGCCACGTCGGCAAGCGGTGGACATCTCAGCGGCGAAGCGGCGGGCGATGCCGCCCTGCCAGTAGACGAAGGTCAGGAGGTTGACCGATTGCTCGGCATCGCGGATCGCATCGAGCATCGGGGGGAAGATCTCGTTCCCGTTCTCGAGCAGCTCCACGCGGTCACCTGCGAGGAGTGGGGCGCCGAGGTTTATCGCCACTGTGGAGGCGAGGTCGAAGCCTCGCGACGGCGCCGAGCTCATAGTGTCCGGAAGGACGTCGACGGGCTCGGCGGTTCCCAGGGCGTAGACGGCATAGAGGAGCGCCACGGCGCCTATGCCGGCGAGCGGATAGAGGAAGGCCTTCCGGGTCACGTAGCCAAGCTACGCGATCCGCGTCGCGGCGATGTCGGAGCCCTTACACCCCGGCTGAAGCGGCCGCGACCGCCCGCATGAAGCTCGATAGCAGCGTCTCGTCGAGATGCCCATCGACCCGGATCCCGCTGCAGAGGTCGACACCGAAGGGGCGCACGGTCGCGATCGCGCTCGCGACGTTGCCGGGATGGAGACCTCCCGCTAGGAAAACGGGCACCTCAACGGCCTCGCGGATCGCCCGGCTCGTCTCCCAATCGTGGACCCGCCCAGTGCCGCCGAGCTCCTTGATCGGCAGATCCGGACGGCCCGAGTCGAGGAGCAGCGCATCCACCTCCGGCGCCGCCGCGCGGGCCTCCTCGAGAGAGCCCGTTTCCCGCACATGGATGACTTGAACGAGCTTGACCCCCGGGAGCTCCCGCCGGAGAAGCGCTCGCGCCCCGGGCGCGGGCTCGTCACACAGCTGGAGCACGCCAACGCCGCTCGCGCGCTGCTGCTCGGCGATCTCCTCCGGATCCGTTCGCGATGTCAGCAGGAACGTGGCGACGCCGGGAGGCGCGGCTGCGGCGATCTCGGCGATCCGCTCCGCCGGGATCACCCCAGGTCCGCTCGGCATCTCGGACACGAGGCCGAGAGCCGAGGCGCCGCGCGCTACGGCTAGGCGCGCTTCCTCGACGCTGGCGATGCAGCACACCTTGACCCGGACGCTCACGCCGCCTCCGCTGGCCGCCAAGCCCTCAGTCCGCGCCGCCGCAGACGGAGCGCCAGCCAGGAGCCAGCGAGGATGATCGGAGAGAGGACCACGGCGGCCAGCTGCGGGCCCAGCCAGTCCCCCACCGCGCCGGCGGCGAGCACTCCGAGCGCGCCCACCGCCCATGCGAGCCCCATCACGATCCCCGAGCTCGTGGACACGAACGAGGGGGCCAGCTCGATCGCGGTGATCACGATCGGCGGCAGGACCGCCATGTTGCTCGCGCCCGCGAGCACGGCGGCGGCGAGCGCCAACGGCCCGCCGGCAGGGAGAAGGAAAGCGAGCAGGTGTAGGGGGAACGAGACGCCGGTCAGGAGAGCCAGGAGGAGCGGCCGGTCCATGCGATCCGAGAGCCACCCCCCGGCAAGCGTCCCCACGGCCTGTCCTCCCATGTACACGGATAGCACGACCGCGCCCCGAGCTTCGCTCGCGCCGCCCGCCGCCATGGAGATCGGCTGGAGCGTCAGGAACATGTTATTGAGGAACGCGCCGCAGGCGCTGATCCCGAACACGAGACCCAGCGGACCGCGCAATATCCGCACGATCTCGCGCGCCGACGGCGGGGGCGCGAGGATCCGGTCTGACGCGCCCGGCGGCAGAGCGAACCACGCCACCGCTCCTAGCGCGACAACGGGGATTGCCGCGATCCACAACCGCCCGAGGCCGACCGCGGCGACGAGCGAAACGGCGATCAGCGGTCCCAACGCGTGCCCGAACGCGCCACCGAACGAGAAAATTGCGTGGCGCATCCCCGTTCGCCCCCCCTCTCCCACGCGCGCGGCGAGCGAAGCTGCCGGCGGATGGAACGCGGCGCTCCCCAGCCCTCCGAGCAGGAGGATCGCCACGAGAGTCCAGAATCCGGGGGCGAGCCCCATGAGCGACAGGAACCCGCCGGTCGCTACGGGACCGAGCACCACCAGCGCGCGTCGTCCGCGCCGGTCAGCGAGCCGACCCATCAGGGGCTGCGCGAGCGAGGATCCGAGCGCGAGCGCTGTCATGAGCGCGGCGGCGAGCGTGATCGACAGCCCGAGGTCGCCCATGATCCGCGGCAGGAGCGGAGGCAGGAAGGCGGTGTAGGCGTCGTTGAACGCGTGAAGGAGCGCGACCGCGATCGCCACGCCGAGGGGTCCCGTATGGAAACCTCGGGGGCTCATGTCGCCGGATCTGCAGCCAGCGCGACGGCGATCTCCGCCGCGACGCCGGCGTTGTTCTCGAGGAGCGCTCGGTTCGCGCGGAGCGATCGGCCGTTCGTGATGTCAGCGATTCGGGACAGGAGGAACGGCGTGAGCGCAGCGCCCGCGATGCCGCGTCGCTCGGCTTCCGCCACCGCCACCTCGACTGCGCGGTCGCTCTCCTCGCAAGGGAGCGCTTGCTGCGCCGGCGGCGGGACGCAGACGAGAACCGCCCCCCGCAAGCCGAGCGCCCGCGCTTCCCTCCCTACGGCGGCCGCCTCGCGAGCATCCGCGACCGTGTGCGGCAAGTCGATCCCGCTTTCCGACGACCAGAACGCGGGGAGCTCTCTCGTACCACAGCCGATCACGGTGACTCCAAGGGTTTCGAGTCGCTCCATCGTCGCGCGCAGGTCGAGAATCGCCTTCGCGCCCGAGCACACCAGGATCACGGGGGTCCGCGAGAGTTCGATCAGATCGGCGGATTCATCGCGCGCACCTCCCGCTCCAGTCGAACCAGAGCGGTGCACGCCGCCAATCCCGCCCGTCGCCGCTACCCCCACGCCCGCGCGGTGCGCGAGGAACAGGGTGGCGGAGACGGTGGTCCCACCGTCGGCCCTTTCGGCCACCGCGATCGGCAGATCACGGGTGGCCAGCTTTCGCCCCGCGGACGCCAGTCCCTCGAGCGTGGTGTCGTCGATCCCGACGACCGGCGTTCCACCGACGACACCGGCGAACGCGGCCTCCGCCCCTCGCTCGCGAACCGATCGGGCCATCGCCTGAGCGGTTGCGAGGCGCACGTCCTCGGGAAGGCCCGTCGTGAGGAAGGCGGTCTCGAGCGCCACTCGCGGAACGGCTCGTAAGCTCCGACCCATCGACTCGCCCCTCCGCTGGTCCTATGATTACGTACCGGATCCTGGTGCCGAGAACATACCAGCGCTGGGAGGTCCGATGAAACCCAGGGCATTCGACTTCGCATCCTTCAGGAGATCGAGCTGATGACTCGCTCTCGTCCGGTCGTGTCGTCCGGCCTGATCGCGGTGGGCGGAATCCTCCTGTTCGCCGGTCTGATCGCGTTCTGGGGCAGGGTCGCGATCTACGATCCCCACGGCTTCTCGTCCCGCGCCATCGAGGTCCTCGAGAACGACGCGGTCCGAACGGTCGTCACCGAGAACGTCGTCGATGAGATCGTCGCCCGCGGCTCCGCGCAGCTCGTCGCTGTCCGACCGGTCCTCGAGCTGGCGGTCGGCCAGGTCGTCGAGAGTCGGCCGTTCCGCGCCATTTACGGCAACGCGGTACGCCAGGCCCACGCGTCTCTCTTCGCGCCGGACCAGGCGATCGTCCTCGAGCTTCTCGATCTCATGATCATCGTGGACGGCGCCGTCCGCGCCATCGATCCGCAACTCGCCGAGCGGCTTCCCGACGTAAGAGCGACCCTGATCCAGCTGCGAAAGCGGGACTTCGCCGCGCAAGCCATCGCGACCGGAACCAGGGTTCGGTTTCTCGGGTGGCTGCTTCCTCTCCTCGCCTTTCTCGCGTTCGGCGCCGGCGTGTGGCTGGCATCGGACCGGGATCGGGCCGTATCGCGGGTGGGAGTCTCCGCCGCTGCGGCAGGCGCGGCCGTCACCGCAACGGTCGGCATCGGGCGCGCGATCCTGATGTCGTCGGACCTGGAGCCGCTCGCGGAGCGGGCCTTGCTGGGGATCTGGCGTCCCTTCGCGGGCGACCTGGCGATCTGGGGGCTCGGCACCGCGGTGCTCGGGATCGCGCTGGCCGCGGCCGCCGCATCGGCTTTTCGCCCGGTCGATATTCGAGCGGACGCCGATCGCGTCCGCCGCGCGCTGACGACGGTCCCCGAGAGCCGTCTCGGCCGGCTGGCCCGGGCATTGGGTATCGTCCTGGCGGCCGTGGCGATGATCCGTTGGCCGTCGACCCTGATGGGGGGGCTCGGCATCGCGGCCGGTCTCTACGCGCTCTACGTGGGGCTGAACGAGCTGATTCGCGCGAGCGGGATCGGGATCGAAGGTGAGGTCCCGCGTGGGGCGCAGTCGTCCGGACGAGCGGCGGGTCTGCGCGCGCTCAGGCACGCGCTCACAGCGGCGATCCTCGTTCTGGGGCTGGTCGGCGCCGGGTGGCTCTACGTTTCTTCGCGCTCCGCGACCGCTCCCGGAGACCCCGGCGGCATCCGCCGCTGCAACGGCCACGCCGAGCTCTGCGACCGCCCTCTCACCGACGTCGTTCTGGCGACCGGCCACAACGCGATGGCGGCGGCCGCCGAGCCTGGGTGGTTCTTCGCCTCGCAGGACGGCGGGCTCCGTCGCCAGCTGGAGTTCGGCATGCGCGGATTCATGATCGACACCTACTACGGATTCGCGGTCTCCCGGGGAGTACGGACGTCACCGCTCCACGAGCGCAGCCGCCAGACCCTGATCGAAGAATTCGGAGTCGAGTTCACCGAGGCCGCGGACCGGCTGGCCGCGAGGCTCGGGCCCGTCGAGGAAGGCGCTCGACCGGAGGTCTTCATGTGCCACGTCATGTGTGAGGTCGGGGCCACCCGGCTCGCGGACGCCCTGACGGACGTTCGAGAGTTCCTCGAGTCCAACCACGACGAAGTCGTGGTGATCATCCTCGAGGACGGAACGCGGCCTGAGGACACGGTCGAGGCCTTTCGCGAGGCCGCGCTCGACGAGCTCGCCTTCGTCAAGCGACCCTCCGAACCCTGGCCCACGCTGGCCGAGATGATCGACGCGAACCGGCCCCTCCTCGTGATGACGGAGAGCGGAGCCACCGGGCCGCCCTGGCTCCACTCGGGCTGGGAGCTGATGCAGGAGACCCCTTATGCCTTCCGGACCCCCGCCGACTTCAACTGCGCGGAAAGCCGCGGCCGACCGGACAGCCCCCTCTTCATCCTCAACCATTGGATCCACAAGGTGACCCCGTCGCCCGCCGATGCGGATTCGGTGAACGCGTACGACGTTCTCCTGCGCCGCGCCCTCGAATGCCAGATGGAGCGAGGCAGGGTCCCCAACTTCGTGGCCGTGAACTTCTACGACCGCGGGAACGTGCTCGCTGTCGTCGACGCGCTGAACGGCATTCCCGCGTCGTCGCCGGAGTCGCTTCCCTAGGGCGCGGTCACGATCTCGGCTGGGGTGAATCGCCGCATTTCGACCGCCGTTCAGACGCGCTTTTCGCCGTAGACCTTCTCGTTCATCATCTCGGCGAAGCTCGACCAGTCGATCCGCTTCACTTTCTGGCGCTTGCCTCCCCGCCAGAAGAGCGAGCCTTGGCCGATGATCAGGGTTCCGATCTGCTCGCCCTCCGCGTAGATCTTCAGATCCAGGCTCGTGCCCGCGCGCGTCAGCTCCTGCACGGTGAGCTCGGCGCGCACGGCGTGCTTGCGCTCCACCATCTCGACCTCCCGAAGAAGGCACCACCCCCCGGCGACGATCGGCGAGTGCCGGGGAAAACGGCCGCAAAGTACGCTACAGACCCTCGACCGGCCTTGCCGGTACGTCTATCATGGGGCTTGCGCGCCCTTAGCTCAACTGGATAGAGCGTCGGACTTCGGATCCGAAGGTTGGGGGTTCGACTCCCTCAGGGCGCGCCACACGCGGGAGGGGTCGAATGAAGGCGAAAGCCGTGGACTTCATATCCTACAGCGTGACGGACATGGATCGCTCGGAGGCGTTCTGGCGGGACGTGCTCGGGTTGGACGTCGAGGTCGCTCGCGGGAAGCCCGGGACCCGCGCGAACGGATACATGGAGCTCGATGCGGGCGGCGTCGCGATCGGTCTCGTCGCTATGCCGCAGCCTCATCCGAACGCGATCGTCGCGCTGGCGGTCGACCACGTGGGCGAGGCGGTCGGGGAGCTTCGGAGCAAGGGCATCGAGATCTCGATGGACACCATCGAAACGCCGGTTTGCTGGATGGCTGTCGTCGCCGATCCCGACGGCAACCGGATCCTCCTGCACCAGCGGAAGGACGGGACATCCGGCTAGCGATCGGTCGACCTTCGCCGTCCAGTCGAGTTCGTCATGCTTCGTGTATCGGGTCCCCGCGATCGCCGCGTTCGCTCTCGCCCCTCGCTTCGGGGCGACTCGAGACTCCGAGATATCGGGGCGGGCCCCGAAATCTCGGATGCGGATGGGCGGCCGCTTGAACCACGTCGCCCACTATTCGGCTCGCTCGAGGTTCTGGATCCTGTACGCCAGGTGCGGTCGCGACTGGCCGAGCTCCGACACCCGCGCCCAGAAGCCTCCGTACGCCCGGGCCTGCGCCAGGTACTCATCCACGTCGATTCGACGCAAAGCGCGCCAGCTGGTCGCGTGAACGATCAGGCCGTCTAGTGGGCCGGGCGACAGCCGCGCGCCATACCGATCGCTCGAGTATGTGCGGGCCTTAAGCAGCGGATTCTTCAGGATGGGGACGTATAGCGTGTACGCGGCGAGGACCTCGTGCCACCACTTCGTATGCCCCAGACGAATGCGACCCAGCTCGCTGCCGATCAGGAACGAGAGCAGGTTCTTCTCTTGCGCGTGCTCCAGCAGCACGTACTTGCTGCTCAGCACGATGCAGTTCCTTCGGAGGGTCGAGAACGCCTTCGCGTCGCCGTAGCGGGAGTCCTCCGTGAGGTAGAGCTCGGGGACGGCCATTCCGAATTGCGTGCACTGGGCTTCAAGAATTCCGTAAATTTCCGGAAGCTGGGTTGGGGACAGCTGCACGGAGTTCCCGCGGACGAACGCGATCCTCCAGTTTCGCAGCAGCAGAATCGCGGGTGGGAGGAAGACAGCCAGCGTCGCGATGGTCCGGATCTCGGACACGCGTCCCGCAAGACGCGGGTAGGAAGCGAGCCGCTCGGCTGCGATGTCCACTCCGGTCAGTGCGGCGACGATGATCGCGACGTTGAACAGCACGCCGGCGATGAAGATCGGCCGCTCCTTCGGGTACCGGAGGGTCCGCTCCTCCGAAATGGAGATCGCCGACCTGTCCGCCGTGGTATCGGCCGATGTCACGCGGCGAGTCGAGTTTGGATCGAGCCAAGGCGCCGCGCGAGGCCGTGCCTCATGGATCTGCTCCTTCCCGGTTGCACCGGCGGCATGACGATCTCGTGGGACCCAGCGCAAGCCATCCTAAAGCCGACTGCGAGCAGAAAGTATGTACTTCGCCGCGCTCTCGCCTTCCGTAGCGGGATTTCACGGCCCAGGTCCGAGTTCTCGGGGGAACTCCGATATGTCGGAGCCGCACTGGGCTGGGCCGAGCTCCCGAGAGTGGCAAACCGGGCGCAGCCGTCCGAATATTCTGCGCGTTGGCGTCTGCCCAACCCGAAGGCCTGGAACAATCTCCACTGCCGTTCTGAGCAGACGCCCGACACGCGGCGAGCTTTCCGAGCGGGGGTACCCGCCGCTGGCGTGATTCTCGCAAGGAGCGGACGGCAGGCCAACGCCTCGACAGTGGGGCACCCCCCGACTCCGCGTCGTTCCCGGAACGGCAAGGGGTCTGGTGCAGAAGAACAAAGGAGGACGCCATGAAGCGACATCTCGCCACACGATGGTCCGGACTCGTCTGTCTCGCGCTCTCGGTGGGCTGCGTGTCGCGCGGCCAGTACGAGGAAGCCGTCGCGCGCGGGGACACGCTTGCGGTTGAGGCGGCGTCGCTCCGCGCGGCCAACGACAGCCTGCGGGTCCTGTTCGCGGAAGAGATCGCCGCCAACGAGCTGAGGGTCCAGCAGCTCGTCGAGGGAGTCCAGGTCGAGATCCCATCCGACATCCTGTACCCGTCCGGCGCCGCCGGGGCGGACGTGGGACCGGAGGGGCGGGAGTTCGCGACCAAGTTCGCGGAGTATCTGAAGGGAACGACCTTCCATATCAGCGTGATCGGCCATACGGACAATCAGCAGCCGACCGGCGGGCTGGCGCAACGCTACCCGACCAATTGGGAGCTCGCTGCGGCCCGCGCCGCGAATGCCGTGAAGTTCCTCGTCTCCCAGGGAGTCAACCCCCGGCGGGTGATCGCGATCTCGAAAGGAGAGTTCGATCCGGTGGCGTCGAACTCCACGCCCGAAGGGCGTGCGCAGAATCGACGCATCCAGGTCGTCCTGCGGGAGCTTCCGCCCGGCGCGCTTCCCTGACGTCGGACGCCCGGCCGCAGCGCATCGCGGCCGGGCGTCAGAAGTTCCTTCCGAGCGAGACGTAGAACTCGTCCTGACCACTGCTCGCGACGCCGTAGGCCATCGTGAAGGGACCCAGGAACGTGTCGATGCCGAGGAATCCCGAGAGGCTCCAGATTAGGTCCTCGAAGATCTCGTCCGACCGATCCCACGCCTGCCCGGTCTCGAGGAAGGCGCCCAGAAAGAGGCCTTCGCCGACGAACCGCGGCAGCGTTGCCAGGCGGTAGTACCCTCCCAGTCGCGCCCGACCCGCGTACTGACCCCGAAGCTGGTCGTCCTGCAGGCCCGCCAGAGACAGGTAACCTCCCAGCGTATGCTGATCGTACGCGGGAATGTCGCTGCCCAGAGCCGAGCCCATGAGGAGAGCGGTCGTCCAGGTCCAGCGATTGCGCGTCCAGAAAACGGCCGAATTCAGCGTGAGCTTGTCGTACCCGTCATCCGCGCCCATCCCCTCCCGCGACATGAAATACGACACCCATGTCAGGTAGCCGCGCTCGGGGAAGCTCGAGTCGTCGAGCCGGTCGAGGTTGAGCGCGACTCGGAATCCTGCCGCCGTCGCGTCGAAGTCGGAAAGGTCCGCCGCTCCGACGCCCACGTGCGCGTCGATCTTGCCTCGCAGGACACCCAGCCGGAGCTCTCCGTGCCGGCCGATATTGTATCCCACGTCGAACCGGCCGACCCTTCGGTCGACCTCGTAGACCGCGACCTTGTCTCCGTCGTCATCGAAGACGTCCTGGTCCTCGTTCCGCACCGCGATCGAAGGCGCGACGAAGAACGTCCCAGCATAGTCGAGCGGCTGGTAGAATTCCGTAGCGAATCCGACGATAGCTCCGAACTGAAAATCGTTCCGCAGTTCTGCCCCGCGCCGGTTGAGCTGGGTCAGCGTCAGATTCATGCGGCCGTCGAAGGTCCCAGCATCGTCCAGGACCATCCCGAACTTCGCGTAATTCGGGCCCTCGGGTTTCTCGACCACCCGGATCACGACGCCCAGCTCCTCGCCCCGCCGCTCGACGTCCCAGGCCACGCTCCGGAAAGCCCCCATGCCGTAGACGCGCGTGACGTTTTCACGGATCACCGCGGGATCGAACGGATCCCCCGGCTCGAGCCGGATTCGGGCATCGATCATGCGACGATCCACCCGCTCGTTTCCTTGCACGTCGACGAAGTCCACCCGTCCTTGAAGGTCCGGGCGATAGCGGTATCGCTCGCGATATGCCGCGTACTCCGCCTCCGAAACCGAGTAGCGCCGGAGTTCCGCCTCATGACTTCTGGCCTCCGCCTCCCCGATGGCCACGAGCTCGGCGAACTTCGTGAAGTCCCCTCCACTCAGCTCTCCCAGCTCGGGGTCCAACAGGATGTCCGCCCGAGGGATCTGGGCCTCGACATTGAGGCGCGTCAGCATCCCGGTCAGCTGCCCGACAACACCGAATACGTTCTCGAGCTGCTCGCGCGAGCGGAGGGGCTCGCTCACGTCTACCGCGATCACGACGTCGGCGCCGAGCGAGCGGATGAGATCGACCGGCATGTTGTCTGTGATCCCTCCATCCACGAGAAGGCGCCCATCGATCTCGACCGGCGCAAAGGCACCCGGAATCGACATGCTGGCTCGAATCGAGCGCGCCAGGTCGCCGCGCTCCAGGACGTAAGACTCCCCGTGCTCGATGTCGGCGGCGACAGCGCGGAACGGAATCGGGAAATCGTCGAAGTCGTCGACCCCTGTCACGTGGATCGTGTTTTCCCTCAAGAGACCCTCGACCTGGATGCCCGCCAGGAGACCGGTCGGGATCACGATCCCGCCCCGAACCCGAAAGCCGACCCCGAGATCGAACAGGTACCGGAAGTCGTCATCTTTCCGGTTATAGTCGAGCTCCTCGCGAGGGAGTTGATCGTCGAAGAGCGACACCCAGTCGACTTCCCCTAGCGTTTCCTCGATCTCCTGCGTCGACAGTCCGGAGGCGTAGAGTCCCCCCATGATCGAGCCCATGCTCGTCCCTGCGATGTAGTGGACAGGGACGCGGTACTCCTCGAGCACCTTGAGGACGCCGAGATGGGCGAACCCCTTCGCGCCGCCGCCACTCAAGACCAGCCCGATCGCCGGGTCGGCCGGCGCTTCCTGGGCCGAGACTCTCTCCCCGACAGCCGGAGCCAGTGCACACAGTCCGAACACGATCACGTGCAGCCTCAGGACCCGTCTCATCAGGATTCCTCTACCAGCAGGTATCCGGCGCGCTTCACCGACGCAGCATCGGGAGCCTATTCGATAGGATCATCGGCGTCCATGAAAACAAAGAAACTCAACAAGACTAGGCAGAAGTTTCAAGGAGCGCCACGCGGTGTCGACTTCCTTCGGATCCTCAGATAAACCGCGGATATTACGGCTCCAAGCACCAGGTAGAGCAGGATCGCTGGCGCGGCCAACCTCGCCTCCGGTCTGGCCGTCGCCGCGGCCACTGCGCCCGACAGTGCGATCGCCACCCCCGGGTGCCGTGTCGCCGTGGACAACGCCAGGATCGTACGGTCCTCCTCGCGTCCCCCTGTCAGATAGTGACCGACGGCGAGGCCTACGACGATGAACGCGGCGAAGGCCGCTACCGTGCCACCCCCTATGAGCGACCAAATGGCGGGAGCCGTCGTAAGTAGGATCGGCACAAACGACAGGACGAGAAAGAGAGACGCGACCTTCCCGATCGGACCTGCCAGTCGACTCGCGAGCCCGGGCGTCACCTGATGGATAATGATACCGGCCACCAGCGGCAGAAGGACGCTGAAGGTTACGACGCGCACGATCCGGCCGGTCGGCACGGCGACATCGAGGCCGAACCGCTCCGCAAGGATGGCGAAGCCGACCGGCGTCACCACGACAGCGAGGAGCGCCGCCGCCACGAGGAGCCCCACGGCATGTGAGATCTCGCCTCCCGCCTTGATCCCCTTGTTCGGAAGCAGCGGTGGCAGCGGTGAGAGAGCCAAAGCGACGAGCGCGAGCTTGACCGCGGGATTCAGGTCCAGCAAGGCGGCCATGGCGGCGGCGACCAGTGGCATGATCACGAACATCGCGAGGACGACTCGCGCCAGGTCGCGGGGATGACGGAGCGCCCACGTCGCCTCCTTCATGCCGACACTCAGACCAAGCGCGAAGACGAGCGCGAAGATGCTGGTCTGCAGAGCGAGGAGAATCAGCTGTGCCACGAGGCGTTCCTATCCGAGGGAGCCCGCATGAAGAGCATGCTAACGGCGACGGCCAGCCCAGGCAGCTGACAGCTGGCGCAAACGTGTCTGGCTGGCGCTCATCGTCGCCAACTGGCGACAAGACTCGCCCTACTAGAAGGATCGGGCGTTAGTTGTGGGATCAGAGCTGAAATGTCAAAGTCGGTCGCGTGACCGAACAATCATAGACTCGGAATGCCGCCCTTCAGACACCTCGTATAGGGGCAACTGTTCGCAGTGCCCCCGTACTGGACCTGATCGACGAACGGTTCCGGATGTCCACGCACGGCGCCCGTGGGCCAATCGCATCCCAAGGCGCATCCCGTCACGCCTCTCGCCTCCCAACCACACTTGTCCGGTTTGGAAGTTGGCATGAAGACGAACACTGCCTCCGCATCGACCGCCCACTCATTCTTGGCTCCACATGGGCCATAGGTGCAAGGAACAAAGGGTGACGTTCCCACCCCGCAATTTGTGCTGATTCCATCGGCTTCAGTACACACGTTCCCGTCATAAGTCCGGAACACCAAGCGCGTGCCGTTATTGGTGTGCCAAGTACGGTCCCCGTCCTGACAGCAACTGATAGAGTTGACTTGGTTAGTCGGGAAGCGCTCGGCTGAGCAAAGGGATGCTATCCGCTGGTCACTACCTGTCGTGGCGAGCAATCGCGGATCCGCGACTGGCCCTGCGTCACTGCAGCCGCCAAGTGAGAGACACGTAGCGGCTATGACGCTGATACGTGGAACTCCCCACATCGTGAGCCTCCAGGCGCACTAGCTTGCGCTGGCCCCGCTTCGCCAAATATTGAATCTCTCTGGCGAGATTGTAAAACACAATGCTAGTCACGATCGTATGGAAACTAACAATTCAAGACAATGAAGCCGCGGTCGTCAGCGTTGATCTCGATCAGATGCTCGACCTATACGGCGATCTCACCCTCCGCGAATGGAGATCAGTCGACATCCTCCTCCAGAGCCACCCCGGTGATCCGCCTCACCTGCCCATCCGGCTGGATGACTTCTGCCAGGACCATATAGGGTGAGGCCTCGGTGAGCCACCAAGTGGCGTAGAGCCCTCCCGTGTCGGCGAACCGCTCCTCGACCTTCCAGGCCACGACCTCCGCGCCTTCCACGGACACGGTCTCCTGGTCCAGAACAGCGAATATGCGGTCTTCGGCGGCCTGCATGCTCGGACCCCAGACCGGCGCTCGGATGACGCTCCCGGCCCGAAGCCCCACGGCCATGGGCACGAGGTCCGACGCACTGGCCATGAAGCCCAGCCGCTCGAGCGTCTGATCCACCTGCTCCTCCTGTGCATCACCGCCCGGTCCGCGCTTGACCCCGCGTACCCGCGTGCCGTCGATCGTCAGGCGCATGTACGCACCCGTGCTCGAGGTGTTGGAGTAGGCCAGAGGGGCCAGCGTGCGCGCGTTGTAGGTCTGCAGGAGCTCCCATCGATGCCCGCCCGTTGCGGCCGGACCCGGCTCCCCCCGGGTCACCCATCGCATTACGGGAACCCCGGCGGAGTCCCCGAGGGTCAGCTCGTTCGTCCAAGTCACGACCGGCTCGCTGGATTCCCCCAGATAGACTCGATTGCGTGCGCGATGCACCGGAAACACCCGGCCATCTACCTCGCGAGATCCGACCTCCAGTCGGATCGTGTCGCTCACCGTTTCTTGGTGGATCACGCTGGGAGAAGTGAGGAAGGATCCCATCAGGAGCAGGTGCGTGATCATCAACATTCCTCCTTGAGTAGGGCGGCTCCGGCGGACCTGCCCTACCGACGCCCCTCCGCCCGCCCCCGTTCAACGCGCGAGCCGTTGGCGTACGTGACTCTGCTCGTCCATGCCTCGGGTCGGCTCGGTGTCATCGGATGAACGTCTACGAGTATCTGGTGCGGCACGCCGGGTCCAGGCGCTCGAGCGCGCAGGTATGCGTTTGGATCCCGCCTCGATAGCGTCGGGCCCTAGCCGAACGTCCCGTCCTTCCGCTGGTGCAGCAGGAGTCGGTTCCGGTCG
>JAICNR010000116.1 GCA_025931135.1 Gemmatimonadota bacterium | reverse complement strand
TCGGAGAGCGCGGCCAGCGAACACGGCGCGCGACGCACGGCGATGAAGAATGCGACCGACAACGCGAAGGAGCTGATCAGGAGCCTGACCCGCACGTACAACCGCGCGCGTCAAGCCCAGATCACGCAGGAGATCGCGGAGCTGGTGGGTGGCGCAGAAGCGCTGAGAGGCTAGCTCGTCTCGCGACGATCCCCGCGGAACGTGGCATAACCGGAGGAGAGGACATGAACGATCGGAAGAAGAGCGCACCCGGCAAGGTCGTCCAGGTGATCGGGCCGGTCATCGACGTGGAGTTCGAGTCTGACGACCTGCCCGAGATCTACACCGCCCTGCGCCTCGACTACGAGCCGGCGGGCGAGCAAGAAGGCGAGTCGGTTCACCTTACGGCCGAGATCCAGCAGCATCTGGGGCGCAATCAGGTGCGCGCGGTCGCAATGTCGTCGACAGATGGGGTTGTGCGAGGGATGGAGGTGCTCGACACGGGCGCGCCGATCTCGGTGCCGGTCGGCAACGAGACGCTGGGCCGGATCTTCAACGTGCTCGGCGAGCCGATCGACGAGCTGGGACCGGTCAAGACGACCGAGCGGCGGTCGATCCACCAGGAACCGCCCGATTTCCCCGACCTCGAGCCCAAGACCGAGATCTTCGAGACGGGGATCAAGGTCGTCGACCTCCTGGCCCCCTACGTAAAGGGTGGAAAGACCGGCCTGTTCGGCGGTGCCGGCGTGGGCAAGACCGTGATCATCATGGAGCTCATCCACAACATCGCCACCGAGCACGGGGGTTACTCCGTGTTCTCCGGGATCGGCGAGCGGACGCGCGAGGGGAACGACCTCTGGCTGGAGATGAAGGAGTCGGGAGTGCTCGAGCGCGCGGTGCTGTGCTACGGCCAGATGAACGAGCCACCGGGTGCGCGACTCCGCGTCGGGCTCTCTGGCCTCACCATGTGTGAGTACTTCCGCGACCAGGCGGGGACGGACGTCCTCTACTTCATCGACAACATCTTCCGCTTCACGCAGGCGGGATCCGAGGTTTCGGCGCTCCTCGGCCGGATGCCGAGCGCAGTCGGCTACCAGCCGACGCTCGGGACGGAGATGGGGGAGCTGCAGGAGCGGATCACGTCGACGAAGCGCGGCTCGATCACCTCGGTGCAGGCGATCTACGTTCCGGCCGACGATCTGACCGATCCCGCGCCGGCGACGGCGTTCAGCCATCTGGATGCGACGACCGTGCTCTCGCGTCAGATCTCCGAGCTCGGGATCTATCCCGCCGTCGACCCGCTCGACTCGACGAGCCGGATCCTCGACCCGAACTACATCGGCCAGGAGCATTACGACGTCTCCCGCGACGTGCAGCGGATCCTCCAGCGTTACAAGGATCTCCAGGACATCATCGCGATCCTCGGGATGGACGAGCTGTCGGAGGAGGACAAGGTGCTGGTGGCGCGCGCGCGGCGCATTCAACGCTTCCTGTCCCAGCCGTTCCATGTCGCCGAGCAGTTCACCGGCATCCCCGGCAAGTACGTGAAGCTCGAGGACACGATCCGCTCGTTCCGCGAGGTCGCCGAGGGCAAGTGGGATCACCTGCCCGAGCAGGCGTTCTATATGGTCGGGACGATCGAGGAAGCCGCCGAGAAGGCGAAGCGGATCTCGGGCGAGGAGTAGGCATGGCGGCCGCTCCCAGCCGCCCCGGCGCGGACACGAAACGCCTCTCGGTGCGGATCATCACGCCCGAGCGGATTGCCTTCGACCAGCCCGCGGAATCCGTCGTCGCCACCGCGACCGATGGCGAGTTCGGCATCCTGCCCGGTCACGCCCCGATGATGGTCGTGCTCGGGATCGGCGAGTTCCGCATCCGCTCGGGGGACCGTTTCGAATGGTTCGCGATCGGCGAGGGGTTCCTTCACGTCCAGGACGACGTCGTGACGGTGCTGACCCCGTTCGCCGAATCCGCCCGCGAGGTCGACGTCGAGGAGGCCCGCCGGCTGGAGATCACCGCGGCCGAGAACCCGCTGCTCCAGGGCACGATCCTCGGCGAGGAGCAGCGGAAGCGCCTGGCCAAGCTCCGCGAACGGGTGGCAGCGAAGGCTCGCTGAGCTCGCCCCGGGTTTCCCGGGTTTCCTGCGTTTCCCGGATTTCCCCGGCCATCCCCAACGCGTCCACACCTTCCGCAGGTGCGATTTCTCCTCGCTCCGATCGCTCGCCGACCACCGATGGGGCGTCCGATCGCCCGGATCCACTCCCCGGGTCTCGGATGTGGACAACTGTGGACAAGTCGGGATGGGCGTTGGCGTTAAGCTTGTAAGTCTATGTCGTGTAACAAGTTGCCTGACAAGTGACCGAACTGGCCCCGCAAACGGCAATTCACATTTTCCGCCCCGGAGGTTCAGCTTGAAAGTGAGCGGAGGAGCGGCGCCCCGCTGTCCGTCTCGGCGCCAGGTTCGACCCGGAGACGGGCCTCGTCCGCCTCCGTGAGTTCCATCCGACATTGCCCCTGGAACCAGACGCCGGGCTCGATGACGAACGAGCGAGTCAGGATGTCCCCCTCCACCCGCGCCCCTTTCTGCAGCTCGACTCGCTCCGTCCCGAGGACCTCGCCCTCGAACGTCCCGCCGATCACGACCTGCCGACCCCGCGCGCGACCCTTGAAGGAACCCCCCTGTCCGATGATCAGCGTGTCCCCGACGGCGAGCGTTCCCTGGAACGCGCCGTCCAGCCTCAGCGTCCCCTCGACCCGCGCGTCTCCCTGGCAGTCGACCCCCGCCCCCAACAGCGAATCCAGACCGTTCGAATGACCTTCCCTGCGGCCCATGCCGCCTCCCGGTTGAAGGGTCTAGCGAAGGAAGGGCCCCGGGTCGATCGCCCGGCCGCCCCTCCGGATCTCGTAATGAAGGTGAGGCGCGGTGGACCTCCCGCTGTTCCCGCTGTAGGCGATCGGCTGTCCCCGGGACACGCGCTCGCCCACCTCGACCAGCAACACCGCGTTGTGACCGTACATCGTCTCGATCTCCCCATGGTCCAGGATCACGTAATGCCCGTAGACCGGATCGCTGTCGGCGGCGGTGACCATCCCGCTCGCGGTGGCCAGTACCGGCGTGTGGACCGGGATCGCGATGTCGACGCCCGGGTGCCCCTCCGCGCCCGAGAAGCGCGCGGTCTCGAATCCCTTGAGGGACAGGGGCCAACCCGCCGGGATGCTGTCCGGCGCCGTGCTCGAGGTCGGAGGGGCCGCTTCGCCGGAACCGGGGCCGCGCCCGGTAGTCGTCCCGGTCCCGAGCGGGCCGGGCGCGCCGCCCGGGCCGACGACACCCTCGGCCGGGGGCAGCCCGGCCATCTCTCGAATCCGCGCGTAGGCTCGCTCGGTTCGCTCGAGATTCTCCGCGATCTCGTCCACTTTCGCGTTCTCCGCTTCGAGCCTCTGGTTCTCCCGCTCGAGGAGCGCCGCCTTGGTCGCCCGGGAGGCGACCCGCCCGTAGGACATCAGCGCGAGCGTCGCCGCAACCGCGAGGACCCCTGCAATCGTGATCCCGACCTTCACGAGCCGGTAGGAGACCCGCATCCGCCGGACGTTTCGCTCGTCGTGCGGGACGATCAGGACCGTCAGGTACTTGTCGGTCACCGTCCGGCGGCGAGCAGCCGCTCGACCAGTCCCTCGAAGTCCTCGAGGGAGTAGTACGAGATCTCGATCCTGCCCTTCCCCCGAGAAGAGCCGCGGATCGCGACCTTCGTGCCCAGCGCGCGCTGGAGCTCCTCCTCGAGCCGCTGCCGCTCGAGCTCCGCGTTTCTCGAAGGGGCGGCGCCCCGGCGCGGCGCCCGATTCTCCCGCTTCACCCGGCGCTCCAGCTGGCGCACGGACATCCCGCGCTCGGCCGCCTCGCGTGCCAGCTCCTGGATGCGCCGCCGGCTCTGGAGGCCCAGGAGCGCGCGCCCGTGCCCCGCGGAGAGCGCCCCCTGTCGGACCTTCGCCTGGACCTCGTCCGGGAGGTCGAGGAGCCGAAGCGCGTTCGCGACCGCGGACCGACTCCGCCCCAGGTGCTCGGCGAGCTCGGCCTGAGTCGCCCCGAACTCGTCGATCAGCCGCCGGTAGCCGGAGGCCTCCTCGATCGCGTCCAGGTCCTCCCGCTGAAGGTTCTCGATCAGCGCGATCTCCAGGAGGTCGCGCTCGTCCACGTCCCGGACGATGACGGGAACGGTGGCGAGCCCGACCTGCTGGGCGGCCCGCCAGCGGCGCTCGCCGCTGACGAGCTCCCAGCCGCCGTCGGATGCCGAGGTCACGATCAGGGGCTGGAGCACTCCCTTCTGGGCAATCGACGCGGCGAGGTCGGCGATCCCCTCAGGCTCGAACGTATGGCGGGGCTGGAAACGATTCGGGCGGATCCGTGAGACGGCGACCTCGGTCACTCCGGACCCGGAGCGAGTGGCCTCGACGGCCTCCTCGCCCAGGAGGGCGCCCAGGCCCTTCCCTAGCCTCTTACGCGGGGTCGGCATCGTTCGATCAGCTCCTCTGCGAGCTTCATGTAACTGACCGCACCGGCGGACAGGATGTCGTACAGGATGACGGGTTGCCCGAAGCTCGGAGCCTCGGAGAGCCGGACGTTCCGTGGGATGACGGTATCGTACACCTTTTCCCCGAAGTACTCAACGGCCTCCTCCTGGACCTGTCGGGCGAGGTTCAGACGCTGGTCGTACATGGTCAGCAGCACTCCCTCGATCCCGAGTCCGGGGTTGAGACTCTTCTGGACGATCCGGATCGTCCCGAGGAGCTGCGAGAGGCCCTCGAGCGCGTAGTACTCGCACTGGATCGGGATCAGGACGGCGTCCACGGCGGTCAGCGCGTTGACGGTCAGGAGGCCGAGGCTCGGCGGGCAGTCGACGAGCACGTACTGGTAGTCGGTGGTCTGGCCTTCCAGCGCGTTGGCGAGCCGGTGCTCCCGCCCGATCGCGCTCACGAGCTCGATCTCCGCCCCGAACAGGTCGACGGTGGCGGGGACGATCTCGAGGTAGGGGATGGCGGTGGGCCGGATCGCGCTCCGCAGGGGCTGCTCGCCCACCAGCACGTCGTACACGCTCGACTCGAGCGCGCCCTTGTCGATCCCCAGCCCGCTGGTGGCGTTCCCCTGCGGATCCAGATCGATCAGGAGGGTCCGGCGCTCCGCCACGGCCAGGCATGCGGCGAGGTTCACCGCCGTCGTCGTCTTCCCCACTCCGCCCTTCTGATTCACGATGGCGAGGACTCTCGCCCGGGCGGGCTTCGCTTCGGGGGCGGGTTCGGCGGTCTTGCGGGGACCGCGCTTCGTCTTCCTCTTCGGGGCGCGGGGGGCTGCGGGTTCTCCTTCGCGGCTCGATGTTTCACGTGAAACATCGGCTCCGGAGGCGGGTCGACCGAGGTCGTCGAGCGAGACGGGGGGGTCTTCCGCGAATGCCCGCTCCAGCTCCCGCTCCAGGCGTGCCCGGGCCTCCCCCACGTTCTCGCCCGCGCGCTCCTCGTGGATCATGAAGGGAAAGAGGTCAAGCGGCCCGGATTCGTTCGGTTTCGTACCGTTTTCGGAGTTGGTGATGCAATGTGGCCCGGCGCGTTCGGCCGGGCAAGCCGTCGAGACGGTCAGGCCGTCGCCGGCTGCGCCTCCCCCGGGGGCGGTGCCTCCGCGTCTCTGCGCAGAACCCACTGCTGAACGAACGTGAGCACGTTCGATACCGTGTAGTACAGGACGAGTCCGGCCGCCAGATTCAGGAACACGAACGTCAGCACCACTGGCATCACATACGTCATCGCCGCCATCTTCGGATCGGTCTGGGTCATCTTCGACGAGACGAACATCGTCAGCCCCATGAGAAGCGGCAGGATGTACCACGGATCGGGCTGCGAGAGATCGGGGAGCCACAGGAACGGCTGCCCGCGGAATTCGATCGTGCCCTGGAAGACGAAGAACAGGGCGAACAGGATCGGCATCGGAAGCAGGTTCGGCAGGCATCCTCCCAGCGGGTTGACCTTCTTGTCGCGGTAGAGCTTCATCGTCTCCTGCTGCATGCGCTGCGGATCGTCCTTGAACCGCTCGCGCAGGCGCTGGATCTCCGGCTGGATCTTCTGCATCGCCTGGATGGAGCGGAACGACTTCGTCGTCAGCGGCCACATGACGAGGCGGACGACCACGCCGAAGACGATCAGAACGAGTCCGTAGTCGGGGATGAACCGATGGAGCCAGAGCATCGCCACGACAATCGCCTTGGCGAACGGTGTGATCATCCAGCGGATCCACGACCAGCCGTACTGGTTCACGTCGTCGAGGCCCTCGTTCAGGGCGGCGAGGCGGCGATACTCCTGCGGCCCGAGGTAGAGCCGGTAGGCGCTCTCGCCCGCCCGAATCGGGCTGGCGATCGAGATGTCGAGCCGGGGCAGGCTCTCACCCTCCGCGCCGCGCGCCTCGAACGCGGTCAACGCCCGATCTTCGGGGGCGAGGAGCAGCGCGAGGAAGTACTTGTTCTTGAGGCCCGCCCAGTCCACGGCGCCGCCCAGGGCCACCGGATCCTCGTCCGCATCCCCCGGTGACACGCTGACGATCTCCCCATCCACCCGGGCGACCGCTCGGAGCTGACCGTAGTCCTCCCGCGGGTTTTTCTCGTTCGTCTCGAGCCGTGGCCCCAGGCTCGTCACGAGAATCCCGTCCGGGCCGCCACCCAGCTCGAGGCGATAATCCACCACGTATCCCTCGGGATCGAAACGGTACGCCTGGACGATCCGCTGACTCGCGGACTCGAAGGCCAGCGTCAGCGTTCGCGCGCTGTCGCCGGCCGCCAGCGAGATCGCCCCTTCGCTCGGCAGGAACGTCAGCGAGTCGAGCGCGATCCGGCGTTCGCCCACCTCGGCCCGGCGCTCCAGGAGCGCGCCGCCGGGCGGCACGAGGTGCACCGGGCCCACCCGCTGGTAGGAGTCGTACCGCAGGAGTTCGGCCTCGCGGAGGAGCCCCCCGCGGGGATCGATCAGCATCCGGTAATAGGGAGTCCGGATCTCGACCGGTCCGGGATTCGCTCGGCCGGCGAGAAGCGCGTTCGCAGCGGGGTCCCCCCGGGGCGCGGCGCTGTCCGGCCCGGCCGCGAGCGAGTCGCCTCCGACCGCCGCGTCCAGCGCGACGGCGGCGGCACCCGGCCGGAGGGCCGGCGCGGTGTCCGCTTCGACAACTCTGGTTGTATCCGGTGGGGTTCCGTCCGGAGTCGGCGGGGACATCTTCGCGTACCACCACTGGCTGGCGACCAGGACCACCGCCATCAGCAGGAACGCCAGGAGTACCCTCCGCTGCTCCACGGCTAGCCGCCCGCGGCCCGGCGCGGGACCTGGCGCGGTCGGGCCGGGGGAACCGGATCGTAGCCGCCCTCGTGCCACGGATGGCACCGGCCGATCCGACGCGCGGCGAGGAGCGATCCCTTCCAGGCCCCGTGGATCTGGATCGCCCGGATCGCGTAGCCGGAGCAGGTCGGCTGGTACCGGCAGGTTGGGGGAGCCCATCCCGACAGGAGCTGGTAGGCGCGGATCGCGGACACGAGCAGGGTCTTCACGGATCCTCGATTCCGACGTCGGCCGGGCGGTCCATCCGGGAGGCGAGCGCGCTCAGCGCCGACGCCAGGTCGGCGAAGCTCAGGTCGTACGCCGGCGGGCGCGCGCGCACGAGCCAGTCGTGGTCCTCGCCCCGGGCGAGAAGGATCGCGCGCATCAGTTCCTTGAGCCTGCGCCGGAGCCGGTTTCGCTCGACGCCCGAGCGGCCGTGCTTGGGCGTGATGCACGTGGCACGAGCGCGGGGCTCGGCCGCCGCCCGGCGATACAGCTCGAGCTCGGGACCGCGGACCCGGGACGCCCGAAGCAGCGCCGCGATCTCGCGGCGCGTCGTGATGCGTCGCTCACGCGGAAGCTGCCCCATCGGGCGGGTCGAAGACCTCTTGTGAAGGAAACGCCGGCCTATTGCCGCTTGCGGGAGAACTCCGCCGAGACGGTCAGCTTGGCGCGACCCTTTCGGCGCCGCCGCGCGAGCACCTTGCGCCCGTTCTT
>JAICNR010000228.1 GCA_025931135.1 Gemmatimonadota bacterium | reverse complement strand
GGGTGGGACTGGCATTTTCCTTGCAAATACACCCATCCCTGCCCGTCGAGCCCCACGACGAGCCGGTCGACTGGATCGTCACCGAGGGCGAAACCATCGCCTGCCGGGCGATTCGCGAGCACTCCGAGCGCGAGGCCACCCCATGAGCGCGATCTCGTGTCGCCAGCTCCGGAAGTCCTTCGGGGACTACGAGGTGCTGCGGGGCATCGACCTCGACGTCCAGCGCGGAGAGCTGTTCGGATTCCTGGGACCGAACGGCGCCGGGAAGACCACGACGATCCGCATTCTCGCCGGCCTGCTCCTTCCGTCCGGCGGCACGGTCGAAGTGGCGGGCTTCGACGTCGTGCGCGGCTCGCAGGAGGTCAAGCGCCGCGTCGGGTACGTGCCGGACCGCGCTTTTCTCTACCCCAAGCTCACCGCGCGGGAGTTCCTGGATTTCGTCGGTCACCTCTACCAGCTGGACGCCGATTGCGTGGAGCGCGTGGCGACAGGTCTTCTCGAGCGTTTCGAGCTCCGGGAGTGGATCGACGAGCTGATCGAGTCGTACAGCCACGGTATGCGGCAGAAGCTCGCGCTGACTGCGGCCCTGATCCACGAACCGGAAATCGTGGTCATCGACGAGCCGATGGTGGGCCTCGATCCGCGCAGCGCTCGGGTGCTGAAGACGCTTCTCGCGGAGTTGGTGGAGAGCGGGCGGACCGTCTTCCTCTCGACCCACACCCTCGAGGTGGCCGAAGAGCTCTGCTCTCGCGTGGCGATCGTCCTGAAAGGCACGGTGGCGGCGCAGGGGACGCTCGACGAGCTCCGCATGCAGGCGATGGCCGAGCACGGCTCGCTCGAGGCGGTCTTCCTGCGGTTGACCGAGGATCGCCAGCCCGCGCCGGCCGTGCGTTGACCACCCTCCTCTCCCCCCGGCTCGTGGCCGCCCGGCGCCAGTGGAGGCGCGGAGGCGCGGGGCGGCCGCTCGTGATCGCAGGGGTCGCGGCTCTCTTCCTGACCGCGGGGTACAAGATCAGCGCGCGCGTGCTCGAGCACTTCGTTCGCGTGGACCCGGACCTGGGCCGCGTGCTGGGGGTCAAGCTGCTCGCCTTCCTCCTCCTCGTTCTGCTCTCCTTCCTGCTCTTCTCGTCGCTGATCACCGCGCTCTCCCAGTGCTTCCTGGCCCACGATCTGCAATTGATCGCGGCCGCACCCGTGTCGCTCCGGCGACTGTTCCGGGTCAAGCTGCTGGAGGTCGCGATCTTCGCCTCATGGACCGCGATCTTCCTCGCGTTCCCGATCTGGGTGGCATATGGCCGCGTGTTCGACGCCGGCCCGGGGTACTACCTGACGCTGGTCGGGGTGCTCGTCCCACTGGTGACGATCACGGCGGCGATCGGGGTGCTCGTTTCGGTGGCGCTCGTGAACCTGTTCCCCGCGCGGCGAGCGCGCGACCTGCTCTCGCTCGTCGCGCTCCTGTTCATCATCGGGGCGGTCATGATGGCGCGCGTGATCCGGCCTGAGCGGTTCACGCGTCCCGAAGAGTTCGGAACATGGGCCGAGTACCTGGTCGCGCTGTCGAGCCCCACCCTGCCGTGGCTGCCGTCCTATTGGGCGTCGCGAGTCCTGGGCGAGGTCCTGGGATTGCACGGCGCGGCCCCAGACTGGCCCGCGATCGGGTGGTACGGCGGGGCGCTCGTGGTGACGGCCGCGGTCGCCACGACTCTGGCCGCGCTCGTCTTCCGCGAAGGCTTCCGCTCGGGCTACAGTCGCGCCCAGGAGGCGCGAGAGGTGCGCTGGACCCGCCAGCCGTGGTGGCGCGGAGCGAGCGCATGGGTCAGCCGGCCGTTTCCGCGACGAGTCCGTGCGATCATCGTGAAGGACGTGGCGACCTTCTTCCGCGACCCGGGGCAGTGGTCGCAGCTGTTCCTGCTGCTGGCGGTGATCGCGATCTACCTCTACAACTTCAAGGTGCTGCCTCTGGACGCGGCGGGCGGCACCGGGTACTTCATGCGCAACCTCCTGGCGTTCCTGAACGTTGGACTCGTAGGGCTGGTCGTGGCCGCGCTCGCTGCGAGGTTCGT
>JAICNR010000057.1 GCA_025931135.1 Gemmatimonadota bacterium | reverse complement strand
TCGCCTCCTCGATCAGCTCCTCGTCGAACTCCGAGACCCAGGTCACGATCGGCGTCCGGTCCCGCGGCGGGGTCTCGATCAGGCTCATCTCCCGAAGTCCCATGAGGCTCATCTGGAGCGTACGCGGAATCGGAGTCGAGGTCAGCGTCAGAACGTCGACGCTCGTCCGCAGCTGTCGCAGCCGCTCCTTGTGGCGGACCCCGAAGCGCTGCTCCTCGTCGATCACGACGAGCCCCAGGTCGGCGAACTCCACGTCCTTCGACAGGAGGCGGTGGGTGCCGATCACGATGTCGACGGTCCCGTCCCCCACACCCTTCACGACCGCGCGCGTCTCGGCCGTGGAGTTGAACCGCGACAGCGCGCGGATCTCGACCGGGTAGTCGGCCAGCCGCTCGCGGAAGGTCTCCAGGTGCTGGATCGCGAGCACGGTGGTCGGGACGAGCACGGCCACCTGCTTGCCGTCCTGGACCGCCTTGAACGCGGCGCGGATCGCGATCTCGGTCTTGCCGTAGCCGACGTCGCCGCAGACCAGCCGGTCCATGGGCCGCGCGCGCTCCATGTCGCGCTTGACCGCCTCGGCGGCCGCGCGCTGATCGGGCGTGTCCTCGTAGAGAAACGCGGACTCCATCTCGCGCTGCCATTGGGTGTCGGCGCCGAACGCGAAGCCGGGCGCGCTCTCGCGCCGCGCGTGGAGCTCGAGCAGCTCGTCGGCGAGCTTCTGGATCGCGGCCTCCGTCTTCGCCTTCTGGCGCTCCCACTGGCCCGTGCCCAGGCGATGGATCGCGGGCGGGCGGCCGTCCTCGCTGGTGAACTTCTCGACGCGCGCGAGCTGCTCGACCGGCACGTAGAGCGCCTCGTCGTCGGCGTAGCGGAGCTTGAGCGCCTCGACCTCTCCGTCGCCGGTGAGGGTGAGCCGCTCGAGGCCCTCGTACTGGCCGATCCCGTAGTCCATATGGACGAGATAGTCCCCCGGCTCGATCCGGGTCAGATGCTCGATGCTGACGCCGGCCGCGTAGCGCCGTCGGCGCCGCACCCGTCGGCGGCGGTCGAAGATCTCGTGGTCGGTGTAGACCGCGAGCGCCGCGTCGGCGAGACGGAAGCCGCCTTCCAGCGCTCCGACCGCGAGCCTGGCCTCGCGTATGTCGGGCGGCAGGAGCTCCTCCAGCCGCTCGAGCTGTCCCAGGTTGTCGCAGAGGACGACCGGCAGCGTGCCCGACGCCAGATCGTGACGGAGCACCTCGGCCAGGCGCTTCATCGAGCGCCGGACGGGCTCGGGCTCCCGCGTCGCGAAGCGGATCGCGCGCTCGTCGCCCTGCATGTGGAGCGTCTCGACGTCGAGACGCCGATAGCGGCCGAGCCCCGCCTCGAAGCCCTCCGGCTCGAGCCACAGCTCGGCCGGCGGAGCCACGATCCGGTCCTCGCTGGCTTCCGCGTGACGGCGCACGACCTCTTCCCACGCGTCCCGACCCGCGGCCGCGATTCGCGCGGGCTCGTCCCGCACGACGAGCGTGTCGGGATGGAGCCAATCGGAGAACGCGGCCAACGCCCCCGCCGGGGCGGCGTCCGAATCCTCGCCCAAATCCTCGGCGGGCTCAGCCGACCACCGCGCCGCCGCCGGTCGCTCGCGCGCGGGCAGGATCTCGACCCGCTCGAGCGGCGCGAGCGAGCGCTGGGAGCCGAGGTCGAACGCGCGGATCGATTCGACGCGGTCGCCGACGAGCTCGAGCCGGACCGGATCGGCGTAGCGATAGCCGAAGACGTCCACGATCCCGCCGCGGATCGAGAACGTCCCCACTTCGCCGACCATCGACTCCCGCTCGAACCCCAGCGCGACGAGCCGGCGCGCGAGATCGTCGAGCGAGATCCGATCCCCGGCCGTGACCTTGAGCAGGCGCGCCTCGAGCGCCGCCGGCGGCAGGATCTTCTGGATCGCGGCGCGGACGGTCGTCACCCCGACCCGAACGCTGCCCTCGAGGAGGCCGGCCAGGAACTCGAGCCGCTGGCCCTCGATCTCGCGCTGCGGAGCGCGCGGCTCGTACGGCAGGATCTCCCACTGGGGGTACCAGCCGACCCTGCCCTCCCCGAGGAGGGACTCCAGGTCGGCGACCCACGCCTCGCCGCGCTCGGCGGTGGCGGCCACGACCAGGACCGGGACCCCCAGGTCCTCCGCGAGTGCGGCGGTCAGGACCCCGCGCGACGAACCCGCCAGGTTCGTCGCCCGCGCGGACCCGGATTCCGCCAGCTCGCGTCGGACCGCGCGGAAGGCAGGCGACGCGCGGAAGCGGATGGCGATGTCCTCGACGATCATCCTCGGTCGATCCCCTCCGGACGAAGGCGGCGTCGCCTCGTCGCTACAAGCTTATTTGTCGGGTCGGGCGCGGCGCGCGGCCGCCTCGGCGACCAGCGCGAGCGCGGCGAGGACGAGCGCCCAGGGCCACAGCTCGGGGCCGCGGCGGCGCGGGAAGACGGCGGCCCGCCATTCTTCCGGCGGGACGACCGGCCCCCAGGCCGCCTCCCAGTCGCCCGCGGGGACGCGAGCGAGGTTTCCCTCGGCCGGATCCCCGTTGACGGCCACGAAGATCGTCGATCCGGAGGGGTCGCGCACCCTGTAGAGCCCGGCGCGATCGGGCGCGGGGGAGGCACCTCCCGGAGGGATCTCCCAGGTCGAAGCGGCCGCTCCCACGTGCAGGGGTCCCTCGACCGTGGCCCCGCCGGGAAGCGCGCGGAGCGGCTGGCCGATCCTCGTCCCGGCCGCGTCCGCCGACCAGCGCGGGTCCCAGGCGGTGACCGCGGCCGCGGCGACGAGGGGGAAGACCGGGGTCGTCGCGAGCCGTGTGAAGGGCGGCCCGAGCGGCACGAGCCAGATCGCGACCGGGCCCCGGACCCAGAGGGCCGGTTGCCCGGTGGCGAGGTTCCACGTCCATTCGGCCGCGGGTTCGCCCCGCGGGATCAGGCCCCCCCGGACCGGCGCCCGGTCGAGGAGCGGCTCCGGTACGACCCCTCCGCCGGGCCCTCCCGGGCGTCCGGTCAGGGGAGCGGACCCCGCGCGATCCACGAGATCGAGATCCGGCAGGGACGCGGCCGGCGCCGGGAACCAGCCGGGCGGCGGCGCGCACGCGGATGCGGTGCAGGCCGGGCTGAACAGAAGGCGGGTTCCGGCCGCGGCGGCGTCCATCAGGAGGGCCGCCTCGTCCGGCCGGTACGGCCGGATCGGGAGGAGCGCCAGGTCCGCGCCGCGGGAGGATAGGTCGGCCAGCGACGCCGTTCGCGTCCGGGCCGAACCCCCGAGGGCCTCGAGCGCCGCCTCCCAGAAGAGAGGGCCGGACTCGGGGGGTTCGTCGCCGGGAATCCATCGTACGATCTCGTACTGAATCGCGGCGCCTCCGCGAGCCACGAACAGCCGATCGTCCGCGGGAAGCGCGTCGACCTCACGAAATGCGATCGTCGCGGTGTCGGGGACGGACCAGCTGGCTGTCCCGGATTCGCCGTCCAGCGGGATGGGACGCGGCTCGATCACAGAGCCGCCGATCCTCCGGCCGACTTCGGCGGCGTCGGGGGCGTCGCCCCAGGCGAGGCCCGCCACGGAGATCTGCCCCTCCGTTATTCGGCTCGCCCCGGCCAGGCTCCTGTTCCCGGAGGACTCTTGTCCCCGGATTCCCACGACCACCCGCCCGGGAGGTCGCGCGCCGCCGGGGGAGGGCGGAACGGCCCCCGCAGATCCGTCCGTCAAAAGGTACGACTCCGTATCTTCGTCCAGACGGACCGTCAAGGCGGCGAGCGCACGCGGCCAGTCGCTGGGACGCTCCCCCGGACCGAGCGCGGCGAGACGGCCTCGGAGCTCGGACGGTGGACCCTCCCACCATCCGACGACCCCGTCCGCCAGCGCCGCGAGCGCGACCCGGTCCTCGGGGGATGCGGCCGCTAGGACCGAGTCGGCCGCGGCCCGGATCGCTTCCCAGGCGGGGACTCCCTCATGGAGCTGCCCCGCGCTGGCCGACACGTCCACCGCCACGACCGCCCGGGTCGGGCGGTGAGAGGCCGGGTCGCCCGCCCCGCATCCGACCGGGCGCGCCGCTGCGGCGACGAGCGTCGCGATCGCGAGCGCGCGCAGGATCGCGACCCAGCGGGAACGGGTCGGGAGCCGGGGCGCCGGGGCTCTGCGCGCCCGCTCGACCAGGTAGAGGGAGGAGAAGCGGATCGGCCGACCGGTTCGAAGACCCCTCCATTCCAGCCATAACGGAAGGAGCGCGAGGGGTAGCGCGAGCAGCGCGAGCGGGTGCAGGAATCCCATCGGTCAGGAACGCCGGACTTGGGGACCGGACAACGACTTGCGAGGTTCGGTCAGAGCCGGTGCCGGCGTGCCGCCAGGTACCGCCCGAGAACCGCCGAGACGGGCTCGTCCGTCGCGGTCGGAACCCAGTCGAAGCCGCGGTCGTGCGCCTGCTCCCGATAGATCCGCTCCAGCGCCTCGAGCTCCCGCCCGTACCCCTCCGCCAGCTCTTCCGGGCGCGCGTGCACCGAGCGGCCGGTCTCGAGGTCGACGATCTCCTCGCCGGACGGGAGCGCGGCGAGCGACCGCTCCGCGGGATCGAGCACGTGGAACACGACGACCTCGTGCTTGCGGTGCCGGAAGAAGCGGAGGCCGGGGAGAAACCGCTCGGGCGGGCCGAGGAGGTCGGAGATCAGGACCAGCAGCCCCCGCCGGGGCAGCCTCTCGGCCAGCTGCCGGAATGGACCCTCGGGGGAGGTCCCGCCCGAGGCCTCCTCGGTTTCGAGGGCGGCGAACAGGCGCGCGCGCTGGGCGCGCCCGCCTCGCGGCGGGATGAACGCGCGGATCCCGTCCCCGAAGGTCGCGAGGCCGACGGCATCCTGCTGAGCGAGGAGGAGCCAGGCCAGGGACGCCGCCAGCGCGCGGGCGTACTGCCACTTGCTCGCGTTCTCCCCGCTCGCGTATCCCATCGACGCGCTCGCGTCGACGACCAGGGTGGCGCGCAGGTTGGTCTCCTGCTCGCTCTCCCGCACGTACCATCGATCGGTGCGGCCGTACACCTTCCAGTCCACGCGCCGGAGGTCGTCCCCCGGCACGTACGGACGATGCTCGGCGAACTCGAGAGAGCCGCCGAGACCGGGGCTCCGGTGCCTTCCCGCCAGATATCCTTCGACGACGAGCCGGGCGACGAGCTCGAGCGATCCGAGACGGAGAAGCTCGCGTGGGGGAAGGAGCGCCGCGCTCGCGGTCCCGGTCTCAGCCGGCATCGCGATCGACGGCGGCCACGAGCTCGCCGATCACCTCGCCGACCCCGACCCGCGCGGCCTCCGCTTCGTAGTTCAGTACGAGCCGGTGGCGGAGGACCGCGCCGGCGAGCGTCCGCACGTCGGCGGTGTCGGGCGCGACCCGGCCCTGGAGGAGCGCCCGCGCCTTCGCGCCGAGCGTCAGGAACTGCCCAGCGCGCGGGCCCGCCCCCCAGCCGACGTATCGGCGCACGGCCTCGGGAGCCTGGGGATGATCGGGCCGGCTCCGCCGGGCGAGGTCCACCGCGTACGCGACGATCTCGTCGGGGACCGGCGCGCGCCGGACCAGGTCCTGAAACTCCAGCACCTCGGCCCGGCTGACCACGGGCTCGATCGTCACCTCCGGACCCGCCGTCGTCGCGCGCACGATCTCGATCTCCTCGGCGCGCTCCGGGTAGCGGACCTCGAGCTCGAACATGAAGCGGTCGAGCTGGGCCTCGGGGAGCGGATACGTGCCCTCCTGCTCGATCGGGTTCTGGGTCGCGAGGACGAAGAACGGGTCCTCGAGCGGGTGGGTCGCGCCGCCGGCCGTGACCTCCCGCTCCTGCATCGCCTGGAGGAGCGCCGCCTGGGTCTTCGGCGGGGTGCGGTTGATCTCGTCGGCGAGGAGGACGTGGGTGAAGAGCGGTCCCGGCAGGAAGCGGAGCCGCCGGCGGCCCGTGTCCGGGTCCTCCTCGATCACCTCGGTTCCCGTGATGTCGGTGGGCATCAGGTCCGGGGTGAACTGGATCCGGCTGAAACGGCAATCGAGGGCGTTCGCGAGCGTGTGGACGAGGAGCGTCTTCGCGAGCCCCGGGACGCCGACCAGGAGCGCGTGGCCGCGGGAGAGCAGCGCGACCAGGAGGAGCTCCCGCACCGTCTCCTGGCCCACGATCACGCGCCCCACCGCGTCGTCGAGCGCCCCGCGTGAGGCGAGGAGCCGCCGAGCGACCAGGATGTCCGCGTCCGACGAGCGGGCCTCGAGGCGGGGATGGGCCTCCAATCCTCTAGCCCTCCGCCTTGCGCGCGATCCAGATCATGTCCTCTCCCTCGATGTCCGTGGTCTCGCCGCCCCAGCCTCCGTACAGGGCCTCGACTTCATAACCCGCGCGCGCGAGCAAGTGTTCAAACTCCCAGCGCGTAAAGTACCGCACCCGCAGGCGCTCGAAGGAGCGCTCCGCCACTCCGCCGCCCGGGGCCGACCGCTCGTAGACGTACGTCAGGTCGACGATCTGGGCATCGAGGTCGTACCGAGCCGCGACCCGCTCCCGCCACTCTCCGCGCGCGTCCGAGTACCCGCGGCCGGTCTCGGCCAGCGCGGCGGGGCCTTCGGCCGCTTCGGCCAGGACGTCGAGCCGGGGGTCGAAGAGGTCGAGGACGAGCCGGCCGTCCTCGGCCAGCGCGCCGTGGGCGGCCTCGAGCGCGGCCAGCTGGTCGGGGACCGTGAGCATCGCCTGGAAGACGCGGAACGGGAAGAGGACGCGATCGAACGGCCGCCGGAACGCGTACGCCCGCATGTCCGCGCGGACGAGACCGATCCGCGCCCGGACGTCGGGCGCTTCGGCCGCCCGCTTCGCGGCGGCGACCGCCAGGTACGCGGCGCCCGGCTCGAGTCCGACGACGCGGGCGCCGGCCGCGGCGAGCGCGAGCGCGACCCGCCCGGTCCCGGCTCCCACTTCCAGGACGCGGAAGCCCGACCGGCCCGCCTCCCGGGCGTAGAACGCAACGTCGGCCGTCCGGTCCGCGTGGAGCGCGTCGTAACGGAGCGCGGCCTCGGTCGTGGAATCGAAGACGGGAGGGGATCGCACGGGGGGCGGCGCGCGGCCGCCGGAGCTCAGTTCGCGGCCGGAATCGCGCAGCGCGGGAAGAGCGCCCGCTGCTCGGGATCGAGGACCCCGCACACCGCCGCGCGCGCCTCGCGGGCGCCCTCGGCCAGCGCCGTGGCGACCTCGCGCGGCGTGAGCTCGCCGGCCCGGAGGTCGGCGATCGTCTCGAGCACCAGGGCGTGCCACGCGTCGACGATCGCCCGGATCTCGGCCCGCTGCTCTTCGGTCAGCTCGAGGCCGCGATGGAACGCGGCGCGGCGGGCGTCGAGGGCGGCCCGCTGCTCGGGCGTCAGGACGGCGTCGATCTCGGCTTCGAGCGCGTCCCGGATGGCGCGGGCCTCCGCCACCGTCGCCTCGGCCCCGATCTCGCCGGCGAGCCATCGCGCGCGCAGATCGGCGAGCGCGGCGCGGGCGCGACCGACCGCGTCGGCGATCGCGTCCCGCTGGGCCTCGTCCAGGTCGAACGCAATGTCGACGGCCCCGACTTCCGAGGCCGCGATCCGATCATCCGTCCGGTCGAGCTCGGCGGCGATCTCGACGGACGCCGGACCCTCATCCGGGCCGGACGGCGAGCCGGACGAGCCCCCGCAGGCCGCGATCACGGCGCTGATCAGGAAACCGGAGAGAATCGTTCGCTGCATGAGCGCGAAGATACTGCCGCGTGATTTCCCGGCAAGCAGCGCCGGGGCAACCATTTAGGGAGTCAGGCGTCAGGCGGCCCGTCCTGTCAACCGCCCGGCGTCCACCCCGGCGGCGCGAGCTCGAACCCTTCGAACGAGAACCCCGGTGCGACCGCGCAGCCGACGAGCGTCCATTCCCCGAGAGGCCGCGCCGATTGCCACACCCCTGCCGGGACGACGAGCTGCGGCCGCTCGCCCCGTTCCAGCTCGATCCCCAGGATCGAGCGGTCGATTTCATCGCCCTCGCCGGAGATCGACAGCTCGAGCGGGGACCCGGCGTGCCAGCTCCAGATCTCGTCGGCGTCGATCCGGTGCCAGCGCGAGGGCCCACCCGCCTCGAGCAGGTAATAGATCGAAGTCGCTACCGGTCGACCGCCCGCGTCGGGTCCGCGCCAGATCTCGCGGAACCAGCCACCCTCGGGGTGGGGCAGGAGCTTCAGCCCCTCGATCACCGCGCGCGCGTCCACGCGACCCAAGCTAGGGCGGCGACCCCGCTCCGCGCATGCCGGAAGGGCCGGGGACCGGTAGATTCGCGCGCCGCGTTGACGCGGATGGGCGCGCTTGTTATTTTTTTCACAAGCGTTCGCCGGCACGCGCGCGGCGGATCGCTGGAGGAGCCGATGAGCAAGCCCGATCCGTCCGCGGAGCGGAAGCGCGTCGTGCGCGAGGTGGGACGTTTCACCGGGTTCGGTCTGGCCTGGGCGCTCTCGGTCCTCTTCTTCCTCCTGATCGGGTACTGGCTCGACGGTCGGCTCGGGACCTTGCCCTGGCTCACCATCCTGGGCGCGTTCCTGGGAGCCGCTGGCGGCTTCGTCAGCCTCTACCGCGGCATCACCGCGGCCGCGGCCGACGAGGAGGACGGGCCCGAGTGATCGACTTCCGCTACCTCGCCGCGCTGATCGCGATCTCGGCGCCGGCAGCGGCGGTCGCCTGGCTGTGGGTCGACCGCTGGCCCGGAGGCAGGGAAGGGCTCGTCGCCGGGCTCGCGTTCTCGCTGCTGTCGTTCGGAGCCGGCTTCCATGCGCTCCGCTGGGGCGCGCGCCGCGGCGGCTCGAAGTTCTTCGCCGCGGTCCTGGGTTCGACCCTCGTCCGCCTCGTCGCGCTCCTCGCGCTGGGTCTCACGCTGGCGCGCGCGGCCGACGCCGACGTGACGGTCGCGCTCATGACGGTCGTCGCGCTCCACTTCGTGCTGGGAACGTTCGAGATCATGTACCTGAAGAGAACGGACGCCCTCGGATGACGCTCCAGGAAACCGCCGGCCACGCGCCGGACACGCTCCATCAGGCAGCCGGCCACGCGGCGGACGAAGCCGCGCACGGGGCCGAGGAAGGCGTGGACATCGTCCATCACCTCGCCGACGCGAACTACATCGAGATCCCCCCGTTCGGCGAGATCCACCTTCCCGAGCTCCATCTCTTCGGCCTCGACCTGTCGATCACGAAGTACACGGTCTACATGTGGCTCGCCGCGGCGCTCATCCTGCTGGTGTTCCTCCCCATGGCGCGCCGGCGCGGCCGCGTGCACCACGGCCTGTACAACGCATTCGAAGCGCTGCTCGTCTATGTCCGCGACGAGATCGTCTACGCGAACATCGGGCGCGACGAAGGCAAACCCTACGTTCCGTTTATCGCGACCCTGTTCTTCTTCATCCTCTTCATGAACCTGCTCGGACTGGTCCCCTACGGGGCCACCCCGACCGGAAACCTGGCGGTGACGGGCGTGCTCGCCCTGTTCTCGATGCTGGCCATCGAGATCAGCGGGATCGTCGTGAACGGACCCGTGCGATACGCGAAATCGCTGGTCCCCGAAGGCGTACCGATGTTCCTGGCGCCGATCATGATCCCGATCGAGATCATCGGCCACTTCGCGAAGCCGTTCGCGCTCATGATCCGTCTGTTCGCGAACATGACCGCCGGCCATGTCGTTATCCTCAGCATGCTGGGGCTCATCTTTCTGCTCAAGTCGTGGCTGGTCGTTCCCGTCTCCGTCGGCTTTGCGCTGTTCATCTTCCTGCTCGAGATCCTGATCGCGTTCATCCAGGCCTACATCTTCTCCGTTCTTACTGCCGTGTTTATCCAGCTGTCCCGTCACCCCCACTAGAGGATGGTGAGAATGGCCATTCTCAGGCCCTGAAAAACAACCGCCAAAAAGGAGTAGGGTAATGCCTGACATCGCTTTCGGACTGGGATGGCTGGGCGCCGGGCTGGGCGCCGGGCTCGCGCTGATCGGCGCCGGTATGGGCATCGGCAAGCTCGCCGGCCCCGCCATGGAGGGAATCGCGCGTCAGCCCGAGGCGGCCGGCGAGATCCGCCTGACGATGATCATCGCCGCCGCGCTCATCGAGGGGGTCGCGCTGTTCGCCCTCGTGATCTGCATCCTGATGGCGCTCAAGGCGCCGGGCGCGTAAGGACCGGCGATGGATCTGCTGAGCGCCGACCCGGGGCTCATCGTCTGGACGATCGTCACGTTCCTGCTGCTGCTCGGGATCCTGTGGAAGTTCGCCTGGAACCCGATCCTCGCGGCGCTCGACGCGCGCGAGCAGGCGATCCAGAAGACGATCGACGACGCGGAGCGGCTGCAGGCCGAGGCCGAAGCCGTGCTCCAGGAGCACCAGAAGCGCCTGGCCGAGGCGCGCGCCGAGGGGAACCGCATCCTCGACGAAGCGCGACAGGCCGGCGAGCACATGAAGCACGATATCCTCGACAAGGCGCGCGCGGAATCCGAGAAGGTGCTCGAGCGCGCCCATCGTCAGCTGGAGCTCGAGACGGAGCAGGCCGTCCAGACGATCCGCGCGCAGGCCGCGGATCTCGCGCTGAGGGCGGCGGAGAAAGTGATCGAGCGATCGCTGACGGGTGCCGACCACCGGCGCTTCGCGGACGAGGCGGTGGCCGAACTGGCCGAGGAACGACCCTAGGATGCGTGCCGGGACGATCGCCCGCGTGTATGCCGAGACTCTCTTCCGCTCCGCCGACCGTCACGGGGAGGTGGAGTCGGTGGACGAGAGCGTGCGCGGATTGTCGGCCGTCCTGAGGGAGAGCCCCGAGTTCCGCCGCTTCCTCGCGGCGCCGCAGATCGATGCCGTCCACAAGCAGGAGCTCGTCGCCGGCGCGCTCCGGGAGAGGTTGCATCCGCTCCTGCTGCGATTCCTGGAGCTGGTGATCGGGAAGCACCGCGAGAGGCTCCTGGACGAGATCGTGGCGGCATGGAACGAGCTGCTGGATGCGCGGGCGAATCGCCAGGCAGCGACCGTCACGACCGCGGTCGCCGCCGACCCCGAGACCGTGGCGCGTGTCCACGCCGCGCTCGAGAAAGCCACCGGCAAGACGATCTCGCTGGAGCAGCGGGTGGACCCGGCGCTCCTCGGCGGGCTCGTCATCCGTACCGGGGATACGGTCATCGACGGAAGCTTGCGAAGCCGCCTTTCCACGCTCCGCGGGAAGCTGCGAGCCGCCGGACGAACCCACGCGGGCTAGAACCGCGTCACCAGGAGAAGCGAGGAAAATGAGATGAAGATCCGCCCCGAAGAGATCACCTCGGTCCTCGAGCGCGAGCTCGAGAAGTACGAGGCCGCCCTGGACGTGGAAGAGGTCGGCACGGTGCTCGAGGTCGGTGACGGCATCGCGCGCATCTACGGCCTTTCCGGCGCGATGTCCGGCGAGATGCTCGATTTCGGAAACGAGCTGTACGGTCTGGCGCTCAATCTGGAAGAGGACATGATCGGCGCCGTCATTCTGGGCGACGACGTCGCGATCAAGGAGGGTGAGGAGGTGCGGCGCACCGGGCGCGTGCTCGAGGTCCCGGTGGGGCCGGCCCTCCTGGGCCGCGTCGTCAACCCGCTCGGTCAGCCGCTCGACGGCAAGGGCCCGATCACGACCGAGCACTACCGTCAGATCGAGTTCCACGCCCCGGGTATCGTCCAGCGACAACCGGTGAAGGAGCCGCTCCAGACGGGGCTCAAGGCCGTCGACTCGATGGTTCCGATCGGCCGCGGCCAGCGCGAGCTGATCATCGGCGACCGCGGCACCGGAAAGACGGCGGTGGCGATCGACGCGATCATCAATCAGCGTGGCGGTGACGTGTTCTGCGTCTACGTGGCGGTCGGCCAGAAGGCTTCTACCGTTGCCGGCGTCGTGGAACGGCTGGAGAAGGAAGGGGCGATGGATTACACGATCGTCGTCTCGGCTCCCGCCGCCACGCCCGCGCCGCTCCAGTACATCGCGCCCTATGCGGGCGCTTCGATGGCCGAGTTCTTCATGTACAACGGCGAGGACGGGAAGCCGGCGGGCAACGACAATCCCGGCCGCGCCACGCTCGTCATCTACGACGACCTGTCCAAGCAGGCGGCCGCGTATCGCCAGCTTTCGCTCCTCCTGCGACGGCCGCCCGGGCGCGAGGCGTACCCCGGGGACGTGTTCTACCTCCACTCGCGCCTGCTCGAGCGCGCGGCCAAGCTGTCCGACGAGAACGGCGGCGGGTCGCTGACCGCGCTGCCGATCATCGAGACCCAGGCGGGTGACGTGTCGGCGTACATCCCGACCAACGTGATCTCGATCACCGACGGCCAGATCTACCTCGAGCCAGACCTGTTCTACGCCGGCGTGCGGCCGGCGATCAACGTCGGGATCTCGGTCAGCCGCGTGGGCGGGAACGCCCAGATCAAAGCCATGAAGAAGGTCGCGGGGACGCTGCGGCTAGACCTGGCGCAGTTCCGCGAGCTCGAGGCGTTCGCGCAGTTCGGCTCCGAGCTCGACAAGGCGACCATGCAGCAGCTCGAGCGCGGCCGTCGAACCGTCGAGATCCTCAAGCAGCCGCAGTACGAGCCGATGCCGGTTGCCGAGCAGGTGGCGATCATCTTCGCGGTCACGAAAGGATATCTGGACGACGTGCCGGTCGACAACGTGCGGGCGTTCGAGCGCTCGTTCCTCGAGTTCGCGCGCAACTCGCGGCCCGAGTTGCTGGAGAAGATCCGCGCTGAGAAGGAGCTGACCGACGAGGTGAGCAAGGCGCTGATCGACGCGGTCGAGACGTTCAAGCAGGACTTCCTCCCGGCAGCGGAAGGGGAAGAGGCGGCGTAGATGGCCAAGGCGCGCGAGATCAAGCGGCGGATCCGCTCGATCGACAACACCCGGCAGATCACCAAGACGATGGAGATGGTCGCGGCGTCGAAGCTCAAGCGCGCCCAGGACCGCGTCGTCGCCGCGCGCCCGTTCGACGAGTTCATGCGTCAGGTCATCGCCAGCGTGCGTGAGGGCGCGAGCGAGGAGTTGGGGGATTTCCCGCTGCTCCGCCAGAGCGGGGCGTCCGGGAAGGTGGGCATCCTGGTCGTGACCTCCAACCGCGGCCTGGCCGGCGCGTTCAACGCGAACCTGGTCAAGGCCGCCCGCGCGCACATGAAGAAGCTCCGCGCGGAGGGGAAGGAGATCGAGCTCCACGTGATCGGGAAGAAGGGCGCCGGGATGCTGCGCTATCTCGGCGACGAGCCCGAGCGGACAATCGCCGACCTGCCCGACCGGCCGTCGTACGAGGATGCGGGCAGGATCGCCGAGCCCTTGATCGAGGCCTTTCTCGAGGAGCGACTGGATGCGGTCTATCTCGTCTACTCGCTGTTCAAGAGCCCGGTCGAGCAGCGACCCGCGGTGGCGCAGCTGCTGCCCCTTCCGGAGCGCGGCGCTACGGGAGCGGACTCGGCCGCACCGGAAACGCAGCCCGGAACCGAGCCGGAAGCGCGGGGCGGGGAAGCCGGGCACCGGTATGTGCCGGTATACGAATTCCTGCCGTCGCCCGCGGCGATCCTGGGACAGCTGCTGCCGTTGTTCCTGCGGTATGGCGTCTACCGCGCGGTCTCGGAGAGCGCGGCCAGCGAACACGGCGCGCGACGCACGGCGATGAAGAATGCGACCGACAACGCGAAGGAGCTGATCAGGAGCCTGACCCGCACGTACAACCGCGCGCGTCAAGCCCAGATCACGCAGGAGATCGCGGAG
>JAICNR010000142.1 GCA_025931135.1 Gemmatimonadota bacterium | reverse complement strand
TTCCTCGCGAACAGCCGGGGAATGCTCGCGACGGCGGGTCCGTTGACCGGGAGGAGCGCGCCGGGGACGTGGCGCGCCGCCGGCAGACGCGCCCGGCAGGGTGCGTGGATCCGATGATAGTGCCGGGGTGCGAGATAGAGCGTGATGAAGACCCCGCCCTCGAGCCGGGCGGCCAGCGCCTCGTCCGCGAGCAGTTCGTCAGCGCCGTAGTCGAGTCCTTTGGCCTGGATCAACCGCCCGCTCCCGATCTCGCCGATCTCCCCGACGACGCCGTCGACCGGCGAGCCCGCGCCCGCGGGGTCGGCGCGCCACGGCCGCGTTCCCGCCCGTAGCCGGCGCACGAAGAACGCGTCGAGCGTGCGGTATTCCTCGAGCGGACGCTCCGCCTCGTCGAGATCGGCTCCCACAGCCTTCGCGAACGCCTTCAGGACCCGGCCCCGCATCGGGGACGGGATCGGGATGTCGGCGAGGCGTCCCGCGAGACGCGAGATCGCCGCCTGCGGCAGGCGCTCGAGCGCGACGATCGCGCCGCGCCAGACGGCGGCTCGTGGACCCGGCATCGAGACGGTATCTTAGCCCCGACCGTCCGGACCGCCACCGTCTCCCACACGAGGATCCCCGTGACGCGACGTCTCCTTCTCGCCGCCTGCGCGATCGCGCTGCTCGCCGCCGGATCTCCGCCCGACCTCCGCGGCCAGGAGCCGGAGGATCCCGACGAGGCTCAGGTGCGCGACGTGGTGCAGGGCTTCAAGGCCGCGCTCGCCGCCGGCGATTCGACGGCCGCGCTCGGGTTCCTGCACCGCGACCTCGTGGTCTACGAAGCGGGCCGCGCGGAATCGCTCGCCGAGTACCGCGCCGGCCACCTGGCGGCGGACATGGAATTCGCCGCCGCGGTCACGACGACGCCGGTCCAGCAGGGCGTGATCGTGCGCGACGACATGGCAATGTGGGTGAGCGAGGGCGATTCGAAGGGAACGTTCCGCGGCCGCGCGATCGACTCCCACGGCACGGAGACGATCGTCCTCGTCGCCACCGAAGCGGGCTGGAAGATCCTGCACGTGCACTGGTCGAGCCGCTGACGGAGCCGGCGCGCGAGTACGCTGCTAGCCGCGCGGCGCCATCCCGAGGGCGGCGAGTCGCTGGCGCACCTCGGCCACGCGCGGCGCGTACTCCGGATCCGCATCCGCCCACGCGATGAGGGCGAGCTCGTATGCCCGCCGCGCGTCGTCCCGGCGTCCCGCCTCCTCATAGGCCCGCCCCAGCGCGGACAGCCCGACCGGTCCGAACGAGCTCCCCAGGGACTCCAGGTAGCGGATCGCGTCCTCGTGCCGGCCGGTCTCGCTGGCGATCCCCGCCAGCCACCACCGGATCCAGCGGTTGATCACCGGCCCCGCGACCTGCACCCGGGCCTCGTCGAGCGCGGCGCGCGCCCGCTCCGGATCGCCGCGTCGCCAGGCGGCGTACCCTTCCAGCGCGTCCGCCACGGCCCCTAGGCTCCGCGCCCGCAGCGAGTCGCCTTCCGCGGCGCGCGCGCGAGAGGCCTCCCGGAAGGTCTGCACCCCGCGCCGGAACTCCTCGTCGCGCCCGGCGTCGTGACTCCAGGCCGCGATCGAGAACGTCGCGAGATCGGGTCGCGGCTCCTCGGGCAGGACGAGGATGCCGCCGAACTCGTCCTCCTCGATCGGCAGCCCGTTGATCCACGCCACCGCCGCCATGGAGACGCGATCGCCCGGCAGCACGGCCGGGTCGTCCAGCAGCTCGCGGCAGGCGGCGACCTTGCCGGTCAGGGTCTGGTTCAGGAACAGCTGGAACAGCGCCTGGCTCCGCTCCTCGTCATCGATGTCGCGCGCGAGGAGCGCGCGGATCGCCGTCTCCTGTCCGCGCAGGTGAAACGGCGTGTTCAGCGTCCCCACGACCTTGCATTGGAAGCAGCTCACGTTCAGGGTGTCGAGCGCCGCCATCGCCCGGTCGCGGACGTCGGGCGACCCGAACGCGAGCGCGAAGTCGATCCCGAAGACGACGTCGTCCTCGGACCCCGCGGCGTGCTCGCGGAACCGGGCCAGCAGATCGGCCACCTGCGCGCTGTCCCCCTCGAGGAACGCGAGGTCGATCGGGTGCAGGTAGGCGGGCGTGAAGCGGGGATCCAGATCGATCGCGCGGAAGAACGCGCGTGTGGACTCCTCCTCCGGGATCAGGTGGCGGCTGCCGTCGTGATAGAGGACTTCGCCGAGGTGGTTCCACGCGTCGACATCGTCCGGGTAGCGATCCACCAGATCGCGCGCGAACTCGATCGTCTCGGGCGAGCCCTGGAACCACAGGTCCTCGCCCTCGATGAGCCTCCGCTCGCGCTCGGGCAGCCTGTCCGCGTGCCGGCGCGCGGCCTCGGCCTCGAGGTTCGGAAGGTCGCCGAACTGGGTCTCCGACCACCAGCTGTACGTCTGGCTGAGCCGCAGGTGGGCGAGCGCGAAGGTGCTGTCGGCCTCGACGGCGGCCTTGTAGGCGACGACCGCGTTCGGCCAGTCCGAGCGGCGGAAGTGGCCTTCCCCCTCGAGATACGACTTGAGCGCAGGGATCGAGGCGGTCGTGACGCGGCTCAGGTTCAGCGCGGGAAGCCCACCCTCGCCTTCCTCCAGCAATGCGCTCAGGAGGTCGATGGAGAGCCGATCGACGAGCACGAACAGGCTGTCGGGGGACCCCTCCGCCTGCGCATGGCCGACGGACTCGCCGCGGGCGACGTCGTACAGGTCGGCGGTCAATCGCATCCCCGGACCGATCGTCACTATGTCGCCTGCGACCGCGTAGCGGGCCCCCGTCTTTCCCGCAACATCCAGCAGCGTGGCGAGGTCCGCGCGCCGGCCCTCGGGGACGGACTCCGACCAGCGCGCGAGCACCGTCCGGTTGTCGATCGCGCGGAAGCCGCCCGCGCCGTCCAGGTTCGTCGCCAGCAGGTCGACCATCCCCTCGCGCCACTGGTCGAGGGCGGGATCGTTCACCGTGAACGGAAGCACCGCGATCCCCGGCGCTGCGCTCTCCGCGATCGCCGGGCCGGGCGAGATGCGCCGCATTCCCCAACGCCCGCCGACGACGAGAACGACGACCAGGCCGATCAGGGCGAGGACACCGACGGCGAGAACCCCCACCTGGCGCGTGCTCATCTCCGGGATCCAGCGGCCCGTGCGGAACCCGGGCCCCGGCGGCAGCTCGGAGAGCGCGTAGAGCCGCCACATTCCGGGCACTCCCTTGAGCTCCCGCTCGCCCCGGTCCTCGAACTTGAATCCCGCCCCGACCAGGAGCTCCCGCACCGTGCTCGAGACCAGGATCTCGCCCGGAGCCGCGGCGGCCGCCACGCGCGCGCCGATGTGGACGCCGAGTCCACCCAGGTCGCGCCCCTTGCCGTCGACCTCGCCGGCGTGCACCCCGCTCCGGATCTCGAGACCCAGGTCCTTCATCGCGTCCCGGATGGCGTCCGCGCAGCGGATCGCGGTGGCGGGGCGGTCGAAGACGGCCATGAAGCCGTCGCCGGCCGTGTTCGCTTCGCGACCGCCGAACCGGCGCAGCTCGCGCCGGACGCGCACGTGATGCGCCGCTAACAGCTTTCGCCACTCGTGATCGCCGAGGTCGGCCGCGCGCCGAGTCGAGTCGACGATGTCGGTGAACAGGATCGCGGTGAGAGAGCGGCGGGGCTGCATCGGCTTACGGGCTGGCGGAGGCTGTTTCGGCGACCACGTCGATTTTCTGCTCGACGAACCGCTCGCCGACGAACGATCGTGCCTCGAGGCGGTACTCGCCGGGCTCGGTGGGGCGGAACTCGAAGTCCATCGTCTCACCCACGCTGACGACCCGATCGGCGAGATCGACACGCCGCTGGGAGCGGGGAAGATCGGCCCCGTCCTTGGCGACCGCGCGCCAGAATACCGGGAAGCCGTCCCGGACGAGCCGGATCCGCGCCTGCGCGTTGAACAGCGTGATGTTCATGAAGCGGAAGCGGTACGTCGTGCCGGCTCGGAGCGTGATCGGGTCGGGAGCCAGGGAGCCGTTCAGGAGCGGGGACATGTCGGGATCCGAGCCCGTGCTCAAGAGGACCACGCGGTCGGTTTCTGGATTCCATTCCGCGCCCGCGGGCAGGACGACGAAGCCACCGTACAAGCCTGCGCTCTGCTGTCGGATGTCGTTGAAGTGGGTGTGATACATGTAGCTCCCCGCGCGCGGAGGCGTGATCCGCATTTCGAACGAGTCGCCCGGCATGATGGCGGGCGTCGTCGCGCCCTGGTAGCCGCCGATCCCGACCACGCCGTCGAAATAGCTGTCGATCTCGAGTCCGTGCCAATGGACCTGTGTGGGCTCGTCCAACCGGTTGATCACCTTCACGCCGGTCGGCTCCCCGACCCAGGTCACCAGTGTCGGCCCGGGCCATGCCACGGGCCCCGGTGGCGGCTCGCCGTTCTCTCCCCCGAGCGCGAACCCGAAGCGGCGACGCTCCCCCGGAAGCGAATCGCTCTCGACGAAGAGCCGAAGCCGAAGCCGCGGCTCGACGGCGTGCGAGTACCCCGCGGGCGCTCGCACCGTGACCCCGATCAACAAGCCGCCCATCCCGTCGACGACGTGATGGTGGGGATCTTCGGAATGGACGCCGTGGAGGAGAGCGTCGTCGCGCGCGGCCCCGTCGGCGAAATCCCCCGGGAGGGCATTGGGGACGACGTGATAGCTGATGTGACAGTGGAACGGCCATCCGCCGGGGCGGTCCGCGTGCCACGAGATGTCGGCCGTCTGCCCGATCCCGACGAGGTGCGTGGCGTTCAGGCGACGCTCTCCCGGCCAGAGGCGGTTCGCGCGCTGGATGTCGCCCAGGGCGTCGACGCCGAAGAAGAAGCCGTGCAGATGCATCGGATGAACGCGGTCGGTCAGATTGATGATCCGCCAGCGGACGGAATCCCCGAGCTCGTACTCGAGCCGCTCCGTCAGCGGCCACGGCCGGCCGTTGATCGCCATCGTCTCGGTCTGCCAGTCGAGCTCCTCGCCCGCCGGCGGACGCTCGAACCAGACCGACATGATCATGATCTCGTCGTGAGTGGGAGGCGCCCCCGCCGGGTCGATGACTAGCGCGCCGCCGAGCTGACTGTCTTCGAACAGCCGGGAGTCGGGGGCCTCGAAGACGAGCCGGGACCCGGTCGTCGTCCCCCAGTAGAAGTACGTGCCTTCGACGTCGGCCACGAAGCGCGTCTCACGCTCTTCGCCGGCCGGCACGACGAGCGAATCCATATCGGCGACGCGGCGGGCCGCGAGGCCGTAGACGACGAGCGGGACGTTGAGCGGATTGGCGATCGTGACCCGGATCTCGGTGCCGAGCGGGACGCGGATCAGCGGGCCGGGATTCTCGGGGTCCCGCCCGATCTCGCGGAAGGCGAGAACCTCGACGCCGGGACGGTCGTCTCCTAGGTAGCGCCATTCCCCTCGGACGACCTCCATGCGGAGCGTGAGGACCCTCTCCGAGAGCGCTCCCGCCGGGCGATCGTTGTCGTTCCAGCGAATCCGGGGGAGATCATCGCGTGCGAAGCCTGCCGGGAAACTGAGGAAAACCAGGGCGAGGACGGCGAAGGCCTGAGCGCACGAACGCGGGCGAAGCACGGGCGGCGCAGCTCCTTTTATTGTCGGGGAGGAAACGAAGAATGGTACGCTCGCGACAGCCTCAGGTGCAAGGGCGACGGCCCGGGCATCAGGCCCGGGCCGACACCCAGCCTCCGCGCTTGAACGCGCGCCCCGCGAGGAGCGGCACGACGGAGTACGCCACCGCGATTGCGACGAAGACCCCCATGGGTCCCATCCCCGCGCGCGAGAGGAACCAGGCCGCGGGAAGCTCGAGCGCCCAGAAGCAGGCGATGTTGATCAGGGTCGGGGTGCGCGTGTCTCCGGCCCCATTGAACGACTGCTCGAGGACCATTCCCCAGCCGTAGAACGGGAAGCCGATCGCCACGATCCGAAGACCCATCACCGCCCAGCGAGCCGTTTCCGGGTCGCCGGTGAACAGCCCCACGATCCAGGGGGCGAAGCCGATGAACGCGAGCCCCACCGCGCCCAGCGCGAGCGCGCTCCACCAGCCCGCCAGGCGCACCGACCGGAACGCCCGCTCGGGCTTCCCGGCGCCGAGCCCCTGTCCGACCATCGTGGCCGCGGCGTTCGACAATCCCCAGGAGGGAAGCAGCGCGAAGATGATCACGCGGATCGCGATCGTATACCCCGCGACTACTTCGGTGCCGTATCCAGCCAGGATCCGGATGAGCGCGATCCAGCTCGCCATCCCGACGAAGACCTGGAACGTGCCCGTTGCGCTCAGGCGCACGAGCCGCGCCAGGATCGCGGAGTCGATCCGGAGGTGGACGCGGCGGACCCGGACCCTCGAGTGC
>JAICNR010000110.1 GCA_025931135.1 Gemmatimonadota bacterium | reverse complement strand
TGGGGCAGCGCGCTACGTCACCGCCCGTGCCTCGATGGCCGACTTCGCGGACATCCAGTTCACCTACGAGGGACGGAATGCGCGGTACCGCAACCTGACCAGCGCGATCAACAACTTCACCTCGGACGCGCTCGACATCAGTGCCCGTTTCGCGCTCGAGAAGTTCCTGCCGGAGTCATGGGGTCTGGGACTGCCGCTGACCGTCGATCATTTCGGGCGCGACGACTCGCCCCTGTACCGCGTGGGGTCCGATATACTCCTGAGTGAAGGCGCTGAGCGCGAGGCGCAGGCCAGGACCTCGGACAACACGGTCGTCACGTTGCGGGCCTTCCGCGCGCGGCAGTCGTCGAACCCCTTCCTGGCGGCGACCCTCGATCGGCTGGAAGGCCAGATCACGTGGCGGGGCCAGACATCGGGATCGGTCGATCAGGACACGGACCGCGGCCAGTGGGAGTCGCTGGTCAGCTACCGTAACGGGTTCCGCAAGCGCGGGCTCCCATTGGGCCTGGGATGGCTGGCTTCGATCCCCTGGCCGGCCGCCATCCGCTCCAGCGACGCGCTCCAGCGCCTGGCGGGTGCGGATCTGAATCTCCTGCCTACCAACGTCACGCTGACCGGACGAGCGATGTTCGACGAGCGCGAGCTCGAGAAGCGGATCGCCGAGGGCCGGGACTTCACCGCCGACACGACCCGCAACCTGCAGGGCGACGCCCAGGTCGCGTTCCAGCCCTTTCAGTCCATGCGCGCCTCCATCGGCATCAACCACCTGCGCGACCTCGTGTTCCCCGAAACCGTGGTCGACCGCGGCGCGCTGGGCATCGACGCGATGCGTGGCCAGCGGTTCTCGTTCGACTGGTCTCCGCCCATCGCATCGTGGCTCTCTCCCCGCTGGTCGTACACCAGCGACTACGCGCGCAACCACACGCGGGAGACGAGCCGCAGCCTGGACAGCCTCGACCTGCGGGACTTCTCCGTGACGACCAACCGGACGCTAACCGTCGACCTCGAGCTCGTCGGTCTCATCGGGACGTTCACGGGCGGCGGCGACTCACTGAGGACCACCTCCTGGTGGAGGCAGCTGTTCCAGCCGATCCGTTTCGATCAGCAGCGCCAGCAGAGCGCATCCTACGTCCAGGAGGAGGTCAACCCGGGATTCGGCTTCACGTTCGGGTTCGGGGGGCTGGACGACGAGGGGCGCGAGGATCCGCAGAACCTGGCCACCAACGAGTCCTGGAGCGTCTCGACGGGACTGGTCCCCTTCGAGGGGATGCAGCTGCGGGCTGCATATCAGGAGCGCGAGACGGCGCGGCAGTATTTCTCCGGCACCAACTCGAGCGACGCCCGGACCTGGCCGGACGTCCAGCTCCGCTGGTCGCGGAACGCCTTCCCGGGGTTCCTGGAGCGCTTCCTCAGGAGCGCCACCCTGACCAGTGACTTCCGTCGCGAGAAGCTCGAATCGGGCGCCAACGAGCTGCCCCTCAGCGATACCGACAAGCGCGTGTGGGACCCCGTGGTCGGGATCACGATGACGTGGGGGAACGGCATGTCCACGGATTTCCGGGCCACCACGAGCAACCACGTCGAGACGAGTATCCGCGGTGGGGCCATCGACAGCAGGCGCGAGGAGGACGCCACCGATCTGACCGCCACCGTCGACTATTCCATAATGCCGGGCACGAAGATCTACATTCCGTTCCCGACCCTGTGGGGCGTGAAGCTCCAGCAGCCGCTGCGGACATCGCTGACCCTCGCCCGGCGCTACCGCGAGAGCACGACCTTGCTGCCCGGACAGATCGAGGGCGCGCTGAACCTCAACACGGCCACGACCGAAGCCCGGCCGTCGGTGTCGTACGAGTTCGGACGCATGGTGCTGGGGTTCGCGTTCAGCTATCTGCAGAGGGATGACAGGAAGCGGGATGTGAAGGACACGACGACATCAATGGAAGCCTACCTCGATTTCTTGTTCTGACAGCTGATGAAAATGGCCCATCTGCGGCGTTGCGCTCCTCGTTCTTCCTGCGGCGTGGGATTCACCACGCCTCGGAAGAGCCTCGTCGCGCGCCTCGCATCTCGACCCTTTTGAGCGGCCTCGCAGGCGCGGAAGTATCTTGCCAGCCTTGTCCCTGCTGAACCTCTCTTGACCCTCACGCGAATCTTCCGGTCGATGTCTTCTAGGCGTTTTCTCCGGCCCCTCGTCCCGATTCTCACTATCGCCGCGTTGGGGTGCGGGGAGGAGGAGGTGCCGGGGAGGGGGGCGTTCGATGCCGAGCTGGCGGACAGCCTGGTCGCGAGGCAGGTGGCGTTCGGGCCCAGGGTTCCGGGGAGTGAGGCGCATGCGGCGGCGCTGGAGTGGATGACAGCGTACCTGCGGGAGCGCGCCGACACCGTCGAGCAGATGCCGTTCACGCACGTGACCGCGCACGGCGACACGTTGCAGCTGACGAACGTCTGGGCGCGTTTCCAGCCCGCCGCGAGTCAGCGTATCCTGCTGACGGCGCACTGGGACTCGCGCCCTGTCTCCGAGCGGGCCAGCGATCCGTTCGCGCGCACCGATCCCCTGCCGGGCGCCAACGACGGCGCCTCCGGCGTGGCGGTCCTCCTCGCCCTGGCCGACGATCTCGCGCGGACGCCCCCGGGCATCGGGGTCGACATCCTGCTCACCGACGGCGAGGACTGGGGGCACGATCCGGAGACCTTCGCCACCGAGATCGAGGACATGCTGCTCGGCGCGCGCCAATTCGCCGCCACCCACTCCGACTACCGTCCGCTGTTCGGGATCCTCCTCGACATGGTCGGCGAGCGGGACGCGCGCTTCACCCAGGAGCAGAACAGCCTCGTGCTGGCGCCCGAGGTCGTGCGCAGGGTGTGGGACACGGCGGAGGAGCTGGGCTACGAGGAGTTCTTCGTGGAGGAGGTAGGCCCGGCGGTGAACGACGACCACGTGGTCCTCAACCAGGCGGGCATTCGGACGATCGACATCATCGACTTCGACTATCCCTATTGGCACACGCCCGAAGACACCCCCGACAAGGTCGACGCAAGGACGCTGGGCGCGGTGGGCGACGTGCTGTTGGCGCTGATCCGGCGCCTGGCCGGCCAGGCCTAGCGTGGCCCGGTCCCGCGCGCTCGGCTGGGCCAACGCCGTGGGCCGGAGCCTCGCGCGGGTCGGGATCCGCGCCTCGCTCGAGGAGGAGAGCCTCATGCGCGCCGCCCGGCGCTACACGCGGCTCTCCGATTTCGGCGACCAGGAGTTCCGGGAGCCTTTGCGGCGGCTGCTGGAGGCGCACGAGAAGGAGGGCCGCCTCTCTCCGACCGGCCGTGCGATCCGGCGCCTGAGCTTCATCGACATGCTCTCCAACCGCCTTCGGGTGCAGCGCCAGATCGCCCGCGACCCCCGGCTCCTCGACGAGCCGCCGTGCAGCCCGCTGGTCGTCACCGGCCTTCCGCGCACGGGGACGACCCTCCTCCAGCGGCTCCTGTCGCTCGCCCCGGACGCACGGCCCCTCCGGGCCTGGGAGGCGATGTGGCCCGCGCCGCTCTCGAAGACGGGCGGCGGGGAGGACCCCCGCGTCCGCCGCGCGCGGCGGCTCGTCTGGATCACGCGGAGGTTCCTGCCCGGGATCGACGCGATCCATCCACTCGACCCCCAGGGCCCCGAGGAGTGCACCCGGCTCCTCGAGAGCTCCTTCCGCTGGGATTTCTTCGCGATCGAAAGCCGCCTGCCGGGATACGCGGCGTGGATGCGGGAGCAGGGCCCCGACTTCATGCTGCCGGCGTATCGCTGGTACGCGACCCAGCTCCAGGTCCTCCAGGCACGGAGAGACGCCGGGCGCTGGGTCCTCAAGTCGCCCGCGCACGTCGGCAATCTGGGCGCCCTGCTTCGCGTGATGCCCGAGGCCCGAGTCGTCGTCACGGTCCGCGATCCGCGGGAAACCGTGGCCTCGGCCTGCAGCCTGTTCGGGCTCCTGTACGGGACGACCGCCGACGACCCGCGAACGGGCAGGATCGGCCCGCGAGTCGCGGCGTCCCTGGCGGACGAGCTGACCCGCGGACTCGAGACCGCCGCGGGGGAGCCCGACCGGGTGCGCATCGTGCGCTACGACGACCTGACCCGCGATCCCATCGGGACCGTGGCCGGGATGCATGCCGCCTTCGGGATCCCGTTTCCGGTCGAGCTCGAGCATGCGGCGCGGGAGTGGCTCGCGCGGAACCCGCAGGGCCGGCACGGCGTCCACGCGTACGACCTCGAGAGCTACGGACTCGACGAGGAGACCGTTCTCCGACTCTTCGAGGGCGCGGAGCTGGCGATGAGCCGGACCGGCCTGTCGAGCCGGAAATAGTTGTACGTCCAGCGCGACATCACGATCAGGCGGTTGCGGAACCCGATCAGGAAGTAGAGGTGGATCACGAGCCAGGCGATCCACCCGATGAACCCCTTGAGCCGCAGCGGCCCCACGGCGGCCACCCCCGCGCTCCTGCCGATCGTCGCCATGACGCCCTTGTCGCGGTAGCGGAAGGGTTCCAGCGGGGCGCCTTCGACGGCGCGCAGGATCTGCGCCGCGACGTGGCGTCCGGCCTGCATCGCCTGTGGCGCCATCATCGCGAGCGGCTTCCCGTCCAGGAGCGCCGCCGCGGCGTCCCCGATGGCGAACACGCGGTCCTGCCCCCGGACCAGCAGGCGCTCGTCCACCTCGATCCGGCCCTGGCGGGTGCGGGGGAGCGGCGGCTCGGTCGCGGGCGCGACCGGCTTGACGCCCGCGGCCCAGATCAGCGTCTGCGCCGAGATCACGTCGCCGTCGGCCAGCCGCACGGCGCGGTCGCCGTCGACGCCGGTCACGCGCGCGCCGAGCCGCACTTCGACGCCCCTGCGCTCGAGGGCCCGCCTGGTGTAGTCCCCGAGCTCGGGCGGGAACTCGTACAGGAGCCGGTCGAGCGCCTCGACCAGGATCACGCGCGAGCGGCGGACATCGAGGTCGGGAAAGTCGGCGGGCAGGACCAATCGGAACAGCTCGCACAGGGCGCCCGCGTACTCGACCCCGGTCGGACCCCCGCCGACGACCAGGAACGTGAGCCACGCCTGGCGTGCCTCCGGCTCGGTCTCGAGCAGCGCGGATTCGAAGCAGTCGAGGACGTGGTTGCGGAGCGCCATCCCATCGGGAAGGTCCTTGAGGCCGAAGGACGCCCGCTGCACCGATTCTATGCCATAGAAGTTGGTCTCCGCGCCGGTCGCGATGACTAGCCAGTCGTACTCGAACACATCGCCGTCCGCGCCGATCGCGCGGCCCTCGGCGAAGTCGATTCGCGCGATTTCGGCACGCCGCACCCGCACATTGTTCTGGCGGCGCAGGATGTGCCGCAATGGAAACGATATCTCACTGGGATTGAGGAGCGAGCTCGCAACCTGGTACAGGAGCGGGGTGAAGAGGTGGTAGTTGTTGCGGTCGACGAGCAGCACGTCGACCGGCTTGCCCGCCAACTTGCGGGCGCACTGCAGACCGCCGAAGCCCCCGCCGAGCACGAGGACCCGCGGTCGCGCGGTTCGCTCCGCCGCGCTCACGGCGAATCCGCCGCCGTCACCGGCGGCCCGCCGCGGCTGCCATCAAGCGGTCGAGCTTTCGCCGCGGCCCCGAGAGCGAGCGCGCGTGCCGCGAGAGACCCTGCCACGGGTCCTTCCTACGAAGACGCGCGGCCACGTTGCGCGTGTTCCACCGGGCTCCCGTTAGCTCCGGATCGGAGAGCTCGCGCCAGGCGATCGGCACCGCCACCGGCGCTCCCTTCCTCGCCCGCACCGCGTAGGGGGGGACGGCCGTCTGCGCGTAGGAGTTCCGCATGACGTCGAGGAACAGCCGCCCGCGACGCTTGTTCTTCCGCGCCTCGGTCGTCAGGCGGTCCGGATGGCGGGCGGCGAGGACATCGGCCGCGTCCCGGGAGAAGCCGCGCACGGCGTCGAAGTCGGCGCGCCGATCGAGCGGCACCAGTAGGTGGAGCCCGCGCCCGCCGGTCGTCATGAGGAAGGGATCGAGCCCCAGCTCGCCGAGCAGCGCCCGGAGCGCGCCGGCGGCGAAGCGGACGGCGTCGAAATCGTCGCCCGGCGGATCGAGATCGAAGATCAGCCGGTCGGGGTGGTGCAGCCGGTCGGCCCGGGAGAGCCAGACGTGAGGTGTGATGCAGTTCTGATTGGCGAGGTAGACGAGCGTGGCCGCGTTGTCGCAGATCACGTGCTCGACCGTGCCGCCCTCCTTCTCCACCGTGACCCGCCGGATCCAGTCGGGGAAGTAGTCGGGGGCGGCCTTCTGATAGAAGCCCTCTCCTTCGATCCCGTCCGGGAAGCGGTGCATCGAAACGGGGCGCCCCTTCATGTGAGGGACCATGCGCGCCGCCACGCGCCGATAGTGCTCGATCAGGTCTCCCTTGGTGACGCCGACGTCGGGGAACAGCACCTTGTCGAGGCTCGAGAGCGATACCGCGTGGCGGCCTATCCGGGCCTTCGCCCCGCCGCTCACCTTCCCCCGCCCGGCTGTCGGCACTTCGTCGCTGCGCTCTCCACCGCCGCGCCTCCTCCCGCGAGTGTCCCGTCGGCACGGGAATTGTAGCTCGGCCGCAACGGGTCGTCGAAAACACTATACGGGGCTCGCGCGCATGGGGCTGGCCGGGCAGATCGAGGCACGAGGAGGAAGGGCGATGCACGACGGCTGGACGGCCCGCGAGCGGAGGACCGCGGCCACGCTGGCCGCGGTCTGGATCGCGGGCGCCCTGTCCGGCTGGACCGGTCTCGATCGGTCGCTCGCCACGGCCGCCGAGCCGCTCCACCAACCGCCCCCTCCGACGGTGGCCGAGCTCGCCGCGCGCGTGGGACCGGGAGACCCGCGGCCCGAATGGTACGCCGCCGCGCTGGCCCTCGGGGCCGAGGAGGAGCTGGCCGCGTCGGGGCCGGAGACGATCGATCCCAATGCCGCCGGACGGGCCGCGTGGGACCGGCTGCCCGGAATCGGCCCCGTGACCGCCATCGCGATCGTCGAGCATCGGGCGGCCCACGGCGCCTTCAGAGGTCCCGCCGACCTGCTCGCGGTTAAGGGCATCGGCCCGCGGACGCTGGAGAAGCTCCAGCCGTTCCTCGCCTGGGAGGCCGCCGGCGCCGGGGATGGCCACAGATATGCAACGCTATCCAGCCATGGTGGTTTGCCGGATCTCAACGCCGTGGACGGAGCGTTTCTGGCCTCGCTTCCCGGCTTCGGTCCAAAACTTGCTGAAACTGTCCTCCGCGAGAGGCAGGCTCGGGGGATGTTCCGCGACTGGACCGATCTCCTGTCGGTCGATGGCGTAGGCCCCGCGCGACTCCGCGTCTTGCAGAAAGCGACCCGCTTGAGGGGAACGAGTGCCCCGAGCGAGGGCGAATAACAGGCCGAGAATGGAACAGATGAGCCGATCTTCCAGCGCCAAGAATCTCGAACCCCCTTCGAGCCCGGGCCCGATGAGCCGTGAGCCGTCCACCGGGGGTGCGGTCGAGGTCCTGCCGGACCGCTCGGGGTCGGGGCTCAACATCGCGGCCATGCTGCTCCAGGAGGGGTTCGTCACCTCCGAACAGATCGCCAAGGCGCACGCCCGCCAGAAAGCCAACGGTCACAAGCTCGGCTACAACCTGATCGAGCTCGGCTTCGTGGAGTCGGCGACGATCACGATGATGCTCGAGCGCCAGTTCCGCGTGCGGGGCGTGGATCTGGGCTCGCTCGACGTCGAGCCCGCCGTCCTCAAGCTGATACCCGTCGAGATCGCGAACAAATACGAGGTCTTCCCGGTCCGGCGCGACGGCAACGCGATCGTGCTGGCGATGGGCGATCCTACCGACTGGACCATCATAGACGATCTCAAGTTCCTGACCGGCTACGAGATCGAGCCCGTGGTCGCCGACGAGTTCTCGATCGTCGAGGCGATCGCCGCGCATTACGGCACCGGCGAGGGTTCGTATCGCCAGCTGATGGAGAACCTCGGCGAGTACGAGATGGAGGTCGTCGAGGAGGTATCCGACGACGAGGACTACAACGTCCTGGCCGCCCAGGTCGAAGCCGCGCCGGTCGTCAAGTTCATCAACTCCCTGCTCGCCGACGCCGTGCAGCGCGGAGCGAGCGACGTCCACATCGAGCCCTACGAAGAGGAGCTCCGGATACGGTACCGGCGAAGGCTCGTATCGCCAGCTGATGGAGAACCTGGGCGAGTACGAGATGGAAGTCGTCGAGGAGGTGTCCGACGACGAGGACTACAACGTCCTGGCCGCCCAGGTCGAAGCCGCCCCGGTCGTCAAGTTCATCAACTCGCTCCTCGCCGACGCCGTCCAGCGCGGAGCGAGCGACATCCACATCGA
>JAICNR010000120.1 GCA_025931135.1 Gemmatimonadota bacterium | reverse complement strand
GGGGAGGCCGGCGGCTCGTAGCCATCCGGTGCTGACCGTGGGCCTGACCGGCAATGTGGCGAGCGGGAAGACCACGGTCGCCGATCGCTGGCGCGAGCTGGGGGTGACGGTCGTCGACGCGGATCGGCTGGGGCACGAGGTCCTGGAAGAAGACGCCGAGGCGCGGGAGGCTCTCGTGGCCGAGTTCGGGTCCGGGATCCTGGGGCCCGGAGGCGGGATCGATCGTGGGGCCCTGGGGGACGCCGCCTTCGCTTCCCCGGCCCGGGTCGCGCGGCTGAACGCGATCGTCCACCCGCCGCTCCTCGAGCGGCTGGATCAGGAGCTCGAGCGGGCACGCGGGGAGGGCGTGGAGTTGACGGTGATCGATGCCGCACTCGTCTTCGAGTTCGGCCTCGGAGAGGTGCTGGACGTCCTCGTGCTCGTCGCCGCCCCCGCCTCGGCCCGCGAGGAACGGCTCCGGCGGAGCCGGGGTATGGACGCCGAGCGCTTCCGGCGCGTCATGGAGACGCAGATCCCCGACGACGAGAAGGTCGAGGCCTGCGACTACGTGATCGTGAACGACGGGTCGATCGATCAACTCCGGGAGCGGGCGGACGCGGTTCTGGCCGCGATCCGGGAATCCATGGACGAAAACTCCGGATGGGAGGACGACGATGTGTAGAAGCGGATTCTTCAGTGGGCTCCTGCTCGGCGTGGCGCTGGGCGGCGTGATCGCGATCCTGTACGCCCCCGAGCGCGGCGACAAGACGCGGAAGAAACTCTCCAAGCGCAGCGAGAAGTGGCACGAGGTAGCGAACGACGCGGTTGGGGTGGCGGGGGAGTTTGTCAACAAGAGCCGCAAGCGAGCCGGCATCTGATCCGGCCGCTGAAAACCGGCGAATCTCTGCGTTGCGCTCCTCGTGCCTTCCTGCGGCGTACCACTTCGTACGCCTCGGAATTCACTCGTCGCGCGCCTTGATCTTCACCGGTTTTGAGCGGCCTCTCCAGAAGGGGCCGTAGCTGTGCGCAGGGTCGGGTTGATCGTGCTGGACGGCTGGGGGCTCCGCGAGGCGCGGGAAGGGAACGCGGTCGCCCTGGCCCGCACTCCCGTCTTCGACGATCTGCGCGAGAAGTATCCCTTCACGACCCTGAACGCCTCCGGTCGCGCGGTGGGGGTGAGCGACGGCCAGATGGGGAACTCCGAGGTCGGTCACCTGAACCTGGGTGCCGGCCGGGTCGTCAAGCAGGACATTCTCCGGATCGACGAAACGATCGAGGACGGGAGCTTCTTCGCGAACCCCGCGCTCGTGGCGGCCGCGGCCCACTCGCGGGAGCGCGGCTCCACGCTCCATCTGCTCGGTCTCGTCTCGGACGGAGGAGTACACTCGAGTCTCGCGCACCTCTTTGCCCTGCTCGAGCTGGCGGACCGCGAGCGCGTGGGGTCGGTTGCCGTTCACGCGTTCATGGACGGTCGCGACACGTCGCCGACGGGCGGCGTGCGCTACCTCGAGGAGCTCGAGCGCGTGATCGGCGCCCGGGGCGCAGGGTCGATCGCGACCGTAATCGGCCGCTACTACGCGATGGACCGGGACCGCCGGTGGGAGCGGACGAAGATCGCCTGGGACGCGCTGACCGGTGACCGTGCGGAAGTGGTGACGCGGGACCCCGTCGCGACGCTACGGAAGAGCTACGCGCTCGATATCACCGACGAGTTCGTCAAACCGATCGTGGTCGACGGGACGCCGAGGGTGTCGGACGGAGACGCGGTCGTGTTCTTCAACTTCCGCGCCGACCGCGCGCGTCAGCTCACCCGCGCGTTCACGGATCCCGGCTTCGACGGGTTCGATCGCTCTCTGCCACTCGATCTCCACTACACGACGATGACCCGGTACGACGAGACGTTCGACCTGCCGGTCGCGTTCGGTCCCAAGCAGCTCGATCAGATCGCGGCCGACGTCTGGGAGCGCGAGGGTCTCTCGACGCTCCGGATCGCCGAGACCGAGAAGTACGCCCACGTCACGTACTTCTTCAACGGAGGTCGGGAGGCGCCGTATGCGCGCGAAGAGCGGATCCTCGTCCCCTCGCCGAAGGTGGCGACTTACGACCTGCAGCCCCAGATGTCGGCCGTCGAGGTCACGGACCGCCTCGTTGCGTCGTTCGCAGTCGGGGGACACGATGTTTTCATCCTGAACTTCGCGAACCCCGACATGGTCGGGCACAGCGGCGTCCTGGAGGCGACGATCCTCGCGGTCGAAACAGTGGACGCCTGTCTCGGGCGGGTGGTCGATGCCTTCCTGGCCCTTGCTCCGGACGGTGCGCTCCTGATCCTGGCGGACCACGGCAACGCCGAGACGATGATCGAGCCGGACGGTTCGCCGCACACGGCCCATACGACGAACCCCGTGCCGTGCATCCTCGTATCGCGCGACTTTCGCGGAACGCTTCGCTCGAGCGGCGCGCTCTGCGACGCCGTCCCGACATTGCTCGGGTTCCAGGGGCTCGAGAAGCCGCGCCCCATGACCGGCCGCGACCTGAGGGAGTCCTGAAGCGGACGCTCGAGCTCGCGATCGACGGGGGTTTCGTTCGAGATACCCTCGCCGAGCTCGTTCGCGTCGACTCCCGGAACCCCACGCTTGTCCCCGGTGCTCCGGGCGAAGGTCCGATCGCGGCGCTCGTGGGGGAGATCCTGGGGTCTCTCGGCATGGGGGTCGAGGTCGTGGAGTCGGAGCCGGGGCGTCCGAGCGTGATCGGCCGCCGGCCCGGGACCGGCGGCGGCCGCTCGCTCATGTGGAACGGACATCTCGATACGGTCGGGGTGGACGACATGGAACATCCCTTCGATGCGCGGATCGAGGGCGGACGTCTCTATGGCCGGGGCTCCTACGACATGAAGGGCTCGATCGCCGCGTGCCTGGCGGGGGCCAAGGCTCTCGGCGACGCGGGAATCGAGCTCGCCGGAGACCTGGTCGTGGCGGCGGTGGCGGACGAGGAGGTGGCGAGCCTGGGCACCAGCGCCGTGATCGCACGGGCGAGAACGGACGGCGCGATCGTCACGGAGCCGACCGAGCTCGCGGTGTGCCTCGCGCACAAGGGATTCGCGTGGATCGAGATCGAAGCCGAGGGCCGGGCGGCGCACGGCAGTCGGCCGGATCTCGGAGTGGACGCGAACCTCGCGATCGGCCGCGCCCTCGCGGAGGTGGCCGGGCTCGAGCGCGAGCTCGCGGGGCGGCCACCGCATCCGCGCGTCGGACCCCCCTCGCTCCACGTGGGCACGCTGGCCGGGGGGACGGGCTGGAGCACGTACGCCGCGCGCGCGGTGGCGGGTGTCGAGCGCCGGACGATCCCGGGCGAGACCGCCGAGGACGCGCTGGCCGAGATCGAGGCCCGGTTGGAGCGGGTCGGTTCGGCCGGAGCGAAGCTCGCCGCCCGCGTCGCGCTCGCCAGGGAGCCGTTCGAGGCCGCCGAAAGCGGTCCGCTCGTTCGCGCGCTCGCGGACGGAGCGCGGGAGGCGCTCGGCCGGGAGGCCGAACGGATCGGGGTGGCCTACTGGATGGACGCGGCGCTGCTGGGAGCGGCGGGGATCGAGACCGCCGTGTTCGGCCCCGCCGGCGCCGGTGCGCACGAGGTCGTCGAGTGGGTCGACCTGGAATCGGTGGAGCGGACGGCGGAGACTCTCGCCCGTGCCGCGATCGCCTACTGCGGCCTTGCGGGGGGCGTGCCCCGCGCCTAGCGCACCCGCGCCAGCGTCAGTCCGTCGCCGACCGGCACCAGCGACAGATCGACGCGATCGTCGTCGCGCACGCGCGCGTTGAACGCGCGGATCGCCTCCGTCGCGTCCTCGGTATGGGCCGGATCCGCGACCTGCCCATCCCAGAGGACGTTGTCGACGACGATCAAGCCGCCCCTCCGCACGAGTCGCAGGCAACGCTCCCAGTATTCCGAGTAGGCTTTCTTGTCCGCGTCGATGAACGCGAAGTCGAAGCGGCCGGTGAGTCCCTCCTCGAGCATCCGGTCCAGGGACTCGACGGCCGGACCTAGCCGCACGTCGATCTTCTCGGCCACCCCCGCCTCCACCCACCATCGGCGCGCGATCTCCGCGAACTCCGCGCTGATCTCGCAGGCGGTGACTCGCCCGTGAGGGGGCAACGCCGCCGCAACGGCCAGCGCCGAATAGCCCGTATACGTTCCGATCTCGAGCGTCCGCTCGGCCCCGCCGAGTCGTACCAGGAGCGCCATGAACTGGCCCTGCTCGGGCGCGATCTGCATGTTGGCGTCCTCGCGCGCCGCAGTCTCCTCGCGCAGGCGCCGCATGACGTCGGGCTCGCGCAGCGATACGTCGAGCAGATAGCGGTGGAGCGCGTCGTCGAGGCCGATCGACCGGCGGCTCACCGCGCGTCTCCGCTCGCGCCTGCACCGTGCTCCACCGCGTAGCGCTCGATCGCCTCTCCCACCGTCCGCACCGCCTCTTCCGGCCCCACGAACTCCTCGACCCGGACCGCCTTCTGCTCGAGCTTCTTGTAGTCCTCGAAGAAGCGGTGCAGCTCGGCCAGGCGGTGGGGCTGGAGCTCGTCGATGTGCCGGTACCCGCGGTACTCGGGATCGTCGAGATGCACGCAGAGGATCTTCTCGTCGCTGAGCCCCTGGTCGTCCATCATCATCATGCCGATCGGTCGCGCGCGCAGCATCGACAGCGGCTGGACAGGCTCCTGCATGAGCACGAGCACATCGAGCGGGTCGTGGTCCTCCCCCAGCGTGCGGGGGATGAAGCCGTAGTTCGCCGGGTACACGACCGAAGAGTAGAGGACACGGTCCACGCGCAGCATGCCGCTCGGCTTGTCGACTTCGTACTTCACCTTGCCGCCCTTCGGGATCTCGATCACCGCGTAGAACTCGCGCGGTGCGTCGGCGCCCGGATCGAGATCGTGCCAGGGGTGAGTCACGGAGTGCCTCCAGCGTAGAGCGTCGCCAGCGTCGTCGTGGGCATCATCGGAAGAAGAGAAGGGTCACGATCGCGAAGATCGGCAGCAGGACGACCCCCGACCACTTCATGTACCCGAGGAACGATGGCATCGCGACGCCCTGGCTCTCGGCGATCGACTTGACCATGAAGTTCGGTCCGTTCCCGATGTACGTGTTCGCGCCCATCATCACGGCCCCGCACGCGATCGCGCTCAGTGTGCGGGTGGCGTCTGGACCCTGGGCCAGGAGGTCGCTCAGATAGTCGACCTCGGACACCGGAACCCCGAAGCTTCCCGCCGCCGTTGCCGCGAACGTCAGATACGTGGGGGCGTTGTCGAGAAAGCTCGAGAGGAGTCCGGTCGCCCAATAGTACTCCCACGGGGCATCGAGCCCGAGAGCGGCGCCGCGCGCGTTCAGATAGAGCAGCGGCGGGCCCATCGTCAGGAAGATCCCCAGGAACAGGGCCGCGACCTCCAGGATCGGTTCGAAGCTGAACCGGTTCGCCTCGCGCACACCGCGCGGGGTGATCGCCAGCGACACGACCGCCAGGCCCAGCATCGCCGCCTCCTGGACGCCGAACGGCCAGCTCGTGCCGTCCGTGGTCCACCCCTCGCCCCGCCCCAGCATGATCGCCACCACGCCGCCGAGCAGGACGAAATTCCTGCGTCCGTCGATTCCCGGCGTCCCGTGCGCCATCACCTCCTCGAGCAGGGGTTCCGGGTACTGCTTCTCCTCGCGCGCCAGGATCCACTGGTCGACGATGTTGAACGCCGCCAGGACGAGACCGCAGACCACGAGCCAGGGTCCCCACAGGCGGAGGGTCCAGAGGAACGGCACTCCGTGCAGGAAGCCCAGGAACAGCGGCGGGTCGCCCAGCGGGGTGAGGAGCCCGCCGCAGTTCGACACGACGAAGATGAAGAACACGACGACATGTGCCTTCCGGCGCCGCGCCGCGTTCGCGCGCAGGAGCGGGCGGATGAGGAGCATCGAAGCCCCGGTCGTGCCGATCAGGTTGGCGAGAACGGCGCCCGTCGCCATAACCGCGGTATTCCCGAGCGGGGTGCCGGAAAGCGATCCCCGGAGATGGATGCCGCCCGAGATCACGAACAGGGAGCCCAGGAGCGAGAGGAACGAGATGTAGTCCTGGACCGCGTGCAGGAGCGTGCGGGACTCGCCCTGTGTCGCGAGCCAGAGGAGAGAGGGGATTGAGAGCCCCGCGGCGACGAGCCCCTTGTGAACGTGGTTCTCCCACCAGTGCGGGCGGACGAGCGGAAGCAGCGCGATCGTCAGGAGCAGCGCGGCGAACGGCAGGATCGTCCAGAGGGGGGGCGCGGCCCCGGGAGGATGCATGGGGCCCCGATCTTACCCGCGCCGGTAGACCCGGTCCACCGTCAGCGGCCTTCGCCGGTCAGGGGGACGAAGCGGACCGGGATCAGGTCCTCGACCTCGAGTCCCGAGCCGACGCGGCGCCAGCGGCGGAGCACCTGATCGAATCCTTCGCCGATCGGCGCCACGAGCCGTCCGCCGACGGCAAGCTGATCGACGAGAGCGGCGGGAATCCGGGCCGGAGCCGCCGCCAGCAGGATCGCGTCGAACGGAGCGGCGCGTGGAAGTCCCCGCCGTCCGTCCGCCGCGATCACGGTCACGTTGCCGTAGCCCAGCTCGCGCAGCACTCGCCCGGCCCGCCGTGCCAGGACGGGAGAGATGTCGATGGTCGCGACCCGCGTCGCGATCTCAGCCAGGACAGCGGCCTGATACCCCGAGCCCGTCCCGACCTCGAGCACCCGGTCGTCCGGTCCCGGCTCGAGCGCCTCGGTCATGTAGGCCACGATGTAGGGCTGGCTGATCGTCTGGTCGAGGCCGATCGGCAGCGGGCGGTCGGCGTACGCCAGATCGAGATATTCGGGGAGGACGAACTCGTGCCGGGGAACCGCCCCCATCGCCTCGAGGACCATGGGGTCGCGCACTCCGCGGCCGGCGATCTGCCAGCGGACCATGCGCTCGCGCTCTCTGTCCCAGTCCATGTCGGCCCCTCTCGCCGGGCCTCGGCGGACGATCAGCGAAGCTGATCCAGGAGCGCGCGTGCCTGGGCACGCCATTCGGGATAGGGTCCGAGCAGCGACTCGGCCTTCTCGAGGACGCCGATCGCCCCTGGACGATCACCTTCCGCGACGCGGGCGCGTCCCAGCCAATAGTAGGCGAAGCCGTTCGTGGGATCAATTCGGGTCGCGGTCGAGAAGCGGCGGGCGGCCTCGTCCGACTGGCCGGCGATCAGGTAGCCCTTCCCCTCCTCGACTACCCGGAGGCTCGATTCGCGCGCCGGTGTCCCGGCGGCGGGGTCGCGCGCGTCCGCGCGGTCGGTAGAGATCTCGCGCGGGGCGGGCGGCGCTACCGCCGCCTCCGTGGTGCCGGTATCGGGCGCCTCGCGCACGGGAGGCTCCGTGCGGGGGCCTTCCTCGCGCCCGCGGCCGCAGGCGGCGAGCGCCAGCCCCAGCGTCAGAACGACGACCGGGCGTGTCAGAAGATCCACCACCCGTCCTCGCCTCCCGCGCCGTGCTCGTAGCACTCCTCGGTCGGCTCGGTACCGCTGATGAAGGCCTCGTGCCGCGTAGCCGGGCATCCGGGCGCGGCGAGCAGGCCGGTCCCGGGGTCGATCTCCACCAGCACGATGTTGCGCGGCGCGGGGAATTCCGGGCTCCGGTCCCCATAGCCCGAGCGCTTCATGAACTCGACCCAGATCGGAAGCGCCGCGCTGTCCCCGTAGAGGCCGATCGGGGCGTTGTCATCGTAGCCGACCCACACCAGGGACACGATCTCGGTCGTGTAGCCCACGAACCAGGCATCGCGCGTCGAGTTGGTCGTTCCGGTCTTGCCGGCCGCCGACCCGCCGTAGCCGAGCCGGCGCGCGCGCGCGGCCGTGCCGTAGTCGAAGACATCC
>JAICNR010000068.1 GCA_025931135.1 Gemmatimonadota bacterium | reverse complement strand
GGCGGTGAGCGAGCGGGCCCGCCGCCGCCGCGCGACCGAGCTCGCGACGGAGCGGGATCGTCTGCTGGAAGAGGTCGGGCGCGCGGAAGCGCGACTCAAGGAGCTCCACGCACGCTTCGCCGATCCCGCGTTCTACGCGGGAACCGACCGCGCCGATGTGCAGGCGCTCGAGGAGGAGGAGCGCGCCGCGTCCAAGCGCGTCCAGGACCTCACGGAGGAGTGGGCGACGGTCGAGCGCGAGCTGGCCAGTCTCGCCGCGCCGGCCGGCTCGGGCGCGTGAGGGCGACGCGGCAGCTCCGCGTCTTCCTCGCACTGACCGGCCTCGTCGCGCTGGCTTTCGTCGTCTGGGGCTGGGTGCGCTGGAAGGGCCAGGCTCCGGAGCGAGCGGCGTGGACCGCGATCCGGGCGGACCTGGGGACGCAGTCCGCTCGGATCGACTCGCTGAAGCGCGCGCTCGCGAGCATGGACATCGAGCTCGATCGCGCGAAGCGGGACCTGACCGCGGCCGGGGAGCGGCTCGGCCACTGGGAGCGGCAGGCGGTGAGCGGCCGGCTGCCGACCCCACAGCACCGCCAGTATCTGCGCGACATCGACCGCTATAACGAGGCGGTGGACACGCACAACGAGCGGCTCGCGGTCATGCAGGGCACGTACGCGGAATACTCCGCGCTCGTCGACACCCACAACGTCCTCGTCGACAGCGCGAACGCGCTCCAGCGGCGCGCGGTCCAGGAGGGGATCCAGCTCGAAACGCCGTAGGACCTGGCGTTACCGCGCCGTCACTCGTAGCGGAGCGCCTCGATCGGGTCGAGGTTGGCTGCCTTGCTGGCGGGGAAGAGCCCGAAGAAGATCCCAATCGCGGCGCTGAAGCCGACGCCGAGCGCGAACGACCAGAGCGGGAGCGAGACCGGGAAGTCGATCAGCTTGGCGACACCCGCGCCCAGGGCGCTCCCGATCAGCACTCCGAACACCCCGCCGATCCCCGTCAGCACGACGGCCTCGATCAGGAACTGCCACAGGATGTCGCGACGTCTGGCGCCGAGGGCTTTACGGACGCCGATTTCTCGGGTCCGCTCGGTCACGCTGACCAGCATGATGTTCATTACGCCGATGCCTCCGACCATCAGCCCGATCGAGCTGATCACGATCATTGCCAGGAAGATCGAGTTCGTGATCTGGTCCCACAGGTCGAGGAAGTTCGACTGGGTGATGATGTCGAAATCGTTTTCCTCGCCCGGACGCAGGTTGTGGCGGGCTCGCATGAGGAACGTCACCTCGTCTCGGGTATCGTCCACCGCATCGGCGCTAGTCGGAACCATGACCATCATGATGTCCATCTCGGCGCCGGTCTCGAAGTCGCGGTGGAGCGACGTGTAGGGAATCACGACCCGGTCGTCCTTCGTCTGGCCGAAGAGGAGAAGAGCCTGCTCTTCGAACACCCCCAGCACGGAATACGTGAATCCTCCGAGTCGGATCGTCTTTCCCACCGGGTCGATGTGCGGGAAGAGCACGTCGACGACGCCCTGCCCGAGAACGACCACACGCGCTGAGTTCCGCACCTCGCTGGCCGTGAAGAAGCGGCCGCTCGCCATGTCGGCGGCGCTGACGATGGGGTACTGCTCGCTGACACCGAGAATGTCCTCGTCGGTCTCGTTTGCGCCGTACGATAGCGATCGGTGCACCGGGAAGGGGCCGGTCCCGAGCATCACGTCGATGTTCTGGATCGTGGGGACTTCGCGCTCGATCGCCCGCACGTCGGCCTCGCTGATCTCCGGTCGTCGCTCGAGACGGAGGAACTCGCGCTCGCCGGCGACGATCCGGCCGCCCCATTTCCGCATGTACAGGTGATTGGCGCCGATCTCCTTGATGTCGCCGACGATCGACTCGTCGAGACCGCGCACGAGCGAAGTCATGCCGACGATCGCGGTGACACCGATCACGATGCCGAGGATCGTGAGGAAGGAGCGCAGCTTGTGCGCGACGAGCGTGTCCAGCGCCATACGGGCGCTCTCGCGAAACTGCGTGAAGCCCTGGCTGTCGCGCAGCCGGCCGCCTAGCCCCACGGGCGTCTCACTCATGACGCAGCGCCACGATCGGATCCAGCCGCGAAGCCTTGGCTGCGGGATAGATCCCGAACACGATCCCGACCAGTGAGGAGACCCCGATCCCCAGCGCGATCGACCACCAGCGCAGGGAATAGGGAAGCGGCGTCACCTGAGAGATCAGGATCGCGATCCCGAACCCCAGCGCCACGCCGGCCAGCCCGCCGAGGGCGGCGAGGATCACCGCCTCGGTGAGGAACTGGCGCAGGATATCCCGGCTGCGGGCGCCGATCGCCTTCCGGATCCCGATCTCGCGCGTGCGCTCGGTCACCGCCACCAGCATGATGTTCATGACCACGATTCCTCCGATGACCAGGGAGATCGCGACCAGCCCCACGAGGGCGGAATAGATGCCGGTCGTGATCTTGCGGTACAGGTCGAGGAGCTCCTGGGTCGTCATGAAGCCGAAATCGTCGGGCTGCGACGGCCGGAGGTTGTGGCGAACGCGCATGATCATGCGCGCCTCGTCGATCGAAGTCTGGATGTCGTTGGGGTCGGCCGCTTTGATCGAGATGCTCACGCTCTCGCGCCGGCTGAAGATCTTTTGCCAGACCGGCAACGGGATGACGACGAAGTCGTCCTGCGTGACCCCGAACGTCGAGCCCTGAGGCTTGGCGACGCCGATCACGGAGAAGTGACGCCCCCGGATGCGGATCGCCTCGCCCAGCGGATCGCGAGTGGGGAAGAGCTCCTTCGCCACTTCCTCCCCGATCACAGCCACCGGTCGTGCGCGATCGATCTCGAGCGGCGAGAGATGCCGTCCGCGCGCGATCTCGAACGTCGAGAGATAGGGATACTCGGGACCGACGCCGTTCACGTTCATGTCCTCGACCCGGCGGTTCCCGCCCCACACGTCCTCGCGCTGGGCGGCCTCGGCCGCCACGTAGGCCAGGGTCGTGCCCTCGCGGGAGAGGGCCTCCGCGTCCTCGGCGGTCAGCTCGGGGCGGCTGAGCGCCTCGATCATGGCCTGCGAGCTGAACGCCTCGCTGGTCCCGATCCGGTCGAGAATGAACACGTCTGCGCCGCGTCCGGTGACGAGCTCGGAGACCTTCGAGTTGAGGCCCTGGATCACGGTCACCACGGCGATGATCGAGGTCACGGCCACGATGATGCCGAGGAGCGTCAGGAAGGACCGCAGCTTATTGGCGCGGAGGGACTGGAGGGCCGAGGAGAGGGCTTCCCAGAAGTTCACGACGAAAAGACCCGCGGGCTCCGGGTCTCGTTCAACCCTGCGTGACGCGGACCCGGTACGTGAGCGTGGCCGCGCCCCCGGCGGGAACGGGCAGGGTCCAGCGGACGACCTGGGCGTCGACCCGCTCGTGCGGATGGCTTTCCTCGACGATCGTCCACTCGAATCCCGGCATCTGCTCGACCACGAGCACGGAGGCCGCCGTCCGGCCGCGGTTGCGGATCTCGATCCGCCAGGCACTCTCGAACGTGCGCGGGTCGAGCTGGCGGTAGTCGGTCTGGACGCGCTCCGCCACCAGATCGAAGGCGGACCCGATCGTCACCACGATTTCCTCGCCCGCGGCAGTGTGCGGGACGGGAGCGCCGCCGACGAACTGGAGCTGACCCCGGTCGTCCGCGCGCCAGGCGTGGAGCGCGCCGCCGGGTAGCGGCTGGTCCGCGCCGGCGACGCCGTCATTTTCGAACCGGATCCGGATCTGGGGGTGCTCGGTGGCGGGGAGGTCCGGAACGGGCATCTGATACCACCAGGACTGTCCTGCCAGCACGTACTCGCGACGGATTGGCACGCGCGTGGCGTGGAACAGGGCGACGCGGGTCGAGCCGACGGGAGCGATCGTGACGGGCGAGTCCACGGTATAGAGATGGACGTCGCCGAGGGCGGACTGCGCGACGTCGTTCGCCGCCATCTCGGCCATCCGCATCGCGGGCTGGGGCCCGGCGCCGACACTCGCCCGCCGTACGTCGCCCGCGACCAGCTGGAGATCGGTCTCCGGGAACGCGAGGCCGGTAGCGTTGTGGACGGTCACGAAGCCGTCGAGCGTCATCGAATCGTCGTCGAGGACGGCGGTGTAATCCGCGGCCCAGGTCAAGCCGTCCGCGAGGAACGCGGCGGTCAGGGACGAAGGGGCGGGAGCCGCGAGCTCCCAGCGGAGCGCCGCCCCGGCGCCGGCGTCGGCCGGGGCGGGGAGCTCGACCGCTCCCGGCCAGTCCACGACGAGCCGATCGCCAACGCGGACGGTCGGGCCGTCCGAGGATTCCAGCGCGCCCTGGATCCGTGTTCCGTCCGGCCCTACCAGCGTGACCGGGGCACCGACGGCGGAAGCGAGCGCGGCGCTCTCGGACAGGGGCGCCTCCCAAACCTGGCGTCGGATTTCGACCGGCGCGGTGCCCGCGCGCAAGACCACGGTCCCCGCGTCGAGCGACGGCGGCACGTCCGGCCACACCACTTCGCTCGCCGGACCGCCCGAGACCGCCCGCGTTTCGCGGACGATCGCGAAGCCGTCGTAGACGGTGAGCCCCAGGGACGAGCGAGCGGACGCCGGAGCCACGGCGGTCTGACCGGAAGCGGCCGGCGCGGCGAGCAGCACCGCGAGCGGGATGAGGATCGCCCTCTGCACGACCCGAAGGTCGCCGCTGGCGCCTCGCGACGGCAAGACCCTAGACTCCCGGCCATGTTGCTCCTGGGCGCCCACATGTCGACCGCCGGCGGCCTCCACACCGCGTTCGAGCGGGGCGACGCGCTGGGTTGCACGGCGATCCAGATCTTCACCTCGAGCCCGAGGCAGTGGCGCGGGCGCGACCTCTCCCAGCGGGATGTGGAGGCGTTTCGAGCGGCGTGGGAGGCCTCCTCCTGCCGCGAGTGCTTCGCCCACGACATCTACCTGACCCGGCTCGGGACGCGGGACCCCGCGATCCTGGGGCGGTCGCGGACCGCGTTCGCGCACGAGATCCGGACATGTCAGCGGTTGGGCCTCTCGGCGCTCGTCATGCATCCCGTAGGGGACGTGGATGCGGACGAGAGGGCGGTCCTCGACCGCGTCGCGGCTTCGCTCGATGCAGTGTTCGAGGCGGTGCCCGACGAGGGCACGCTCGTCCTGCTGGAGACCACCGCCGGCCAGGGCGCGAACGTGGGATACCGCTTCGAGCAGCTCGCGCGGATCATCGAGCGGGTGGAGCAGAGCGATCGGCTGGGAATCTGCCTCGACACCTGTCACGTGTTCGCCGCCGGGTACGACATCTCCACCGAAGCTGGCTGGAAGAGCATGATGACGGAGCTCACGAAGACGGTCGGCCTGGAGCGGATCCGCGCCGTGCATCTCAACGATTCCCAGAAGCCGTGCGGGAGCCGGGTCGATCGCCACGAGCATATCGGCCGCGGCCGGATCGGGGAAGCGGCTTTCCGCCGGGTGATGCGGGACCGGCGCCTGAAGGGAGTGCCGAAGGTCCTGGAGACTCCGAAGGAGAACGACATGGACGCCGTGAATCTGGCCCTCCTGCGGAAGCTCGCCAAAGCGAAGTGAGCGGCTCGGGCCGTCGCCGGACGTTCGCTCTCGGGCTCGTGGTCGGAGCCCTCGCACTCGGCGTGCTCGCGGCCGCGTGGTGGCGCAGCGGACAGGATCCCACTGGTGATCTCTTCGGGGACGCGTTCGGAGAAGCCGACTCCGAGCTGCCCGAGGGGCTCGTGGCGGTGGAGGGAAACCCGGGCTGGGACTCGCTGCCCGAGGAGGAACGGGAGCGGGCGCTGACGCCGATGTCGGATGCGGCGCGGGAATGGCTGACCCGTCACCGCGAGCAGGTCGTGTCGGTCGCGCGCGCCTTCGACGTGTCGCCGGTCGCCCTCGGAGGGATCATCGCCGCGGAGGAGACGCTCCTGGTCGGCCGCTTGGACGACCTCGGGGAGAGTCTCTTCCTCGCGGTGTCCGGTTCGATGCGCGAGAAGGACCTGGAGCGCTGGGTGGCAGATCAGGAGCGCGCGTATCAGCGCGGCGCGGAGGCGGGTCTGCCTCCGGAACAGGATCGCGCCCTGCGCCCCTACCTGTGGACGCTGGGTCCAGCGCAGGTTTCGTTCCGGCTCGCGGTCCTGGTCGAGCCGCAGGTCGCCGCGACGCTGGACCGGCCGCGGCGGAATGTGAAGCAGGTCATCGAGGCGCTGACGACCGTTCCCGGAAGCCTCGAGTACGCCGCCGCACTACTGGCGGAATCGCGCCTCGTGTACGCGCGGATCGCCGGGCTCGACATCGGCGGCAATCCGGGCGTCCTCGCCACCGTCTACCACCTTGGCTCACCCACCGTTCGCGCCCGCCGGTTGACCGGCGTCGCCGGTGGGGAGACGGGCACCCCGCACGTGAACTACTACGGCGCGTGGGTGAACCTCCACGCCTTCGAGGTGGCGAAACTCCTCGGGGTGCCGCCGCCGGCCGGACCCTAGGCGCGACGGCAGGCCCCCCTCTATCGCTGCGCGGTCGTCCTCCTAGCGGGACCGCTGCGCGGTCGGGGGGGTCGACGTCGTCGGCTCGCCGGGCTTGGCGAACTTGAGGAGCATCCGGTCGGCGAGGTGGCGCTGGCCCTCCATGAAGTCGGTGTGCGGATCGTCGGGGTTGTAGAGGATGTCGCTCGAGCCCACGTACTCGAACCCGTGCTTCTGGAACTCTTCGATCACCGTCTTCTCGCCCATCCGGTGGGTTTCCATGTCGTGCCCGTACTCCTGGCCCAGACGCACTTCCTCCACCCCCACGACACCGCCCGGCTTCAGGGCGCGGCCGAGCTCGTCCAGGAGCTCGGCGGGATCGGGGAAGAGATGGAATCCGCGAATGATGATCGCGGCGTCGAGCTCCCCGTCCGGCAGGGAGGACAGGGAGTCCACCAGCACGACGTTCGTCGCGCCCGCGAGGTCGCCCTGCTCCGCGCGCGCGGCCAGTCCGGGGCTGTAGCCCTGCGCCCAAACGCGTCCGTCCGGCCCCACCCGCTCGCTCAGCAGGTACGTGTAGTAGCCGCCGCCGGCGAAGATGTCGGCGACCTGGTCGCCACCGTCGATCCCCAGCCAGTCCATGACCTCCTGGGGCTTCGATCCTGCGTCCCGCTCGAGCTCGGCGCTGCGGGTCGGGACGACCAGGGGTTCCTCGCCGGCAGAGTCGGAGGCCGTGGAGACGGTGTCGGGCGGCGCTTCTTCGAGCGAACCGTCGCCATCGTTCTGGCAGGCAGCGGCGACGAGAACGACGAGGAGCGTGGCGAGCAGGCGCATGGGATCCTCCGATTGGGGATGCGGTTTTCGTGCGTCACGGGTAACGTAGTCGGCGGCCCCGCGCCGGCCAAGACGCGCGCTGGCCTCGGTGGGTTCGGAGAGTCGGGTGAGCAATGAGGGTGGAGAGCCATGAGAACCACGTTCTCGGGTGAGAGACTGGCCAAGGGATTCGCGGTAGCCGCCGTGATCGCGGTCGGGGTGTTACTCGTCCTCGCGATCGTCATCGCCATCGCGATCCTATACGTGCTGTTCTTCAACGGTGTCCGAGATCAATTGGCGACAATCGATACGGTTGAGGGCGTGCAGGCGGCGGTCCAGCAGGTTTTCGCAGGCGTCCTTCTCGTTCTGCTGGGCCTGGAGCTGATTGAAATGCTGAGATTCTACTTCGTTCAACACCGAATCCGGATCGAGATGGTTCTCATCGTGGCGATGATCGCTGTCGGCCGGCATATCGTTCAGATCGATCTCGAGCACACAGCCGCGCCGGCACTCCTCGGCGTCGCTGCCCTCATGTTTGCCCTTGCGGCGAGCTACTTCCTGGTCAAGGGAACTCACCGCGGTGCGCCTCTGGACGAACGGAAGCCATAGAATCCGGGCGCAGCTTCACGCACCTCCACTCCGTGTGCGAGGCATGGCGGTGACCCGGTCATGCCGGAGGTCCCCGTGACTCCCCCGATCGATTCCATCGCCGCTCCCCGCTCGATCGCCGGGACGTTCCTGGGCGGATTCGTGCCGGCGGTCGCCTATCACTTCGGGGTCATGGAGGTTCTCGCCGAGCGAGGCTTCGTCCTGCGGGCCGGGTTTCGAGCGAACGGCGAGGCGCGCGAGACGGGGCCGCCCGGAATCGACTTCGTCGTCGGATCATCGGCCGGCGCATTCTTCGTGACTGCCGCCTGCGCGGGGATGCGCCCCGCGGATATGCTGGGTGCCGTTTCCGACGAAGCGACGCGGCGAGGCCGCTTCGAGGCGCGGCTCCTGGGAGAGGGAAAAGGCTTGTCGCGCAAGACGCTCGAATGGGCCCGCGTGGGACCCAAGCCCGCCTGGGCGTCCCGCCGGACGTGGAAGTCCTGGGCCGCGGAGTCCACGCTCAACATGCTGTTCCCCCTCTGGACGCTCGAGCCCATGGCCGACTATCTCCGGCACGAGGTCCTGCAGGGACGGGACTGGGAGGACCTCCGCACCGAGGCCGCCATCCTCGCCGTGGACCTCAACCATCCGTTGACACTCGTCGTCGGGGAACGCGAAGCGCCGATCCTCGAGCTGTTCCGCCGGCAGCCGGTGCGGCCCGAGGCGATCCATCTGATCCTCGGCTCGGAAGGACACAAGATCGTTCGCGTGTTCGAGGAAGCCGGGGTCGATCCGGGGCATCCCGCGCTCGAGCCCTTCCGCGCCGATCCCGACGCCCGGAGCGACACCCTCCGGATCCGAGGCGTGCCGATGGCCCTGGCGGCCGTTGGGTCGATGGCTACCTATCCGTTCTATCAGCCGGTCACGCTGGAGGACCGGGCCGGCCGGCCGTACCGCATCGGCCACTATACCGTCCAGGTACAGGACGGCGAGGACCGGAACCCGTTCACGACCGACGTCGCGGAGGAGAGCGGCGCGGATCTGGTGATCGTTTCCTCGATCAGCGCGCCGTACAAGTATCTCCACGGGTTCGGCTCGCTGGCCGAACGCGGGTACTCGGCCGTGTACCAGCAGAAGACGGCCCAGGGCCGGGATGCGAAGCAGGAAGACGTGAAGAGCGCGCATCGGACGCAGCAGGCCCTGTACCGGGCGAGCCGTGCGATCCTGGAGGCGGGCGGATGCGGTCCCGACGCTGTCGCGCGACTCGACGCCGAGTTCCAGCGCATCGCGAGAATCGCACATGTTCGGATCCGTATCTATCCCGATCCCGACATCGCGGCGGAGAACCGGATCCTGCGTACGCTGGATCCGCTGGAGTTCACTCCGCGTGCCGTCGATCGGGCCCGCCAGCTGGGCGTGATGGTCGCGCGGAGGGTCCTGGCGCGCTATCGGTTCGAGTTCCTGGAGGGCGGCTGAGGGGCATTCGCCTTGGTCCGCACCCGCGGGCCGAGTAGATTCTTCGCATGCCGTTGCGGATCAACGAGATCTTCCATTCCATCCAGGGCGAGTCGACGCACGCCGGCCGTCCGTGCGTGTTCGTGCGCCTGACGTACTGCCACATCCGCTGCCGCTGGTGCGACTCCGAGTACGCGTTCTTCGAAGGGACTGAGCGCTCCGTGGACGACGTCGTCGCCGAGGTAGCGGGTTACGGCTGCCGGCTGGTCGAGGTGACGGGGGGCGAGCCGTTGATCCAGAAAGAGACGGTCACCCTACTCGAGCGATTGATCGACGCCGGCCATGAGGTGCTGCTCGAGACGAGTGGTGCGTGGCCCATCGACGACGTTCCCGACGGCGTGCGGATCATCATGGATCTCAAGGCTCCGGGCAGCGGGATGGTCGGCCGGAATCGGTGGGAGAACCTGGCCCACCTGGACGCAGACGACGAGATCAAGATCGTGATCGCCGACAGGGCCGATTACGAATGGGCGCGCGGCATGGTGGGAGAGCACGGCCTCACCGAGCGGCACGCGGTCCTGTTCTCCCCGGCGTGGGGCGAGATCGAGCCCGTCGATCTCGCCGAATGGATTCTGGCGGACCGGTTGGGAGTCCGCATCCAGCTCCAGCTCCACAAGCACATCTGGTCGCCGACCGCGCGCGGGGTTTGACCTCCGACCTGGAAGCGGCTCGGCAGCGCGAGGTCGCGCGGCTGGACCCGGAGATCCTCGAGGCGATCGGTCGCGGCTGGGGCGACCCGCTGGACGAACGCGAATTCGACCGGCTCGCGCGCGATGTCTTCGCGCATCAGCTCCGGTTCAATCCCGTCTACCGGCAATTCTGCCTGTTCCAGGGCGTGGCGGCGGCGGCCGACGTGACGAGCTGGCGCGAGATCCCGGCGGTCCCGACCGGGGCGTTCAAGGTCGGGCGCTGGGCGACGTTCCCGGAAGAGCAGGAGCGCGTCGCGTTCCGGACATCCGGCACGTCGACGTCGACTCCGGGCGTCCATCGGTTCGACTCGCTGGCGCTCTACAACGCTGCGATCGTTTCGTCGGCGCGACACTGGCTGATCCCCGACCGCGAGCGGATCCGGTGCTTGCTCCTGAGTCCCGATCCGCGGGCGGCCCCCGACTCCTCCCTGGTCCACATGTTCGCGGTCTTCCGCGAGGCGTTCGGCGCGCCCGGCACCGCGTTCCTGGGGGCCGGGGCGCTGCCCGGCGCGCTCGACCGCGCGGTGGCCGACGCCGAGCCCGTGCTGATCGCGGGTGCCGCGCTCGCGTTCCACCACGCTCTGCCTCTCGGAGAAGCCCGGTCGTGGTCGCTGCCTGCGGGAAGCCGGGCGATGGTGACCGGGGGGTTCAAGGGCGTCCGGGTCGCGACCGACCCGGACGAGCTCGGCGCGCGGATCATGGCGCGGACGGGAATTCCCCGCGGGCTCCAAGTGGCGGAATACGGGATGACGGAGCTCTCGACCCAGTACTACGACGCTCGGCTCCGTCGCGCTCTCCTCGAAGACCACGCGGGACCCGGGGGCTTCGTCGTCCCGCCGTGGGCGCGGGTCCGGATCGTCGAGCCGCTGGACGGCCAGGAGCTCCCGGAAGGCGAGGTCGGCGCGATCGTGCACGTCGATCTGGCGAATCGGGGAAGCGCGCTCGCCCTCCAGACGAGCGATCTCGGCACGCGAACCGGGGCATGGTCGTTCGATCTCCGCGGCCGCGCGCCCGGCGCCGAGGCGCGCGGCTGCTCGCTGGCCGCCGACTTGTGGCTGGGCTGACCGGGCCGATCACGGATGCGGCGGAAGCGCGCGCCCGGTGCGAGGCGCTCGCGCGCGCCGGCGAAGCCCTCGTCGCCCGGCCGGTCGCCGACGTCATCGAGGTTCTGGCGAGCGCCGTCTCGCGCTGGGCGGATGCGGACTACGCCCCGCGACGGGATGCCGAGCGCGCTCTCTCTGCTCATCACGGCGTTCCGTCCGAGGCGATTGCGCGAGTTTTGGACGCGGGCTTCGGGGCGTGGTCGCGGGAGGCGCTTCTCGGCCGCGTCAACGTCGAGCTCGGCGACGCGCGAGCCCTGGACGGATTCGTCGAGATGGGGGGCGCCTTCCGGACCGCCTTGGGCCCCCGCCTGGCCGTCGCGCTCGCGTCGCGCGGCGTCCCCACCACACCGGTCGGCGAACTGATCGACCTGCTCTCGGTCAAGTCGCCCGTCTGGCTCAAGCCCGCCGCCGGCGCGGACGATCTGGCGCTGCGGTTCGCCGCAACCGTGCGCGAGATCGATCCAGGCATTGGGGCCGCGATCCAGGTCGCGGGCTGGCCACGCGGCTCGGCGGCCGGCGCCGTGGCGCTCGCGGCGGCGGACCTGGTCGTCGCGACTGGTCGCGCGGAGACCTTGGCCGAGCTCGGCCGACAGGTCAGGGAGTCCACGCGTCTCGTCCTCCATGGGCCGCGTCTCTCGGCCGCGATCCTGACCCGGGAGGCGCTGGCCGGGGATCCCGCGGCCTGCGTCGCCGCGCTCGCCGACGACGTCGCGTTCGCGGGGCAGGTCGGGTGCCTCTCGCCGGTGGTTGCCTGGGTCGAGGGGGCTGGCGCGGGAGAGAGTGGGGAAGCGCTCGCGCGAGCCGTGCACGGGGCATGCGAAGAGCGCTGGCCCGCGCGCCCGCGGACAGAGGCGGACGCCGCGGAGCGCGCGGCATGGGCGGAGTGGAGCGCCCGGGCCCGCGTCGAGCGCGCGGGGGGCGCCGGCGGTGGGGTGGTGGGAGGCGCGCAGAGCGGGTGGTCGGTCGCGTGGCGGCCGGAGCCAGCCCCGCCGAGCCCGCCACCCGCTCCCAGGATCCTGTACCTGTCGGCGGTCGAGTCGGCGGACGTCGCGGTCCGGCTTTGCGCCTCCGCGCGCGGAATGCTCTCGAGCGTGGGGATCGCGGGTCCGCCCG
>JAICNR010000248.1 GCA_025931135.1 Gemmatimonadota bacterium | reverse complement strand
CCGTCCCGCCCGGAGACGAACGCCGCGAGGTCGACACCGGCGCCGCTCTGACGTCCATGGAGCAGGACCTGGACCGCCTGACGAAGGTCGCGAACCGATTCGAGCTGATCGGTCGGAACCCCCAGCTGGCGCCGCTCGACCTGCAGGACGTGGTCCGCGAACTAGAAGAATACTGTCGGGCGCGGCTGCCGCGCCGCGGGCGCTCGATCCGCCTGACGACGGACTACGAGCCCGTGCCGCGGGTGGAAGCGAACCGCACCCTGCTCGAATGGGCTCTGGAGAACCTGGTCAAGAACGCGGTGGACGCGCTCGAGGCCACGGGCGGCGAGATCGCGCTGCGGGTGGCGCCGGGGCCCGGCGGCAGGACGGCCATGGTCGAGGTCTCCGACGATGGACCGGGAGTCCCGTGGTCGCTCCGCAAGCGGATCTTCGAGACCGGGGTGTCGACGAAGCCCCAAGGGTGGGGGGTCGGCCTCTCACTGGCGAAACGGATCGTCGAGGAGAATCACGGAGGCTCGCTCGAGCTCGTGACCGCGGAGCCCGGCGCCGGCACGACGTTCCGCGTCACGCTGGCCGCCAGCGGGGACGGGTCGTGATCGAGTCTCTGAACCCGGCTCAGCGCGAAGCCGTGACCCATGGGCCGGATCCGCTCCTCGTGCTCGCCGGGGCGGGAAGCGGCAAGACCCGTGTCCTCACCCACCGGATCGCGTGGATGATCGTGGAGCACGACGTGAACCCGCGGCACATCCTCGCCGTGACGTTCACGAACAAGGCGGCGGGGGAGATGAAAGAGCGCGTGCTGACGCTCCTCGCCGACCGGGTCGAAGGGATCCAGGGCCTCTGGATCGGGACGTTCCACTCGGTCTGCGCCCGGATCCTGCGCCAGATCGCCGACCGTTTCGGGTACCCCCGCTCGTTCACGATCTACGACGGCGACGACACCCTCCAGATCCTCAAGCAGATCATGGACGCCATGAGCTGGTCGATCGGCTCGCTGGACGCGTATGGGCTGCGTGTCCGGATCTCCGACGCGAAGAGCCGACTCTTGTCGCCGGAGCAGTACGCCGCGCTCCATCAGGGCCACGTGGAGGACGCCGTGGCCGAGGCGTATCGCCGCTATCAGGCCACGCTTCGCGCCAACCGGGCGTTCGACTTCGACGACCTGCTCATGCAGACGGTGGTCAAGCTCCGTGAGGACGAGGCGCTCCTGGCGTCCTTCCGCAGGAAGTTCCGCCACGTCCTCGTCGACGAGTATCAGGACACGAATCACGCGCAGTACCAGTTCGTGAAGCTCCTCACCGAACAGCACCGCTCGATCACGGTGGTCGGCGACGACGATCAGTCGATCTACGGCTGGAGGGGTGCCGACATCCGGAACATCCTCACGTTCGAGGACGACTTCCCGGAAGCGGTCTCGATCCGGCTCGAGCAGAACTATCGCTCCACCGGCCGCATCCTCGAGGCGGCGCATGCGATCGTGGAGAAGAACCGGGAGCGGAAACCGAAGAAGCT
>JAICNR010000209.1 GCA_025931135.1 Gemmatimonadota bacterium | reverse complement strand
GCGAAGGAGGTCAAGATCTTCGGCCTCAGCCCCTTCCTGATCGAGCGGTACCGCCGGCTCTCCTGGAACCTCTACCGCGCGAACCGCGCGCTCGCGGTGCGCCGCGCCGGCTGGGGCGGCGTGCTGACCACGCTCGGCACGGTCGGCTACTACGTGGCCTACGCCTACCTCGCGTGGAGCACGCTGCGCGGGAGGTTCTCGATCGGCGACCTGACGTTCCTGGCGGGATCGTTCCGCCGGCTTCGGAACCTGCTCGAGGGGCTCCTGATCGGCTTCTCGCAGACGGCGGGGCAGGCGCTCTACCTCGACGACCTGTTCTCGTTCTTCCAGATCCGGCCCGAGATCCTGTCGCCCGAGAACCCGCGCCCGTTCCCGCGGCCGATCGCGCGCGGCTTCGACTTCGAGGACGTGGGGTTCCGCTATCCGGGCGCCGAGCGCTGGGCGGTGCGCCACCTGACGTTCTCGCTCCGGGCGGGCGAGGTGCTGGCGCTGGTGGGGGAGAACGGCGCGGGGAAGACCACGATCGTCAAGCTCCTCGCGCGCCTCTACGATCCGGACGAGGGTCGGATCCTCCTCGACGGGCACGATCTCCGGGAATACGACCTCAACGAGCTGCGCGCGGACCTGGGCGTGATCTTCCAGGACTTCATGCGCTACCACATGACGGCGGCCGAGAACATCGCGGTCGGCCGGGTCGACGCGCAGGACGACCGCGCGCGGATCGAAGCGGCGGCGAAGCGCAGCATGGCGCACGACATGATCGTGAAGCTCCCGGAGGGCTACGATCAGATGATCGGAAAGCGCTTCCAGTCGGGCGTCGACCTCTCGGGAGGCGAATGGCAGAAGATCGCGATCGCCCGGGCGTACATGCGGGACGCGCAGGTGCTGATTCTCGACGAGCCCACCGCGGCGCTCGACGCGCGCGCGGAGTTCGAGGTGTTCCAGCGGTTCAAGGAGCTGAGCCAGGGCAAGACCGCGGTCCTGATCTCCCACCGCTTCTCGAGCGTCCGGATGGCGGACCGGATCCTGGTCCTGGCGGACGGCGAGGTGGAGGCGATGGGCACGCACGAGCAGCTCCTCGCCGAGCGCGGCCGCTACGCGGAGCTCTTCGAGCTCCAGGCGGCGGGGTACCGGTAGGCGTGAGTCCTCCGGCCAGGCGGCACAACGTCTACGTCGTCCTCCTCGACCCCGCCGTCATGCAGCATCGGCGGTTCGTCGACCAGAACCCCAACCTCGCACCCCACACGATCTGCCTCTATGTGGGCATGAGCGGCCTCCCGCCCGAGGAGCGCTTCGCCAACCACAAGGCGGGGCACAAGGGGAACTCGTACGTTCGGAAGTACGGGATCAGCCTGGTCCCTGAGCTCTACAAGGGGCTCAATCCGATGACGTACACAGAGGCCCAGGCGACGGAGGCGCGCCTGGCGGACGAGCTGAGGAGCGCGGGGTACGCGGTCTGGCAGAGGTAGCGGCCGGAATGAGTGGACGTCGGCACGCCGTCGAATCCGGACCTTCACATACAGGAGAGTGCAGTCCCCCCGGGGGAAGGCGGGGGGCATGCTGGTTGCGCACGGTATTGAACGGAGGGAGAGCCTGACGTATAATATGTCTTAGAGTATACGTCATGCCGAATCAGACGAAATTGACCCTGCGGCTGGAGCGCGACCTCATCGAACGAGCGAAGAAGATCGCTCGGCGCAGGGGGAAGTCCGTCTCGAAGATGGTCGCCGACTACTTCCGGGCTCTGGATACGGTGCACAAGGAAGACCAGGACGTCGCCCCCCTGACTCGTTCGTTGCAAGGCATCCTGCGGGATTCGGGCCTGGATGAGCGAGACCATCGGAGGCACCTGGAAGAGAAGCACGGTTGAGAGTCCTCTTCGACACGAACGTCGTCCTCGATCTGCTTCTCGATCGCACGCCGCACGCTGTTGTCGCGGCCCGGCTCGTCACGGCGGTCGAGCGAAAAGAGCTGGCGGGGCTCCTGTGCGCCACCTCGGTGACGACCCTCGACTACTTGATCGCGCGCGCGATCGGTCGCGACAAGGCGCGCGGAGCGATCCGGACGCTGCTGCGCATGTTCGAGGTTGCAGCCGTGACCCGCGCCGTCCTCGAGGCCGCCCTGGAGCTCGACCTCGACGACTATGAAGACGCGGTTCTCCATGAGGCGGGGCATGGAGCCGAGGCGGAAGCGATCGTCACGCGGAACGCATCCGATTTCAAAGGGGCGACCCTCCCGATCTTCTCTCCCGCGGAGCTGCTCGCGGCGCTCGAGTAGTCCTGACAGGTCTTGCCCGCCTTACCATGGAGCGCCGTCCTGCGCGGAGATCCGCGACCAGTGACGAGGTGACAGCGATCTGCATCAGACGATATGCTTATCTGTATGCGCACCACTCTCAACATCGACGATGAGATCATGCGGAGCCTCAAGCGCCGCGCCGCCGAGACCGGGCGAACGCTGGCCTCTCTCGTCGAGGAAGCCTTGCGCTCGATGCTCGACGGCGGGACCCGTCCTCCTCCGGTTTACCGACTCGATTGGAAGATCGTGAAGGGAGGGGCTCGTCCGGGCATCGACCTCTCCGATCGGGACGCCCTCATGGATCTCATGGACGGCCGCGGTTGATCGCGGTCGGTGGCTGTCCGCAGCCACAGGTATGATCGAGG
>JAICNR010000051.1 GCA_025931135.1 Gemmatimonadota bacterium | reverse complement strand
GTGAACGCCAGCAGCTGGGCCATGTCCTGCTCCAGCAGCCGCCCGATGATGTCTTCAACGTCACCGCCCGAGCAGAACCCGCGGCCGGCGCCGGTGATGATGATCACTTTGACCCCGTCGCGCGTCCCCAACGCGGGCAACCGGTCACGCAGCTCGGCGTAGACCTCGAACGTCAGCGCGTTCAGGCGCTCCGGGCGGTTCAGCGTTACGGTGGCCACGCCGGTCGCGGGATCGTGAGCGTAGAGGAACGACGTCGGCTCGATCATCGTCACGGGGACCCGGGACTCTTCATGTCGACCCGTCCGGCAGGACCGCGGTGGCCTCGATCTCGACCACGGCGCCCTCGTCGACCAGCGACCCGACCTCGACGAGCGCCATCGCCGGATAGTGGCGGCCCATCGCCGCGCGCCAGACGTCGCCGAGGCGCGCCCGCGACTCCCGGTAGGCGGCCATGTCGGTCACGTAGACGGTGAGTCGCACGACGTGCTCCGGCCGCCCTCCCGCCGTGCGGACGACCGCGAGCGCTCGATCGAGCGCGGCCGCGAACTGGTCCACGAAATCGCCCGCGTCGGGGGCGCTCTGCCCCGCCACGAACAGGAGCCGCCCGCCCGGCGGCGCTAGCAGCCCGTGGCTGAAGCCGCTCGGCCGGCCCAGCTCGTCCGGATTCACGATCTCGAATCGCGTCACGCCAGGAGACCCCCTCCGTCGATCACGATCGCCTGCCCGTTGATCCCCCGCGCGGCGTCCTCGCAGAGCCAGGCAACCGCGCGGGCAACCTCGTCGGGCTCGATCAGGCGTCCCTGCGGCGAAGTCGCCAGGACCGCGGCCCGCGCTTCCGCCTCGCTCCGGCCGGCCGTGGCCACGATCCGTTCGATCGACTGCTCGGTCATCGCAGTGTCGACGTAGCCCGGACAGATCGCGTTGACCGTGACCCCGCGCGGAGCCGCCTCCGCCGCCACGGAGCGCATGAAGCCGACGACCGCGTGCTTCGACGCCGCGTAGGCGCCGATGTACTTCGCTCCCGACAACCCCGCCACCGACGCCATGTGGATCACCCGACCCCAGCCGCGCTCCATCATCGGGGGAAGAAACGCCTTCGTGACCAGGAACGTCCCGGTCACGTTGACGGCGAAGATCCGCTCCCACTCCCCGAGCGTCTGGCGGGCGACGGGTGCGGAGTGGGCGATTCCCGCGCACGTGACGAGGACGTCGACCTGCCCCAGCCGTTCGGACGCGAAGGCTCGAAGCCCGTCGACCGAGCCGGTATCCGTGACGTCGACCGCCAGCGGCCACGCCTCGCCGCCCGCGCTCTCGATGTCGCGGGCGACCATCTCGACCTCGTTCGCCGTCCGCGACGCCACCACCACCCGCGCTCCCTCCCCGGCTAGCGCGCGGGCGACGGCGGCGCCGATTCCCCGGCCGCCGCCGGTCACGACCGCGCTGCGACGGTCGAGCGAACCGCTCACTCCGCTCCTCCCCCGAGCGCCGCGACGACCGCGTCGGCCAGGATCGTGCCCAGGGCGGCGATCGTCTCGCGCCCCTCGGCTGCCGTGGCCGCCGCGGGATCGCCGAAGTAGGCCCTCGGACCACCGGCCTCCTCGAATGTCCGCTTCCCTTCCGCGATCGCCGCGGAGAGCGACCGCGGGACTTCCTCGAGCCCGCTCCGGACCTCCTCGCGGACCAGGTCCGGTCGCGCGGCGAGCACGATCGAGCCTTCGAAGCGTCCGGCGTGACACGCGCCGCTCCGGAACTCGTCGGTCAACCGGCCTCCCCAGGGTTTCCGGGTGAGGTCCGGGAAGACGATCGGAATCCCTCCTTCGCGGTCCGCGGCCCCTTGCGCGGCGTGGAGCGAGGCGAGGTGTGCGGGGTCCAGGTGAGCGTTCGCGATCGCGACCGCGCGAAAGCCTTGACGGCCGAGCGAGCGCGTGACGTCGGCCACGAGCGCGGTCACCGTGCCAGCGCTCACCGAGATCGTGCCGGGGAAGGCCGCTGCGAAACCCGCGACCGTGTAGGGTAGGAGAGGAAGGACGACGGCCGGGATGCCACGTTCATCGAGCCGCGCGGCGCCTTCACGCGCCATCGCCTCGGCGATCAGGCCGTCGGTCGCGAGCGGCAGATGCGGACCGTGCGCCTCGATCGCGCCGACCGGGAGCACGGCGACGGTCTTCCCGCGGTCGAGCTCACGCGCGTCCTCCCACGTCATCTCCGCCAGTTGCCGGGGTTCGCGCGCCTCGGGTATCATCCCGCTCCATGCCGTTCGAGCCGCCGGAAGAGTTCAACATGGCCGACTGGTTCCTGGACGACCGGCTCCGCGAGGGGCGCGGCGACCGGGTGGCGCTCCGGACCGGCGAGCGGAACTGGACCTACGCGGAGATCGCCGCGCTTGCCGCGCGCTACGGCGGCGTCCTCGCGGATGCCGGCGTCGAGCCCGAGCAACGGGTGATCCTCGCGCTGGACGATGGTCCGGAGTTCGTCGGCGCCCTGTTCGGAGTCCTCAAGATTGGCGCGGTCGTGGTGATGGTCAACCCGCGCCTCCCCGACGACGCGACCGCCTACTTCGTGCGCTACACTCGAGCGAAGGCTGCGATCGTGGAAGCGGACGCGGCCGGCGCGTTCCGCCGCGCGGCCGAGGGTGCGCCCTGCTTCCGACGCCTGCTCGTCGCCCGCGAGCCCGAGCTCGCGGGGGCGCTGGCCACCGCCCCCGCCCGCCGCGACAGCTTTCGGACGCACCGGGACGACTCCGCGATCTGGCTGTTCTCCGGCGGCACGACGGGACGCCCGAAGGCGGTCCTCCAGACCCACGCGTCCTACGCGAACACGACCGAGTGCTACGGGAAGGGAGTGCTTGGAATCCGGGAGGACGACATCACGATGTCGGTCCCCAGGCTCTACTTCGGCTACGCCACCGGATCGAACCTCCTGTTCCCCTTCTCCGTCGGGGCCTCGTCGGTTCTTTTCCGCGAGCATCCGACCGCGGACGTCGTGTTCGACCAGATTTCCCGTCATCGCCCGACGATCCTCGTGAACGTCCCCAAGATGGTGCAGATGATGGTCGACGATCCGCGCGCGTCGGAGCGGGACCTATCGTGCCTGCGGCTCGCGACGACCGCCGGCGAGGCGCTGCCCGTCGAGCTCCACCGCCGCTGGGACATAGCCTTCGGCGTCGACCTCCTCGACGGGCTCGGCACCGCGGAGATGTGGCACATCTTCCTTTCGAACCGCCCGGGCGACGTCCGGCCCGGCACGCTCGGGAAGGCCGTGCCGGGGTTCGAGGTCGAGGTCAGGGACGACGACGGGGCGCCCGTCCCGGACGGCCAGGTGGGATGGCTCTGGGTGAGGGGCGGCTCGCGCGCGATCGGCTACTGGCATCGGATGGCCCGAACGGTGGAGGCCTTCCGCGGCGAGTGGTACGTCTCGGGGGACATGGTCTCGCGCGACGCCGACGGCATCTTCACCTATGCCGGCCGTGCCGACGACATGCTCAAGGTGTCCGGGAAATGGCTCTCTCCGCGCGAGGTCGAGAGTTGTCTGCTCGAGCACCCGGCGGTCGAGGAGGTCGCTGTCGTCGGGGTCCCCGGGGAAGCCGGGCTGACGGTCCCGCGCGCCTGCGTGGTTCGGCGGAAAGGACCGGACTCCGGGCTCGCGGATGAGCTCCGCGCCTGGGTTCGGGAGCGGCTCGAGCCTTACAAGTATCCGCGTGAAGTCGTGTTCCTGGAATCCCTTCCCCGCACCCACCTCGGCAAGGTCGACCGCGCCGCGCTGAGAAACGTTTCCTGAGCCTTCTCCGGGTAGAATCCCTAGCTTCCGAGCATGAGAGGTCACTTTCGAGCATGAGACATCAGCTTCCGAGCATGAGACGTCGAGGTCTCCCAGGAGTACTTCTCCTCGGAGTCCTTCTCGCCTGCACGGACCCGACCGGCTCCCCGCCACCTCCTCGGGACACAGTCGAGCTCGCAGCCAGGCTCGAAACCCTCCGCCAGCAGTATGGGATCCCCGGCATGGCGGCCGCGATCGGGTGCGACGGCGCGGTCCGCTGGTCGTCCGGATTCGGCTCGGCGGACGTGGCCCGAGGGGTGCCGGCCACTCCCCAGACCGTCTTCCACGTCGCGTCTCTGACGAAGACGTTCGCCTCCATCGTCCTCCTGCAGCTCGTCGCCGAAGGCCGGATCTCCCTCGACGACCCGGTTTCGGACTACGGGATCCAGCTCCCGGGCGACGTACGCGTCCGGCACCTCCTCAGCCATACCTCCGATCCGCCCCCTGGCGGTCGGTTCCGCTACGACGGTGACCGTTTCGCGCTCCTGGACTCGGTCGTCCGGCGGGCGGGGGGCCAGCCGTTCGAAGAAGCGGTGGTCGAGCGTGTCATTTTCCCGGCCGGACTGACACGGACGGCTCCCTCGTCGCTCGCGACCGAAGGGATCGATACGGCGGCGATCCGTGCATCGCTCGCGCAAGGGTACGACGCGGCCGGGCGACCGATCGCCTACCCTGGGCAGGTCGGCGTGTCCGCGGGCCTGCTCTCGACCGTGGTCGACCTGACCGCCTATGCATCGGCGATCGAAGAAAATCGGCTCTACCCGCCCGGGGGGAGGGCGCTCGCCTTCGCCCCCACGCGGTCGACCTCCGGCCGGGAGCTCCCGTACGGGCTCGGGTGGTTCGTCGAGAGCCGGACGGTCGGTCTCGTGTCGTGGCACTTCGGCTCCTGGATTGGCAATTCCGCGCTCCTCGTCCTCGCGCCCGCTCGCGGGGCGTCGTTCGCCCTCCTGGGGAACAGCGATCGCCTGAGCACGCCGTTTCCAATCCAGGATGGAGTGCTCGAGTCCTCGCCCTTCGCCCAGGCATTCGTTGGTTGGCTCGAGCAGGGAGAGGGGTGCGGGACTTAGAGGGCTTGCACGGGCCTGTTCTTCATTCGTGACGACCGGCGACGATTTCCTCGAGCATCCCCATCGCATCTCCGATCTGCTTGTCGCTCAGGTACGGCGCGGGGCCCATCCTGAGCGTCGTGTCGCGGTGATCCGTGTACACGCCGCGCTCGAGGAGCGCCCGGCGCAGCTCGCCGGCGCGCGGGCTCTCGAGCGCGAGGAAGCCGCCGAGCTTCCCCACCGGCACCGATCGGTCGCGGTCGATCACCGCCGGATCCAAGTCGAGAGCGTCGAACCGCTCGGCCAGGAGCGCGACCTGGTGCCGGTACGACTCGGCCAGCACCGCGACCGTCAGCCCGCGCTCCCCGAAGAAGTCGAACACCTCGCTCGCTCGGTAATGGCTGGTCGGGTCGTACGTCGCGCCCGCGAAGCGCGATCCGATCGATCCCCACCCGACCTCGTCCGGCCGATGGGAGTGGGTCAGCGCATCGAACTCCGCGAACCAGCCGGTCACGACGGGATGGAGGTCGTCGCCGGGCGGTAGCCGCAGAAACGCATTCCCCTCCCCGAGCTGCAGATACTTGTAGCCGCCACCGGTGACCGCCGCGCCATCGATCCCCCACTCCGCCAGGTCGAACGGAAGGACGTTCAGCGCATGATACGCATCGACGAGGAGCCTGGTCCCGACGCTCTCGCACGCCGCCAGCGCGCGGTCGAGGCCGCCTGCCACGTGCCCGTTCCGGTAGAAGACCGCGGAGACGAAGGCAGCGGCCGTGCGGTCGTCGACCGCGGCCGAGATCCGTTCCCCGACCGATTCCGCCGGCAGGGCCGCGACCTTCACCACCTCGAGGCCGGTCTCGCCGAGTCGATCGAGTTGCCGGCGGAGCGCGTGGAACTCGAGGTCGGTCGTCACCAGCCGGGGTCGCTCGCGTAGCGGCAGCGCGGAGATCCACTTCACCAGGAGGTCGTGGGTCGCGGGTCCGAGCGCGATCGGCGCATCGCCCCCGCCGAGGAGCCGGCGATACCCCTCGCGGACCCGCACCGCGCGCGCCTCGGCGCGCGACCATTTCTCGTCGACGTGCTCGGCCGCGTCCTCCCACGCCCGCTTCTGCCCTTCGAACCCGCGATCCGGCCACGCCTGATGGCTGTGACCCGAGAGGAGGAGCCGCTCCGCTACCCGGAACCGAGAGTAATCGGAAGCGAGCGGATTCGAGTCCGCCCGCAGGTCTGCGGCGCGCAGCGCCGCCCGACGGGATCCGCTCGCGGGAGCCCCGCTCACAGCTCGGAGCGGATCGCCCACAGGTCGGGGAAGAACGGCGCCGAGATGGTCGTCTTCAGGTAGGCCGCGCCCGCGCTGCCCCCCGTTCCCGGTCGGGAGCCGATCGTGCGCTCGACCATCTTCACGTGCCGGTAGCGCCACTCCTGGAGTCCTTCATCCAGATCGACGAACCGCTCCAGGAGCTGGGAGTCGAGGTGCGCCGGCAGATCGTCGCCGCGATAGACTGTCAGCAGCGCTTTCTGGACTCCCTCGTCCGGCTGGATCGACTCCGTGACTTCCCGTTCCAGCGCGGCCTCGGGGATCGGATACCCCCGATCCGCGAGATACCGGAGGAGGGCGTCCCAGATCGTCGGCCTCGCCCAGCGGGTTTCGAGCCGCCCCCGCCACGTCGTCCCCGTCGGGAAGTGGTCGAGCATCGCGCGCCGCTTGTGTCCGAGCGCGAACTCGAGCTCGCGGAACTGCGCGGACTGGAACCCGCTAGCGCTCGCCAGCCGGTCGCGGAACGAGAGGAAGTCGCGCGGCGTCATCGTCTCCAGGATGTCGAGCTGGGCGACCGCGATCTTCAGGATCGTCAGAATCCGCTTCAGCGTGTGCATCGCCGCGCCCGTGTCGCCTTCAGCCAGCCGCCCCGCGAGCCAGTCCGCCTCGTGGAGGATCTCCTTGAACCAGAGCTCGTAGACCTGGTGGATGACGATGAACAGGATCTCGTCGTGCTCGTCGGACTCGGGCCGCTGGAGGGAGAGAAGCTCGTCGAGCGCCAGGTAGCTGGCGTAGGTGAACGTCTTTTCGGACCCGGGAGGCCCCGGGGGGGATCGATCGTCGGCCACGGGGCCTCAATATGGCGCAGGTCGGGGATCGCTGACAGACTCTCGTGGCTCGTCTCCATCGAACGGTCTGGTCGGAGGCCACATGATCCACTTCGTCGTCCCGGCCGCGCAGCAGGGGTGGATCCTCGAGTACCTCGACTATTGGGGCCGATGTCTGCTTGGTCGCATGCACGCCCTGACCTACGAGGAGCTCGCAGGATCCGATCGCTTCGAGCGTGGCACCTACGTCCTCTCCGCTCTCGACCAGCTGGGGCCCGCCATGCTGCGCTTTCTCGAAGCGCTCCACTGCAGGCTCCGGGACGAGGACGGGTTTCGCTTTCTGAACCATCCCGAGGCAACGCTCGGGCGTTTCTCCCTCCTTTCGGGGCTCCACCGCGCAGGCTACAACGATTTTCGGGCGATCCGCGCCGGCGGAGACCTCGCGTCCCTCCGGTATCCGGTCTTCCTGCGCGTTGAGCGCCGGCACGACGGGACGCTCTCGCCGCTCTTGGAATCACCGCGACAGGTCGAATCCGCCATCGGGCGCGCAGTCGTGCGGGGGTATCGCGCACGCGATCTCATCGTGGTCGAGTTCTGCCCGACGGCGAACGTGTCGGGCCAGTACCGAAAGCTGAGCGCATTCGCGGTCGGAGACAGGGTGGTTCCCAGGTGCGTTTTTCGGGGGCCCAACTGGATGCTCAAGCGTGACGGCGAGCTTCGCAGCGTGGAGTCGGCGAGCGACGAGCTCGACTACGTGCGACGGCCACCTGGGGAAGAAGCGCAGCTCCGCGAGATCTTCACCTTCGCCGGAGTGGGCTACGGGCGCATCGACTACGGGATGAAGGACGGAAGGGTGCAGACCTGGGAGATCAACCTGAATCCGATCATCGGCCAAGGCCGCCGCTCGAAAGGTCGAAACTCGCCGGATGTGCAGCGAATCCGGCTGCGCGCCAAGGCCTGGTTCTATCGCTCGTTCCGGGAGGCGTGGGAGGCCGTGGATGTCGACGATGGGGGTCGGCCGGCCGTTCCGCTGGATCTGGATGGCGACCTGCTCCGGGCGGCCCGGCTGGAGCGACAGGGAACGGCCCCGCCGGTCGGCCAGCTTGCGGGAGTCCTGGAGCCGATGCGGCCGACGCTCGAGCGGCTGGTAGGAAGCGCGCTCCCCCTCGTCGGCCGGCTCGCTCGGCGCCGCGTTCCCCTCTGAAGCGCTCCGGAGCCCGCGGTCCCGCCCTTCGAATCCGTCTGACCGTTGTCCGCTGACTGACAGTCCGTACGCCGCCCGGAGTCGTACGTTCGGTTTGACGTCACGGACCATTCACTCAGACACGAGGATGACCCATGAACCTGGATTCCCTCACCAAGCTCTACGTGCACGAGCTCAAGGACCTCTACAGCGCCGAGAAGCAACTGGTGGAAGCGCTCCCCAAGATGATCACCGCGGCTTCGAACAAGGACCTGAAGAAGGCGCTCAAGGACCACCTCGCGGCCACTCGCCGCCAGGTCCAGAGACTCGACAAGGTCTTCGCCCGCACGGAGTACAGCCCCCGCGGGCACAAGTGCGAGGGAATGGAAGGTCTGATCAAGGAGGGCGCCTCGATCCTCAAGGAGGATTCGGATCCGGACGTCCTCGATGCGGCCATCATCGCGGCGGCGCAGCGAGTCGAGCACTACGAGATGGCCGGATACGGGGTGGCGCGGACGTATGCAGAGAAGCTGGGCGACTACAAGTCCGCCGACCTCCTGCAGGAGAGTCTGGAAGAAGAGGCCCAGGCCGACCGCCTCCTTTCCCGGCTCGCCGAGCGGACGATCAACTTCCAGGCCATGGTCTGAGAAAGGCGGCTCGATGGGACGCTGCATTCACTGCGGAAACGAGTACGACAAGTCGTTCGAAGTGACGCTGTCCGGAGGAGAGCGTCACACGTTCGACTGCTTCGAATGCGCGATCCACGCGCTCGCGCCGACCTGCGGGACGTGCGGCGTGCGGATCATCGGTCATGGCCTGGAGAGCGAAGGGCGGTTCTTCTGCTGCGAGCACTGCGCCGAAAAGGCCGGTATCCACGGGCTGAAAGACCGGGTCTGATCACGAATTGGACACCGGGGCGTGCGTACCCCGCACGCCCCACGCCAGTCCCGCTCCGGTCAGGATCGACGACAGGATCACGATCGTCAGCGCCCCTCCGGAATCCCAGGTCTGCCCGGCGACTCTGCCGCTGATGATCACGTGCAATGCCTGGGAGGCGACCAGCCACCAGGAAGACAGAAACTGGCCTTTGCGGACGGTCCGGGCGGAGAGTGCGGCGACCATCGCCATGCCGACCATGCCGAAGGACCCGATCATGGCACTGGTCCGCGCAGCCCCATCGGTCCCGATCACGAATCCCAACGCCGCGATCGCGATCGCGGCACCGTGCCATCCGACCCGCACCTTGAGGCCCGGCCAGAGCGCGGGGAGCATCGCGGCCAGGACCCCCATCGGGACGGCCGCGCGCTCGGTGTCGGGCACCGTGCCCCACACGCCCAGGACCCAGAGTCCGAAGCTGAGGCCGACCGCCCAAGAACGCGCCCGGCTCAACAGGACGCGAAACGCCCACGTACCTGCCAGCGCGATCACGACCGTGACCGGGAGCGCCCAGCCGGGAGTCTGCGGAGACGTTCGCAGGAGTCCCACCCAGCTGAGGGCCGCGAAGGCGCCGATCCCCCATATCATCAGCCAGCCGAGCTTCCGCGCCACCAGCACTGCCACCAGCCCCATCCCGCCCACGATCAAGCCCCTCTGAAAATCCGGCTGACCGAGCAGCTCGAACAGGGTGATCGGATTCATTCCCAGCATCGCCGTTCCTCCCTTGGCGGGCATTATATTACCCGTCATGCTCGGGAGCGCCGCTCGCTGGGAGATTGCTCTGCCGGTCCTCCTCGCCTCCGTCTCCCTCTGCGGTTCGCCGGAGCCGGATCCCGATTCGGCGATCGAGATCTCCGCGGACGAGCTGCAACGGGCTTTCCTCGGCGACGACCGTGCTGCGCGCCGACGGTTCGAAGGAAAGGACTTGCTGATCGAGGGCGAAGTGGCCCGCGCGGAAGCCCGCTTTCGCGGGACGACGATGCAGGGCGAGGTCGAGGTGCCGGCGCGCATCGCGTTCCGGTCCGCGTTCGACTCGCTTCCCGGCGAGCTCGATCAGGTCGAAGTCGAAGGCCACTTCGACGCGCCCGAGGCGCTCGATCCCTGGACCCTGGATCCGCGGATCCGGATCGGGGAAACCCTGCGAGTGGTTTGCGACCAGGCGCAGATCCGCTGGTCGGATCCCGGGCTGTACGTCTCGGAGTGCCGGCTCGCTGGGAGCTGATCGGAGCGGCCGCCGCCCCGGCGTCAGTCCAGGAGCCGCCGGCCCGCGGCCAGGAGGAGATCGAGCTCGGCCGCGCCGGGATCGGGCCCGTCCTCGACCGACGTGTTGAACACCATCCCCCAGGCGGTCCGCCGCTCGGGGTCGAGCTCCAGGAACGAGCGGAAGTTCGCCTGGCTCCCCGTGTGGCCGACGATGCGCCGCCCCCCGGGCTCCCGCACGAGGAAGAACGACAGCCCGACGTCCGTCCAGACCGCCCCCGTCCCGTCCTCCTCCACCGTCATCTGAGGCTCCCACATCTCCTCGAGCGTTTCCCGCGTGAGCACGAGCTCCCGACGGCTGGCCGTGTCCGGGTCGGGAGCCGGCTCCGTCAGGAACGCCAGGTAGGCGGCTACGTCATCGAGCGGCGCGTTCCAGCCGCCGTTGGGGATCGTGATCCCGGGATCGAAGTCCGCCCCCTCGTCCACCGCCTCCAGCTCGTCGGTCAGACTGTCGGCACGGAGCTCGTAGTTGTGAGAACGGTAGGCGGCGAGGTGGTACGGGGTCGTGCCGAAGTAGCTACGCGCCATGCCGAGCGGCGCGAACAGGTTCTTCTGCACGTATGCGACCCACGGCTCGCCCGCGATCCGCTCGACGACCCGCGCGAGATACAGGAACCCGGGGTTCGAGTACGAATACCGCGAGCCCGGCGCGAACTGGAGCCGCTGATACGGCATCATCGCCACGAGCTGGGACCACTCCGTTGGCTCGAACGGCTCCCACGATTCGCCTTCATCCCAGGGCCAGGTGGAGCCCTGGAATCCGGCCGTGTGGGTGAGGAGCATCCGCAGCGTGATGTCGTCCGGCGAGCCATACGGGTCGTGCACGGCGCGGAGCTCCGGCACCCACCGGGTCACGGGATCGTCGAGGTCGAGGAGGCCCCGGTCACGGAGCTGGAGCACCGCGATCGCATTCAGCGTCTTGGTGATCGAGCCGTAGTGGAAGATCGTGCGCTCGTCGACCGGCCGGCCCGCCGAGAGATCCGCATGGCCGACGTGATGACGGGCGAGCACGCGCCCGTCGCGCATGACGAGCGCGCTCGCGCCAACGATCTTCCCCGCTTCCGCGTAGGCCTCGAACGCGCGCACGAACGCGGGCCAGCCCGCCGGGGACTCCTGGGCGCGCCCGGAAGCGTGCGAGAAGAGGAGCGTCGGCAGGCTCAGAAGCGCTAGACATAACCTAGGCATCGGCCCGGAGTCTAAGAGACCATCCCGGCCCCTGTCTACGCGTCCGATCCCCGTCCCCTTCGTACGCTTGCCGGCCGTCACCTCGCACGTCAGTTTCCGATCCGATGCTCGAGCAGCCCTGGCCCTGGTATGTTGCCGGTCCCTTGATCGGCCTCATCGTGCCGCTCCTGCTCCTCCTCGCGGGCCGCGAATTCGGCATCTCCTCGAGCCTTCAGCACATCTGCGCCGCCACGCTTCCGGGCGAGGCCGAATACTTCCGCTACGACTGGAAGCGCAAGGGCCTCTGGAATCTCGTGTTCGTGGCCGGCGTCGCGGCCGGAGGGTTCGTCGCCGGCTGGCTGTTCGCGAACCCCGATCCGGTGGCCATCGCGGACTCGACCCGCTCCGCGCTCGCAGCGATGGGGGTCCGCGACTTCTCGGGACTCGTGCCCTCGGACCTGATCGGCTGGTCTGCGCTCCTCACGCTGCGCGGGTTCTGCGCCGTCGTCCTGGGTGGGTTCCTGGTCGGGTTCGGCGCGCGGTATGCGGGTGGCTGCACCTCGGGGCACGCGATCACCGGCCTGGCGACACTCCAGCCCGCCTCGATGCTCGCGGTTGCGGGGTTCTTCGCGGGCGGGCTCCTCGTCTCATGGGTCGTTCTGCCGTGGCTGCTGTAAGCGCCGCACGCGCCCAACGCGCGGCCGCGACCGCGGATCCGCCCACACGCCCGCTCCTGGTCTTCGGTCTGGGGGTCTACTTCGGGGTCGCGCTCGTCAAGAGCGAGGCCGCGTCCTGGTTCCGGATCCAGGAGATGTTCCGCTTCGAGAGCTTCCACATGTACGGAATTCTGGGGAGCGCGGTCGTCGTGGCGGGATTGTCGGTCGCTCTCATCCGTCGGTTCGGGCTCGAGCGGCCCGGCGGAGGTCCCGCGCGGATCGAACCCAAGGAGCCGGGAAACGTGACGGCGCGGCTCGCGGGCGGCTTCGTTTTCGGTCTGGGATGGGCGCTCCTGGGGGCGTGCCCTGGACCGATCTACGCGCTCATCGGGAGCGGCGTCACCGTGCTCGTCGTGGGCCTCGCGAGCGCGGTGGCTGGTGCGTGGGCATACGGTCATCTCCGCGACCGCCTGCCCCACTGATCCCACTCGCCTCACATCTCCCGCAGATACCCCCAGCTGTGCAGGCGGTCGTGGTCCTCGTGCCAACGATCGCCGATGTCGGTGCGATAGTACATGTTCGGGATCATGATGTTCTTGATCCGGTTGTAGGCCTGGGCCTGGGCCTGACGCATCGTGGGCCCGGTCCCGCATACGATCAGGACCACGCCGGAATCGCCGGTGACCACCCACTCGCCGTTCATCAGCTTGACGTCCTCGATGTGGACCCCGGAGTAGTCAGGCTTCTTGAAGATGATGATGCGGTCCTCGGAGTTGGCCTCGAACGTCTTGGGGTCGTCGTACGGGAACGGCGGCACCACGATCCTCACTCCGACCTGGAAACCGGGCTTGGGCTTCAGATCGATCGTCTCGCCCCGCGCGAGCGCGGCCAGGATCTCGCCCATCGGCGTGTTCAAGCCTTCCTGCTGGATGCTGATCGTCGGATATCCGAAGCGGGCGGTGAACTCCAACGGATAGATGCCCTGCGCGTTCACGATGCAGTTGAGGTCCATGTACCCCACATACCGCTCCTCGCGGAGCTTCTTCTCCATCTTCGCCAGCGTCTGATTGAAGATCCGGTTCGGCGCGCTCCAATACATCGCGGTGCCCATCTCGCCCGTCGCGGGGCCGATGTTCCCCGGAAACAGCTTCTTGTGCTCGAAGTTCACGTTGATCGGAGAGAGGAATTCGTGACCGTTGAAGAAGGCGCCGACCGCGATCTCCACCCCCGTCCGCCGCCGCTGTAGCTGGAAGTTCCGCACCCTCTCGGAGTAGACCTTCTTGTACGACTCCAGCACGTGGATCACGTCGGTACCGTCGTCGTCCTCGCCCACGAACAGGAGTCGCTTGATGTTCTGGGCCTCTCCGCTCGGCTTGATGACGTAACGGGCGGGGTTGGCGGCCACGAACGCGATCGCGTCGTCGAACTCGGTGAACTCCTCGAACGGGATGATGTTGATTCCGAAGCCCTTGAGCTCCGTCTGACCGAAGCCCCGGTCGTCCTCGAGCTTGTCCGTATACGGTGTCCCTCCCACTACGGCCTTACCGGCGCGCCGAAGCTGGTCCGCGTCCTCTCCCATTCCGAGCACGTCGTCGAACACGATGACGTCTGCCCACTCCGCGTCCGCCTTCCAGTCCTTCGACTTCGGCACGAAACCCTCGCCGACTGAGCGCGCCTTCTTCTCCCGGATCCAATAGCGGACATCGTGGCCTTCCTTGACGACCTGCCACGCGATGTCGGTGATCAGCGCATCGAAGGAGATGAAGAGAAACTTCGCCATGGAACCCGTTCAGCCTCCGGGCTCGAGTTCGCGGGTCAGCTGGATCGGAACGGCCAATGGCTAGTCGCCTCAGTGCCGCGGTGCAAGCCGAGCGGCTGCGTCAGGCCACCAGGGCGT
>JAICNR010000101.1 GCA_025931135.1 Gemmatimonadota bacterium | reverse complement strand
GCGTGGCACTGCGGCACGCCGCCGCGCAGAGCTTCGGGAGCTGTGTGACGACATTACAAACGGAGCATCCGAATGAGTGATGAAGCCGTGTACATCATGAAAGAGCTGCCATCCCGCGGGACGACCCCCAGGCGGCGCTCACCGGTGTGTTCGCCACCCGGTCTCCCGACCGGCCGAACCCCCTGGGGCTCCACCGCGTGACGGTGCGCGAGATCTCCGGCACGCGGCTGCGGATTGGTCCCATCGAGGCGATCGACGGAACGCCGGTGGTCGACGTGAAGACGTCGATCGTGGGACTGGACGGCGCCGTTCGAACCATGTAAATTAGGATCGCTTTCAGGAACGGGTTCAAGAGAACGAACGCTCGAAAATCGACGCGCCGGACTCTCGAGGGAACACCGAAGAGAGCGGCGCGTTTTTCTTGCGTGGCGCCCGAACTTCTGGAAGGCCCCGACAAGTGGTCGGGGAGTGAATACACGCAACAAAGGAAAAACAAGAAAATGGCTAAGGGCAAGGTAAAGTGGTTCAACGACGCGAAGGGTTTCGGCTTCATCCAGCAGGAGAGCGGACCGGACGTTTTTGTCCACTTCTCGGCGATCGCCGGTGAAGGCTTCAAGTCGCTGAGCGACAATGACGAGGTCGAGTTCGACGTCGAGCAGGGCCCCAAGGGCGCCCAGGCGACGAACGTCAAGCGCCTTTCGTCGAGCTCGATCTAACTCGAGCGAGACTCCGCGGCGGCACTTACCGCCCGGACATGGAGAGCCCCCGTCGGGAAACCGGCGGGGGTTTTTCGTTGGTGCCACTCGAGGCGAGGGTCGAAGAAGGCCGCTTGACCCGTGGCTAGGTCGGGGCGAACCTCATTTCATCTCCGGAGGGTCATGCGCGGCGAACGGTCCGTCACCACCATTCTGTTCACCGACATCGTGGGCTCGACCGAGCGGGCGGCCGAGCTCGGCGACCGCGAGTGGCGGAAGCTCCGGGCCGAGCATCACGCCCGCGTGCGAAAAGAGATCCGCCGCTTCGGCGGGCGCGAGGCGAACACGGCGGGCGACGCGTTCCTGGCGGCGTTCGTCCGGCCCGCGAGCGCGATCCGCTGCGCGCACGCGATCCGCGAGTCGTTGCGGCAGATCGGCGTCGAGATCCGCGCCGGACTCCACGCGGGCGAGGTCGACGGGGCTGGGCGCGACGTGGGCGGTCTCGGAATCCACATCGGACAGCGGGTGGAGAGCTCAGCCTCGCCGGGCGAGATCCTGGTGTCCGGCACGGTGCGCGAGCTCGTCGTCGGCGCGGGCTTCCAGTTCGAGGACAAGGGAGAGCACGAGCTGAAGGGCGTGCCCGGCCGGTGGCGTCTGTACGCGCTGACCGGCCTGCCGCCCGGGCCCGCCTTTCGTACGGGGCGCTGGGTGCCCGAGATATCGTACCGGACGGCGGGGATTCTCGCGGGAGCGCTCGTGGTGGCGATTGGGGCGGTGCTCCTCTGGCGCGGCGTCCCGGGGCTCGGCGGCGGCTCGGCCGCCGGCGGTGGGATCTCGCGCTCCGTGATCGCAGCGATGCCGTTCACGATGCGCGGGAGCGAGGATCTGGCATATCTGGGAGAGGGGATGTCGAACCTGCTCGGGACCAAGCTCGACGGCGCGGGCGACTTGCGGACCGTTGACTCCCGCTCGTTGCTCGGGCGCATCGAGCGGTCGGGCGCGGGAGAGCTGGATCCGGAAGAGGCCAGCGAGATCGCCCGCTCGTTCGGCGCCGGGCTGTTCGTCCTGGGTGAGATCGTACAGGCTGGAGATCGACTTCGCATCGACGCTGCTCTCTACGACGCGGAGAGCGCGGGGACCGTCGCGGAAGCGAGCGCGGAGGGCACGGCCGAGGATGTATTCGCGCTCGTCGACGAGATTGCGGCGGGGATTCTGGGCAACCTGCACGGGGATCCCGGCGCGCGCGTCGAGCGGATCGCCGCCGTCACCACATCGTCACTACCAGCGCTCAAGGCGTATCTGACCGGAGAGCAGGCGTTCCGGGGCGGCGAATACCAGCGGGCGGTGGAGTCGTTCCAGCAGGCGGTCGCGGAGGACTCGCTATTTGCGCTGGCCTATTACCGATTGGCGTCCGCCGCGGAGTACGTGATCGCCCCCGACCTCGCCGCGGAGGCGTCGGAGACCGCGCTCCGCCACGCGGACCGCCTGTCCGATCGGGATCGCGCGCTGCTCGAGGCTTCGGTCGCCTTCCGGCGCGGCGATGCCGAGTCCGCGGAGCGGTTGTATCGCGCGTTCCTCGGGCGCTGGCCCGACGACGTGCAGGCGTGGTTCGACATCGCCGAGGTCCAGTTCCACTTCAACTACCTCCGCGGCGGCACGCCGAGCGAGGCGCGGGACGCCTTCCAGCGGGTCCTGCACTACGACCCCGGGAACAGCGCCGCGATGATCCATCTGATCCGCCTCGATGCCGCCGAGGGACGGCTCGCCTCGATGGACTCTCTGGTCTCACGATATCTCGCGGTCGCCGGTGGCGGAGAGCGGGCGCTCGAGGTGGAGCCGCTGCAGGCGTTCGCGCACGGGGATGTGCGCCGGCAGGCCCAGGTTCTCGAGCGACTGGAGACTGCGCCGGACGTCACGCTCCAGCTCGCACTGTACAGCGTCGCGGGGTTCGGCGGCGATCTCGACGACGTCGAGCGGATCGCCCGCGTCTGGGCCGGGCCCCAGCGGTCGGCGGTTCTGCAGGGCAGGGGGCACCTGGTGCAAGGGTACGCTCTGCTCGGGGGGGGAAAGTGGCGGGCGGCGGTCGAGGAGTTCGAGCGGGCCCGCGGTCTCGGAGCGCCTTCCTACGTGACATACCACGCGATCATGGCGCGGCTCCTGCCGTGGGTGCCGGCCTCCGAGGCGGAGTTCGAACGGCTGCTCGTCGAGGCCCGCGCGCTTCCCGAGACCCCGCCGGCCGAAGACGTGGATCCGGCGCGCGACCACGAAGGAGTTGAGTCGCACGCCCGTGCGGTCCTGATCGGCCTTCTCGAGACGCGGCTCGGCCGTCCGGACGCCGCGCGCGCGGCCGCGGTCCGGCTGGAGGAGCTCGGCGGAACGAGCTACGCCAGCACGCTCGGAGAGGACCTCGCGCGTACGGTCGAGGGATACGGCCGGTGGATGGCCGGGGACACGCTCGGCGCGCTCCGGTCGTTCGAGGCGATGCCGATGGAGATCGGCTACTCGCTCTTCTTCCTCAGCGAGATGTATTCCCACGCCTTCGCCCGCTACCTTCGAGCGCGGGCGCTGCAGGCGACGGGGCGGGGCGCGGAGGCGGCGGGGTGGTACGAGGGCCTGTCCGCGAGCCCATACGAGGTCGCGTTCCGCGGTCCGGCTCGGTTTCATCGCGCGCAGATCCGCGAGCAGGCGGGAGACCGCGAAGGGGCGATCCGGCTATACCGGGAGTTCGTTGATCTCTGGGAGGACGCCGATCCGGAGTTCCAGCCGATGGTCGAAGAGGCACGCGCGGCCCTCCGGCGACTCGGACCCTGATTCGCCCGACTCGATTTCGAGTACAATGACGAGATGAGGCGCCCCATGCGAATCGCGACCCTCGGGCTCGTCGCCCTCGCGATGGCGGGACCGGCCCGAGGCCAGTCGAGTCCCCCGCGGGCGCCCGCGAGTGCCGCGGCCTCTCTCGACACGATCTCGATCACGGTCCGCGAAGGCACCGGCCTGGCTCTCGACCTCTCGCGCGACGGCCACACGATCGTCTTTGATCTCCTCGGCCAGATCTGGAGGCTGGACGCCGCGGGGGGCGAGGCGCGCGCGATCACCGACGCCGTCCGCGACACCGCCGAGGAACTGGATCCCGCGCTTTCGCCGGACGGGCGGCAGGTCCTGTTCTCGGGCGAGCGCGCGGGTCGGCGGGGACTCTGGCTCGCGGATCTGTCGGGCGGCGCGCCGCGGCTCCTCTCCGAGACGACGTTCCTGGACGGATTCGACGGCCAGGGCGCGTGGTCGCCGGACGGCGGAACGGTGGCGTTCTCGCGCGCGGTCGTGCGGGTCGAGGGCGATGAGGTCTCCGGCTGGAGCGAGATCGCGCTCCTCGACCTCGCGTCGGGCGAGATCCGCTCGCTCGCGATCGAGGGGCTCCCGGAGCCGGACGTCCGCGATCCCGCGTGGTCGCCGGACGGCGCTCGGATCGCGTTCGTGGCCGCATGGGCCCAGGACGCAGGTGGCGGCCGTGTGTGGAGCGTGCCGGCGGAGGGTGGCGCCGCGACGCCGCTCACGCCCGAAGGGGTCGGGGCGCTCGCCCCGGCGTGGTCGCCGGACGGCGCGCGCATCGCCTTCCTCGCGCCCGACTCGACGGGGCGGACCCAGGTTTGGGTGCAGGAGCTCGCCGGCGGCGTGACGCGACGGCTGACCGACGCCGAGGATGTGGCGCCGACTCGCGTCCGCTGGACGCCCGACAGAGCGGCGCTCCTCTACTCCGCGGACGGTCGAATCCGGCGCGTCACCGCGGCCGGCGGCACGGCGGCGGAGATCCCGTTCACGGCATCGCTCTCGTTCACGCGGCCCCACGTCGAGCTACCGCCCGCGCGCTTCCCCGCTCCGGGCGTCGTCCGGTCCGCGCGCGGCCACATGGGATTCGCCATCGCGCCGAGCGGCACGCAGGTCGGCGTCATCGCGCTCGGGAGGCTCTGGGTCGTGCCGATCGCCGGCGACCCTCCGGCGTTCGGCGAGCCGCACGCGATCGCCGACGTGCCGCACACGGCGCACGGCCTCGCGTGGTCGCCGGACGAGCGCGAGATCGCGTACGCCGCGGGACGGCTCGAGTTCGAGGATCTCTTCGCGATGGACGTCGCGACCGGCGCGACCCGCCGGGTCACCGCGCTCGAGGGCGGAGAGCGGGAGCCCCTGTGGTCGCCGGACGGCGCGCACCTCGCCTTCGTTCACGTGACTGCCGAGGGATTCCGCCTGCGAATGGTCGACGCGCGGTCCGGAACCGCGGCGGACCTCTCCACTACGCGCGATCTCGGCGAGGTGGCGGCGACTTGGGTCGGTGAGACCGCCGACGCGCCCGTTTGGAGCCCGGATTCGCGCGCGCTCCTCGTCCGGCTCCGGCCCCACCCGATTCTGGGAACGAGCGCGGAGTTGGCGTTTCTCTCCGGCGAGCGGCGGCGGCTCGAGCGCTTCGCCGACGCGCCGATCTTTCTCCAGTGGCCGTCCGCCGAAGCGCTCGTCTTCGCGCGCCACGACCGGCTTTGGGCCGCGGATTTCGATACGGTTCGTGGAGTGATCGGCGAGCCGCGGCCCCTATCGGACGCCCCCGCGATCTACCCATCGGCTGCGCGCGACGGTTCGATCCTCTACCTGTCGGGGGCGGGCTGGCGGCTGCGGCGCCCATCGGGCGAAGAGCGCGATCTCGGCTGGCCGCTCCACTACGCGCCCCCGATCCCCGACCCCCTCCTGATCCGGAATCTGCGGCTGATCGACGGGACCGGCGCGCCGATGACGGCGCCGATGGATGTCCTCGTCCGCGAGGGAAAGATCGAGCGGATCGCACCTGCGGGCGGCGTGCCAGACGAGCCGGGCGTGCTGGTCAGGGACGCCGGAGGCCGGATCGCGATCCCCGGCCTCATGGATCTTCACTCTCATTTCTACGATACGGGGGTGTTCCCCGGGTGGCTCTACTACGGGGTGACGACGATCCGCGATCAGGGGTCGCGGATCGCCACGCTCGTGGGGTCGGGCGAGTCGATCGCTGCCGGCGTCCTGCCCGGGCCGCGCGTGAGCTATGGCGGGTTCCAGTTCTTCACGGACTGGCCGTACGACGGGGAGGAATGGCGCGGCATCGAGCCGGAGGCGGACCCCGAACACATCGAGCGGAGCGTGGCGCTGGCCGAGGCCCTCGGGGCCCATCACGTGAAGACCCGCACGTTCCGCCGTTGGGACATCAACGCGCGGATCCTCGAGGCCGCGCACCGGCGCGGGCTGCGCGCTACCGGTCACTGCGCGCATCAGCTCCCGCTCGCTGCCGCCGGCATGAATGCTCAGGAGCACATCGGCTTCTGCACCGGCCGCGGCAGCCCGTTCGCATACGACGATATCGTCCAGCTCTATCGCGCGACGGGCGTGTCGGTCGTCCCCACGATTCTCTACACGAGCATGGTAGTGCGCGTGAGCCGGGATCAGGGGATCGTCCCCGACCGCGGTCTCGACTCGTGGGAGCCGATCACGGGGCTCGACTGGATGCTCGGGATCAGCCCCGAGGACCGGGCGCGGGCGGAGGCGTCGGTGGCCCGTAACCGCCAGATGATTCCGCGCTACGGCGCTGCCGGGATCCGGATCGGCACCGGCACGGATGTCTGGCAGGTACCGTGGGGGATGCATCTCGAGCTCGAGGAGCTGGTCGCCTCCGGCCTGACGCCGCTCGAGGCGATCCACGCGGCCACGGGGGCCGCGGCGGAGATCCTCGGCGCGGATGCGGAGCTCGGCACGATCGAAGTGGGCAAGTGGGCGGATCTCGTGATCCTGGACGCGGATCCGCTCGCCGACATCCGGAACACCGGGCGCATCCACGCGGTGATCAAGGGCGGAGAGATCGTCGATCGGCCGGGGATCCGCGAGCGGGCACGGGCCATCGGCCCGCCCGAGTGAGGACGAACCCCAGGGGGCTGCACCGGCGGTGGAAGCGATTCCGCCACCGTGTATCTTCCGCCGCTTGCCCATGAACGAAGCCAGAATCCGGACATCGCTCGAAAAGTGGGGAGCAGCCCTGGTTGTCGCCGCGTTGGTGGCATGCGGATCGGCGCGCGGGACGGCTCCCTCCGGCGAGACTTCGGCTTCGCTGGATGCCGCCGCGGTCCAGGCCGCCCGTGCGGACAGCGTGCGGCAATCCTACACGGACGCGGACGTCGCGTTCATGACCGACATGATCCACCACCACGCCCAAGCGCTGGTGATGGCTCGCATGGCTCCGACACACGGCGCGAGCGGGCAGCTCCGGACACTCTCGGATCGGATCATCGTCGGTCAGAACGACGAGATCGCGCTCATGCAGACCTGGCTCCGCAACCGCGGGCAGCCGGTTCCCGATCCCGAAGCTCCGGGCCACGCGGGCCACGCCATGCACATGCCGGGGATGCTGACGGAGGCGCAGCTCGCCGAGCTCGACGCGGCCCGGGGGGCCGAGTGGGACCGCTTGTTCCTGACCTACATGATTCAGCACCACCAGGGAGCGCTCACGATGGTGGAGCAGCTCTTCGCCAGCTATGGGGCCGCACAGGGCGACGACATGTTCCGGATCGCATCCGGCATTGCCGCCGACCAGACGGCCGAGATCGACCGCATGCAATCGATGCTTCGCGAGATCGTGTTCGGATCCTCGAGTTCGCCTTGACGTCGTCGTCCGCAATCCGCCCATCCACCCCTGCAACGGAGTAGGTTCATGCACAAGGCTCCCCCTTCCAGTCGTGCGGTCGCGCTCGCGATCGCGCTCGTTTCGGTCGTCCTCGCATGGGGGTCGGCCGATGCCCAGACCGACCCCCGCATCGGCCTCGCGCCCGGCGGCGCGGACGCCGGTCAGGCGATCTGGAACCTGCGACTCCTGTCCAGCAGCCCCCAGGTCGCGCCCTTCGAAGGGGTGACGAACTCGGATCTCGCGTTCATGGGCAACTACGCGATCCAGGGGAACTACAACGGCTATCAGTTCTGGGACATCTCGAACCCCTCGGCTCCGACTCTGCGGAAGGGGTATTTCTGCCCCGCGTCGCAGAGCGACGTCTCGGTGTACGGGAACCTGCTGTTCGTCTCGGGAGAAGGGCTCGGCGGACGCATCGACTGCGGCGGCGAGGGGGTCCAGGACACCGTGAGCATGGACCGGCTGAGGGGCTTGCGGATCTTCGACATCAGCGACCTCGACAACCCAGTGAACGTCGGAAACGTACAGACGTGCCGCGGGTCGCACACTCACACCGTGCTCGTCGATCCGGACGACGACGAGAACGTATACGTGTACATCTCCGGCTCCTCCAGCGTGCGCTCCCCGAGCGAGCTGCCGGGATGCTCCGACGCGCCGCCGGACGAGGACCCGAACACGGCGCTGTTCCGGATCGAGGTCATCAAGGTCCCGCTCGCGAACCCGGCGGCGGCGGCGATCGTTTCCTCGCCGCGGATCTTCGAGGGCCTCGAGCCGGTGGAGTCCCACGGCGAATCCGTCGGCGACCGCGAGGAGCGCATGGCGGAGCTGGCGGAGGCGAGGGCTGCCGGCGGATACATCGTCACGATCCAGGGCCAGGAGCAGGTAATCCCCGGTCAGTTCGTCGCCTCGCTGCTCCAGGACGTCGTTCGCGAGCGGGGCGGCAGCGGCGACCCCACGGCCGCCGACAGTGCCGCGCTGCGGGCGGACGTCCAGGCGCGGATCGACCGCCTGTTCGGAGACCAGGGGCCGCCGACCGGTCCCACGCAATGCCACGACATCACGGTGTTCCCGGAGATCGGTCTCGCCGGCGGTGCGTGCGGCGGGTACGGGCTCCTGCTCGACATCAGCGATCCGGAGCACCCGACGCGCGTCGCGGCGGTGGCGGACACGAACTTCTCGTACTGGCACTCCGCCACGTTCAACAACGACGGCACCAAGATCCTCTTCTCCGACGAGTGGGGCGGAGGTGGGGGAGCGAAGTGCCGTGAGTCGGATCCGATGGAGTGGGGCGCCGACGCCATCTTCACGATCGACGGGCACGATCTGACGTTCGAGGGTTACTACAAGCTCCCGGTGCCCCAGACGTCGTCGGAGAACTGCGTGGCGCACAACGGCTCTCTGATCCCGATCCCGGGGCGTGACGTGATGGTGCAGGGATGGTATCAGGGCGGGATCTCGGTGTTCGACTGGACCGACGCTTCGAACCCGGTCGAGATCGCGTTCTTCGATCGCGGGCCCCTGAATCCCGACGAGATCGAGAGCGCAGGTTCGTGGTCCGTCTACTGGTACAACGGGCTGATCGTAAACTCCGAGATCGCACGGGGTCTCGACATCCTGGAACTCGTGCCGAGCGAGCACCTG
>JAICNR010000172.1 GCA_025931135.1 Gemmatimonadota bacterium | reverse complement strand
TCTTGAGGTCTTCGACCGCGAGGAGAGGCTCGTTCATCCCCCTCGCTCCCGACTGCGGGCGCGGGTCATCAGAGCCGCTCCAGCCGCCTCAGGTACACGACCAGATGCGCGAGGTTGCCGCTCAGGAAGATCTCGCGCGGTCGGTGATTCCCGAGCGCCGGCACCCGGCCGTCGAACCACGTGATCGCGCTCTGGCTGGTGCGCGACTTGGAAACGAGCTGATGCAGGAAGTCGTCGAGGAGCTCGAGCTGCTCGAGGTACCGACCCGACGGGTCCTGGACGCCGCGCCGCCAACGGTTGAGGGTTCCGGTCGTACAGCCGACGGCTTTTGCGACGTCTGCGGTGTCGAGATCCAGGAGCTCCAGCGCGCGGGCGATCGTCCCCCGGCTGATGCCTGTGACCATGAGCCTCCTTCTCGTCGGGGATCGTCGTCCGGCGGGGACTGCACACCGGGTCGACGCGGGCGATTCAAGATAGCCGGGCGATACTCACGGGGCGAGCGAGCTCGTCGCCGCATCGAGCCGTGCGGCGGCGGCTTGGACGCGTGTCGCGAAGTCCTCGACCTCCCGCGCGATCCTGTCCGGATCCTCCGCTCTGACCGCTTCCGCGATCGAGGGCAGCGCGATGGTGGCGTAACCGTTTCGGGCATCGGTGGAAAAGAGGAGGTTGCGGTGCCAGGGTCGCCCCTCGAGCCCGGACTCGCGGATCAGCTCGCGCTCGACCCGCCGAAGCTCCGTGTTCGAGGCCCGGCTGCGCTCAGGGCTCGGAGATCCTTCGAGGTAGCGAGTCCGGGCGGCATCGAAGGCCCGCGCCGCCGTGCCGAAGGTGGCGAGAGCGGCGTCGAGCGCGGCGGGGACGGCGGCGCCCGGAACGGCTTCCACGGCCTGCGCCCGTAACGCACCCCACAGGGCCTCCATCTCGCGCGCGAACGTCACGTAGTCGAACGGCAGGACCTCGGCGTTCGCGAGACGCAGCGCCGTGACGGCGAGGAGCTCGGACGACAGAGTCTGGTTCCGGTAGCCGGGATCGACGGTCTCGACCGCCTCGCGCGTGTCGTACGCCGAGTGGTAGAGGCCGTAGGGTCCCCCGAAGCCGTGGCTCGCGCTCGGCACCCCCAGGTGGTGATAGAAGCCCTCGAAATCGGATCCGCCGCCGAGATCGCCGATCGCGAGCGTGGAATCGGAGGCCGACCACTCGCCGAGCAGCGTCGACGCTCCCGCGGGAACCGCGGCCGCCGCGTCGCGGAGCAACGGCTTGAGCGACGGCGACGCTCCCGCGCCGAAGCCGCCCCCCGCGATCATGTCCTGATTCAAGTACGCGACGCCGCTCTCCACCAGGGCGGCCGCGTGCTGCTCCACCCATTCGGTGGATCCGATCAACCCCCACTCCTCGCCGTCCCATCCAGCGAACACGATCGTCCTGCGGGGCGGCTGCCCCGCCTCCGCCAGCGCGCGGATCGCGCGCGCGGCGGCGAGGACCGAGGTCGTGCCGCTCACGTTGTCGTTCGCTCCCGGTCCCCAGGCGTCGATGTGAGCGCCCAGGACCACCCACTCGTCGGGCCACTCCGCGCCCTCGATTCGCGCCACCACGTTCGCCACGTCCTTGCGCCCGGCCGCGGGACCCTCCCGGTCGTCCGCGACTCCGAGCCGGACGACGACCGGGCCCGGGCCCAGGTGGTAACGGAACGGCAGCGCGCCCTGCCACTCGGCGTCGGGGAGCCCGGCTCCGCCGATCCGCGAAAGGATCCGGCCCGCGATCTCGGCGCTGACCGGAACGACCGGAATCGCCGGCAGCTCCCCCGGCGCTGGGTCTCCGCGCCCGTTGCGGACGCTCCCCCGCTGGACCCCCGCGGGGGGTCGCCAGGGACCGAGCGGGAAGGGGTCCCCCCGGAACCAGCCGTCGTCGCGCGGGTCGGAATAGAGGACGAGCGCCGCGGCGCCCGCCTCCTCCGCCAGTCGCGCCTTTACTCCGCGGTAGGAGCGCCCATAGCGCGCCATCGCGACCTTCCCCCGGACCTCCACCCCCTCGCGGGCGAGCTGCTCGTAATCTTCGTGGAGGCCGAAGTTCACGTACACGGCCTCGGCGCGGACCTGGCCGACGCCGCTGTATCCGTTCGCCAGCGGGTAGCGGGGGTGAGGCGGATCGGGGACCCCGGGGACCGGACCCTCCTGCGGGTCGAGATCGACGGAATCCGGCGCGACGATCGACAGCGTGACCGCCGTCGCCCAGGGCAGGAAGACACGGTAGCTCTCGACCGACGGCGAGAAGCCCCACGCGGAAAGACGCGCGACCAGCGTGTCACGGAACGCGGCCTGGCCCTCCGAGCCCGCGACGTGGGGGCGGAAGGAGAGGGTCCGGGCGAGCTCCGCGAAACCGTCCGCGTCGATCGAGGCCAAGACCCGGGATTCGATCTCCCGCTGGGCCTCCCCCCCGGCGCGCGTGAAACCCGTCTGCGTGGCCCCCGCCGCGCTCCCTGCGGTCACGACGAAGAGGGCGATGGCGAGGACGGCGTCCCGGAATCGCATCGGCCCCAAGGTATCCGGCCCGGGCGGCGGCAGCGAGGCGCTTTGACATCGTGTCGTCTGTCCCGCTACCGTGCTCCGCCATGGATCCGGCGACGACAGCGGTCGGTTCGGCGGAGGCCCGGACGTTCGACGCCCTCGAGCGCGGGTTCCGGCGCGCGCGCTCCCGACCCGGGATCGAGGTCCGCCGTCTTTCCTTCGCGCTCGGCGGGCGATCGGCGACGCTCGAAGTGGCCGGCGACGCGCTCTTCGATCGGATCACCCCCGCCCTCGCCCACCTCGCGCGGGAGGAACCCGCGGGGCAGGCGCCCGGATTCACCGCCGCCCTCTGGGACGCGGATGCGACCGGAATCCGCGAGGTCCCACCCGCTCCCGGAGCGGACCCCACCGTCCGCGCGGAGGTATCGGTCTCGCCGGACGGCCGCTGGGTCGTCCAGCGCCGAAGCCACGCCGTCGTCGGCCACGACCGGGCGCGGGGCGCGATCGTCGGCTGGTTCCGCGACGTGGAGCGGCTCCCGCTCTACGACCGGGGCCGGCCGCTCCATCCGCAGATCCTCCTGGCGAACCAGGACCGCGGCGCGCCACCCCTCCACGCGGCGCTGGTCGCCCGGCGAGGGCGCGGGGCGCTCCTCGTCGGCGAAGGCGGATCGGGGAAGACGACGGCCTCGCTCGCGTGCTTCCTCGCGGGCTTCGACTTTCTGGGGGACGACTACATCTCGCTCCTCCGGGACCACCGGGGCGGGTACGTCGGCCACGGGGTCTACTCCTCCACGCACGTCGATCCCGTCCATCTGGAGCGCTTCCCGGCGCTGCACGCGCGCGCGGTCTTCCCTTCCTGGGAGGGCGAGGACAAGGCGGTCGTGTTCCTCTCGGACGTCGCGGGCAGGGAGGCGGGATGCGGACGGCTCGAGCGGGAGAGCCCGATCGACGGGCTCGTCCTTCCCACCGTCCGGACGGGGCCGACCCGGGTCGTGTCGGCAACGCCGGGCGAGGCGGGACTCCGACTCGTTCAGGGCGCGATCGCGCTGGCGCCGCACGCGGGGGCTGGCGGGATGGCGGCGCTCTTGGAGCTGGCGGCGTCCGTGCCCGCGTTCCGACTGGACCTGGGACAGGACATCGCGGAGATCCCCCGGGCGATCGCGGCCGTGCTCGAGGGAATCCCCATGCAGCAGGTCAGCCGGTCACCCTAGGCGACGATCCGCTCGTACACCTCCACGTATCCGTCCACGCAACGCTCGACCCCGAAGCGCTCGATCGCGAGTTCCCGCGCCCGCGCGCCGAGCGCGCGCGCCCGCTCCGGATCGGCGAGCAGCTCCTCGATGGCCGCGGCCAGCGCGTCCGGGTCTCCCGGAGGCACGAGGAGGCCGCTCTCGCCGTCGACCACGACCTCCGGGATCCCCTCGACGCGCGACGCGACGACGGGCCGGGCGGCGAGCGCTGCTTCGAGGGCGACCAGCCCGAACCCCTCGTGGATCGACGGCACCGGGACGACGGTCGCGCTCGCCAGCAGGGCGTGGACGGCGTCCGGGTCGACCCAGCCGGGGAACGACACCCGACCCGCGAGCTGCCCCTTCGCGGCCATCGCCTCGAGATCCGCCCGGGCCGGCCCTTCGCCTCCGAGCACGATCTCGAGGCGGGGCCAGCGGGGGGCGAGCCGATCGACCGCCGCCAGGGCGACGTCGAACCCTTTCTCTTCGTGGAGGCGGCCGAGACACACGAGCCGCGGCGGATCGACGGGCGGGTCGCTCGGCGGCGCATCCGGGGCGGGCATGCCGTTGTACACCACGCTCGCCCGGGGGCGGATCTCCGGTGCGAGGTCGCAGAGGTGCTCGAGCGTCG
>JAICNR010000147.1 GCA_025931135.1 Gemmatimonadota bacterium | reverse complement strand
CGTTCTCGACGTTCTCGTACGAGACCCTGGAGCTCGTGACGCTGGGCGACTGGCCGGCCGGAATCGCGAATGTCGCGGCGAACCTGGGTCTCGGGCTCGTCGCCGCGTTCCTCGGTCTCCGGATCGGCGGGCTCTGAGGAGGAGCATGAAGCTCGAAGGCGAAGGCAAGCTGCTGCGGATCTTCATCGGGGAAGGCGATCGCTGGCAGGGCGAGCCCCTGTTTCAGGCCATCGTGCGGAAGGTCCGGGAAAGCGGCGGCGCGGGGGCTACCGTTCTGCGCGGGATCGAGGGATTCGGCGCACATAGCCGGATCCACACCGCCCGCATCCTGAGGCTGAGCGAGGACCTCCCGATCGTAGTCGAGATCGTCGATACCGCGGAGAAGATCGACGCCTTGCTCCCGACCCTCGACGCGATGATCGAGGACGGCCTGGTGACGATCGAGACCGTGCAGATCCTGCGCTACCGACCTGGCCGCTGATACTGCCTACGGCGACAGTCGAGGCGCGCCGAACTCGAGGAAGGCCGCGACGGCGCCCAGCCCCCGCGGGCGCGCGGGCGACGTCGGTGCGGGCGGAAGGTTCGCGAGGAGTCTCTCGGGCGCGGCGAGGGTTCCCGTCCCGTCGACATAGTGCGCGAAGAAGCGGTCCAGGCTGCCTCCCGCGAGCGCGGCGGCGCGGGAGGAGATCTCCGCATCGCTCCAGCGGACGTGTCCCCAGGCGGTGCGCTTGTTCATCTCGCGCCACAGCGTGGCCAGGTCGATCTCGCCGCCGGTCCGCAGCCGCAGCTCGCGGTCGAGCGCGAGCCCGACGAGCGCGCCCTTTCGATAGCCCAGGTACTCGTCACTGGGGCCGAACGGCTGCGCCTCGCGCTCCTCGTCGGCGAACGACCAGTTGTCGCGACGCGGATGCGCGCGATACACCGAATCGATCCCCCCCAGGATCTGCGCCATCCGTTCGTCACCGATCAGGCCCGCCTCGTTCGCGAGCCGGAGGCCCATGTAGTCGTTGACTCCTTCCTGGAACCACATCGCAGCGTCGAACCGCTGCCACTGATGGACGATCTCGTGGGCAAGGAGACGCGTCGGCGGCGGGCTCCCGTCCGGCAAGAGGTGCACGAAGCCGATCGCGTTGGGGCCGTTCCGGTTCCCGCTCGTCATCGGGAATCGTGCGGGCACCAGCGTGACCGCGTACCGGTCGGCGCGCGGCGGCCCCAACCGCGCGCGCGCGACGCAGGCCAGCCGGGCCAGGTCGCCGGCGATCGTCGCCGGGTCGAAGGTCCATTCCCCGTACACCGCGATGTCGATCTCGAGGCCGCACGCGCTCGCCTCGCGGTGCTCGATGTCACCGGCCAGGATGTTCGTCTTGAGGAGCTGCCGTGTGCCGTGGAATGCGTCGCCGGACCACCCGGTGAACGAGCGCCAGCCGCGCGGCAGCTCCCAGCGCACGCGGACGGCGGCGTTGCGTGCCGCGAGCTCCGGCATGGCGGGAAGCAGGAACAGCGCTTCGGAGGGGGCGTAGAGGAGGTCGCGGTCCAGGCCTACGCTCCACGCGTTCAGCGGTCGCCGGCTCGTGATCGACAGCCGGTACCGCACCCGGATCGGATCCTCCCATCCCTCTGCGGGACGCGAGAACGACCACTGCGGCTGCCCGTCGCGGAGCCCCCAGCGCGATCGGCGGACTCCTTCGACTTCGGGATCCCGACCGATGAGACCTACCAGCGGACGCGCGCTGGGGCGCGTCAGAACCAGCGTGTCGCCGCGGAATCCGTGGATCTCGAGCGCGACTTCGACGTCGCCGGCCTCGGGGTCGGGAGTCACCCGGTAGGACAGCTCGCAGCACGGCACGTCGCCGGGAAGCGTGGTGACCACGACCGGCACGGATGCCGCGAGCGCGAAGGCGCGGGCGGTTCGGAGGAATCGCGGGAAGCGCATCGTCCCCCTCTAGTACGCAGGAGACGTGCCGATTGTTCTGAAGATCCTGGGAGAGGCTACCAGAAGCCGGGTGGGCGGCTCGCCTAGCGCGAGGCGGGAGCCGGGTCGGCGGCGATCAGCGCCGCGATCTCCTCATCGCTCAAGACGTGGTCGGTGCGCTTCGCGTGGTCGAAGATCCGGTCGACGAGGGCGGGCTCGGCAGGGTATCCGCGCGACTCCAGCCACCAGATGACGTTCGACTTGCCGCACATGTGGCCGATCTCGATGCGCTGCTCCCGGCCGACGAGGCCCGCCGGAACGCCCGAATAGACCCGGTCCGCGAGCCACGTCTCTCCCCGGCGCGCGGCCTTGATCACGGCGGCCGCGTGGACCCCCGTTCCCGTACGGAACGCGTCCTCGCCCACGACGGGGTAGTTCGGCGGGATCGGGACGCCGGTGGCCTCGGAGACGAGCCGACAGTAGCGGGGGAGCGACGAGAGGTCGCGCTCGAGCCAGCCGAGCAGAACGAGGTTGACCAGCAGCAGGTCCATCTCCGTGTTCCCCACCCGCTCGCCGATCCCCAGCGCGGTGCCGTGCACGCGGTCGGCGCCAGCCACCATCGCGGCCAGCGCGTTCGCGAGGCCGAAGCCGCGGTCCCGGTGACCGTGCCAGTCGACTTTCACGTCCGCGCCCGTCTTCTCGACCAGACGCTTCGCCCAGCGAACGAGGTTCCGCGCGCCGTCCGGCGTCGCGTGGCCCACCGTGTCGGCGAGGCAGATCCGGCTCGCCCCCGCTTCGATCGCGGTCGTGTAGAGCGCCTCGAGGGCCTCGGGTCGCGCGCGCGTCGTGTCCTCGGTGACGTACATGACCTTGGCGCCCTGGCGGACGGCGTACGAGACCGCGTCCTCGCTCGTCTTCCGGATCCAGTCCAGATCCCACCCCTCGGTGTACTGGCGGATCGGCGACGAGCCGATGAACGTGCAACACTCGATCGCCACGCCAGTCTTCTGGCCGATCTCCACGACGGGATCGATGTCCGCCGCCAGCGTGCGCGCCGCGCAGTTCGCGCCGATCGAAAGTCTTGCGTCGGCGATCTCGCGCGCGAGCCGCGTGACGTCCGCGACCGCGCGCGGTCCCGCGCCGGGTAGCCCGATGTTCGCCGTGTGGATTCCAAGACCGTCCATCAGGTGGAGGATCTCGATCTTCTGATCGATCGTGGGATCGGTCACCGACGGGGACTGGAGGCCGTCGCGCAGCGTTTCGTCGTCGAACTCGACGGCGTGGGACGGGCGCGCGAGGTCGCCCGCCTCCTCGTTCCAGTCGTAGACGAGGTCTTGGATACGCGGCTCGTCGCGTTCGGCGCCGGTCAACGGTTCACCTCCGCTGGGAATGAAAGGGTCGACGTCGAGAAAGTAGCGACGACGTCCCGGCCCGCAACGCTGTGCCGGGCGCCTCGGCCGCCTCCCTGCCCGCGGCTCAGCGCGCCTGTCCCTCGCGGCGATGGGACAGGAGCCAGGCGAAGAGGTCGTCTTCCTTGTAGATCCGGGTCAGCTCCCCGTGATCGGCTCCCGGATAGACGGAGAACGTGACGTCGACACCGGCCCGCTCGAGCGCCTCTGCCATCGCTTCGGCGCGCGCGAACGGCGCCACCTCGTCCGCGGTCCCGTGATCGATCCGGATCGGCAGGTCGCGCAGCGCGCGCGCGACTTCGGGATCCGGGTCCGGCGTCCAGGCGGCGGTGGGAGCCGCGGCCGCGAACATCTCCGGGTGGTCGATCGCAGTGCGCCAGACCCCGCCCGCCCCCATGCTGTATCCAATCAGGTAGATCCGGGTGTGGTCGATGGGATAGCGGGCGGCGACGTCCTCGACGAGCCGCGCGAGACGGCCGGTGTCGGTCCAGCTCTGACCGCCCGGAAGCTGCGGCGCGACGACGACGAACGGGAACGACCGGTCGTTCTGGAGCCGGGCGGGAAGCCCGTAGCGGGTGAGGATCGAGAGGTTGCTCCCGCGGAGCGAGCGGCCATGGAGGTAGAGGATCAGCGGCCACTGGCGGCCCGATTCGATGCCTGCGGGGAGATACAGGTAGTAGCGCGAGACGAGTGCCGGGTCGTCGGCCGGAAAGTCGCGCGGCAGGAGCGATCCGGTCGTGTCGCTGGGAATTCCTCCGGCGAAACCGAGCGAGCGAGGCTCCCGCGTGGCCTCCCGCGACTCCTGGCCGTGCGGCGGCGCCGGTTCCTCCGCGCTGCCCGCTTCGAGGGAGTCGTTCCACTCCCGGTCGAGAACGGTCGACCCCTCCGGGATGTCGCCGAACCGGAGCAGGAGTGCCAGCGCCACGAGCGCGACGGTGCCGAGGGCGAGGCGAATCTTCACGTCATCGGGTACCCCCGCCCCTCGTTTCCCGTTCCGGCCGCCGAGGCCGGTCCGTCAGCGGGCGAACGCGGGATCCGCGCGCCGGTGGGCGAGCAGCCAGGCGTACAGGCTCTCGTCGCGGGTCAGGCGCTCGAGGCGCCCGTGGTCCATCCCCGGCATCAGGCGGAACTCGAATTGCGGCGCCCCGTCCTCCTCGAGCGCCTGCGCCATCCGCCGGGCGGGCGCCAGCGGGACGCGCGCGTCCTGCGCCCCGTGAATCGCGAGGAACGGGAACCGCTCCACGGCTCGGACGTGGTCAGGCGTCGGCTCCGGTGTATGACCGGCGATCGCGATCATCGCGGCGAACCGGTCCCCGTAGTCGAACGCCATCCGATAGGCGCCTCCTCCTCCCATGCTGTAGCCGAGCAGGTAGACCCGCTCGGGGTCGACCGGGTAGGTCGCGACGACGTGGTCGACGATGTCGGCGACTGGCCCGAGATCGTACCAGCTGCGGTCGGGCGGAAGCTGCGGAGCGACGACGACGAACGGGAGGCGAATGCCGCGCGCGATGAGGGCCGGCGGCCCGTATCGCTTGAGCAGGTTCAGGTCGCGCCCGCGAAGGGAGCGGCCGTGGAGCCACAGGACGAGGGGCCACTTCTCCTCGCCGCGCTCGATGCCGGGCGGCAGGTACAGCAGGTAGTCCTCGACGTCGATCCCCGGAACCCCGCGCTCCCGATGCCGCTCGAGCAGGACCCCGACGCTGTCCGGGTGCACGGGGGCCGCAAGGATCGCCGGCGTCCCCGGGGTCGAAAAGGACATCCCTCTGAGGAGACTGTCGCCGGCCCGCTCCGGTTTGGCCTCGAGGCTCCAGGCTGCAATTCCGGCGATCGCGACGAGGGCGGGGAAGGCGAGCGAGGACGCGGGCGGGATTCTCCGCACGGGAAGACCTCCGGTGACGATTCGAGGATTCGGGGACCGGCCGTTCTACCCCGGGTTCGGCGTCGAGTTTCCTGTAGACGGGTGGAGCCTCCTCCTCTAGCGTCCTGCGGATGGACCGGCCGAACCCCGCCTCCCCGCTCGCCCTCGCCGTCGCGTATGCGATCGTCTGCGTCGTGTGGGGCTCGACGTACCTGTTCATCAAGCTCGGGGTCGAAGTGATGCCCCCGTACCTGCTCGGAGGCGTGCGATTCTCGATCGCCGGGCCGGTCCTCGTCGCCGTCTGCCTCGCCCGCGGACGGCGCCTGCCGCGGGATCTCCGGACCTTCGGTCGCGTCGCCCTCGTCGGCATCCTCCTCCTCGTGATCGGCAACGGCCTGCTGAACTTCAGCGAGATCCACCTCTCCTCGGGGCTGGCGGCGCTCCTCGTGACCACGTTTCCGATCTGGAACACGCTCATCGGAATGACGGGCGCTCGTGGGGAACGCCTGGCGCCCGCGGGTTGGGTCGGCACGTTCGTCGCGCTCGCCGGGGTCGCGATCCTCGTCAAGCCGTTCGAGTCCGGCGTCGAGTCGTCGTGGATCGGGGTAGCCGCCGTGCTCCTCGCCTCGCTCTCGTGGTCGGCCGGCACCGTGTACGCGCGCCGCCGACTTCGCGGCGTCGACCCGTTCGCGGCGAGCGCGATCGAAACCCTGATCGCGGGTCCGCTGATGCTCGCGATCCACTTCGCGGTCGAGGGCGGCGAGCCCGTCCGCTGGGGCGGGCAGGCGTGGCTCGCGATCGGCTACGTGGCCGTGATGGGATCGCTGGTCGGGTTCACCGCGTTCGTGTTCCTGACCGCGCACATGTCGAGCTCCAAGGTCGGCACGTACGCCTACGTGAACCCCGTCGTGGCGGTGCTCCT
>JAICNR010000188.1 GCA_025931135.1 Gemmatimonadota bacterium | reverse complement strand
GAGGCGGTCGTCTCCCACCCCATGATCGTCGTCCCGGTGTTCGGATTCCTGACGAAGGGATGCGACGCGCGCTGCTCACTCGGCTCGGAGCTCGAGGTCTTCCCGAAGAAATTCTCTTCCTCGACGGCGGCGAGTCCCGTGTGCGCGTCCGTCGAGCCCACCATCCCGAACTTGTAGGGGTTGATGCCGAGCTCCGCCTCGAGCCTGAGCCCGTTCCGGAGGGCAGAACGCGCGTACTCGAACTCGAGCATTTCGTCCGTCTTCGGCTCGCTCAGGTCGAGGTTCCCCTTGTCCCAGGTCTCGTAGTCGGCGAACTCGTCGTTGGGCGAGAGGAAGGGGTGGGTCTCGCCGTCGCCCTTGATCTGCGTGACCTCGTAGAGCGGTTCCCAGCGCGCGCGGGCCTCGGCGTACTCCCGGTCGATCGGCCGGCCGGTGAACGATTCGATGATCGGGAACATCCGCCCGTTCGACAGGTTGCCGTTGTGCGCGATGGCCAGGACGTCTCCGCCGGTCCGCTCCTCGAACGCGGCCATCCACTTCCACAGGTCCCGCGGGTTGTCGCTGCCGAGGGGCCTCATCGTGGTGAACGGCTCGACCTGCGCCGCCTTCGCCGCGTCGTCCCGGAAGATCACGTTGCGGTGCAGGTTGTTGCCGCCGGTATTCGAGGTCCACTCGTAGCCGATAAAGGCCGTGAAACGCCCGGGATCGTTCGCCTCCTCGGCCGCTCGGATCGTCTCCTGCCAGGCATTCCGGTACGCCGCCGTGCCCGGAACCGGGAAGATGGCTTCCGAGATCGTTCCCTGGCTGAAGTTGATGATGATATCGAGCGCCGCCTGAGCTCCCTGCCCGGACTGGATCATGTCGTACCACTGTCTCCCCTGCGGGTCTGCGAGGATCGCGGGGTCGCCGCCGCTCAGCAGAGGGAAGAATCCGAATCCATCCGAGTGGTCGGCCACGACGAGGAAATCGAGCGGCCGGGACAGCTTCACGCGCTGCCCGCTCGAAGCCGTGATCTCGCGGCCTTTGGCGAACAGGTAGGCGTCTCTCGGCGTCAGGCGGGCGCCGAACGCCCCAGCGTCCATCGAGAACGAGGTATGCAGATGCGTGTCGCCCCAGTAAGGCCGCGTCGGGAAGTTGCGTCCCGCATAGGGGGAATAGGCTCGCTGCGTCGGGATGACCTCCTCCAGCTCCTCCTGAGTGGGTCTCCCCGCGTCCTGGGCGTACGCCGGCAGGACCAGGCACGTAGCCAGGATCGCGAGGACCGTGGCCTCGATTCTCATGGGAACACTCCTCGTCATTTGGTTACTGGGGACGTATGTGGAGGGGGTTGCCGCTGCCGGTCCATCCGCAACCACCCCAGGAGCGGAGCGTGGTCCGACCCGTAGCGGTCGGGCAGGATCTCGTAGCGACCCGCCCATCCCGGAGGAAGACGGAAGAAGAGGTGGTCGAGCCGAAGCCCCGGGAGGAAGAGGGGCAGGTCCTTCGTCGCTCCGTCCGGCTGCATGCCGAGCGAGGGGTAACGGACCCGCAGGGCGTCGAGCGCCGCCGCGCTCCCACCCCGGAACCAGGTGTTGAAGTCCCCACCGACCGCGCTGGCCGCCACACGCGGGAGCCGCTCCAGGGCCGCGACCAGCGCGCGGGCCTGGCTCGTCTGCGTGGCGCCGAAGGATCGGTGCATCCGCGTCCAGGGCGCGCGGTTCTCGAGATGGGCGCTCACGAACCGGATCCTGTGCGGGATGCCATTCTCGGTCCGCACTTCCACCGTGGCCGCGACCGCCACCCGCCGCTGGCGCTCGACCGGAAGCTCGATCGCCGTGAGATCTTCGAGGGGCAGGGTCGAGAGGATCGCGTTCCCGCGATCCTCGAGCGCGCCTCCATCGTGGGGCGAGCCGTTCCGCATGGAGGGGACGTAGAGCAGGTGGAGGCCCTCCTCCCGGGCGAGATCCACGATGTCGGTCCGCGGGTCGCGTTCCATCCGGACGGGGTCGGACCACCCGCCGATCCGGCCGGCCCAGGCCGCGTCCATCGATGGCGCGAGCGGGACCGCCGGACCCCGTCGATGCACTTCCTGGAGCAGGAGGACGAATTGCCCGACGGGTGCGCCGCCGGAGAGACCCCCGCTTCTCAGGTCGGTGATGAGGGAACGGATCTCTGCCGCCCCGACGTGGGTGTTCCACACCACGACCGCGATCTCGTCGACCGGCGCGGGATCTCCGGCACCGGGCGGCGCATGGATCTCCGGAGGCCCGACGGCCCGGCACCAGGGCTCCAGGCGCGCCCGCTCCTCGGAAGCGGGCGGGCGGATCCACGTGAGGGCGGACGCCGCTTCACCGGAGCGGCAGGGCGATCCGTGGGCCCCCGCCAGCGGCACGCTCAGCAACGAGGCCACAACAAGGACACGAATGGGATGCTCCGGTTCCGAAATTGAGGAATGGTCCGATCTTGACGCCGAGAACCTCATCGAGTTTACTTGAGGAGACAACTCCTCCGAACTGGATCGGTCAACGATCATCGAGGAGGAGTGTCCATGAACCGCCGTCGTTTCCGCACCGCCGTCTCTCTGTTCGGCCTCACGTTCGTGCTCGCCCGTTGCGGTGCCGGCCCGACCGAGCCCATCGTCCCCACGTCCGCCGAGTCGAGCGCGATCGCCCTGGCGGCCGTCGACTGCGATACCGTCGAGGACATCAGCGCCTGGATCGACCTTCTCGAGGACGAAGGGATCTTCAACCACGGGCGGGCGACGGCGCTCCGATCCCACCTCGCCCAGGCCGTGAAGCACGAGGCCGCCGGCCGCTCCGGCCACGCCGCCGCCGCGTACGCGCAGCTCGTCGCGCAGGTTCAGGCGTGGGTGGCCGGTGGCGCGCTCGACGCGGGGGACGTCGCGGATTTCCTGGCCTGCGCCGAGGACTTCCTCGACGGGCCGGACACGGATCCGGACCCGGATCCAGACCCGGATCCGGATCCCGACGTCATGCCGGTGATCGACGGGGAGAAGAGCACGGACGAGTGGGACGCGGCGACGGCGGTCGCTGTGTTCCCCGGCGGCACGTTCTACTACACGAACGACGACACGCACCTCTACATCGCGCTCGAGATGGCGGACGCCACCGCGCAGGCCACGGACGGGTTCCGGATCCGGTTCGACGACACGCAGGACGGGCTCGCGACGGTCGGGGACAACGAGCTCCTCGTCCGGATGGACAGCTACTTCGACCGCTTCCGCAGCATGTTCGGCTGGGGCGTGGACGACACCCAGCGGGACGGGACGGCAGCGGGAGGGTCGAGCGCCGGTGTGAACTTCTTCGAGGTCTCGTTCCCGCTGAACAGCGGCGACACGAACGACTTCGCGCTTTCGGCGGGCGACGCGGTCGGCTTCTGCCTGCAGTATCTCAACAATGGCCTCGCGGTCGACGCGGCCGCCTATCCGCGGGTCGCGGCCTTCGACAACTGCATGCTGGACTCCGACCAGGCGAACTACGCGGTGCTGACGACGAGCCCCTGACCT
>JAICNR010000007.1 GCA_025931135.1 Gemmatimonadota bacterium | reverse complement strand
TTCATGTACGTGAATCTCAAGCAGAGGCTCAACTGGGGTTTCGGCGCGTACCGCTTCCGTTCCTTCTTCACTTCGTTGCTCGGATCGGAGTTTGACCGTCCGGGAGCCGGAGGGGAGGGGATCGGAGTGCGGAACGACTTCTTCGAGGAGCGCTGGGGGGGAGTCGGCCTCCTCAGCTATCCGATCTCGAAGTTCCAGCGCATCGAGACCGAGCTCGCGTTCGAACGGAACAACCTGACCGAGCTGCCCACCGATTTCGATGTTGTCGAGGACATCTTCCTGCGGGACGCCTGGCTCACGATCGGGTCCACGAGCTACGTCTACGACAATTCCCTATGGGGACCCGTAGGACCCGTCGACGGCCAGCGTATCAACCTGACGGTGAGCGGGGTGGTCAACGCTTCCGAAGGTGAGCTGGAGTCGACCGACGTGCTGCTCGATGTGCGCGAGTACTTCCGCACCTCGCTGAACACCACGTACGCGGTGCGCGCCCGCGGTCGCTTCGCATCCGGCGACGTGCCCACGTTCTACTATCTGGGCGGCCCGGCCTCCCTGCGTGGCTACCCGAGCTACATCCTGAACGGCACCTATACGGTTCTCCTCAACCAGGAGTGGCGCTTCCCCCTGTTGCGGCCGAACTACTATCTCACAGGAGTGGCTTCGCTTCTCGCGAACGGGGTCTGGGGCGGGATGTTCGTGGACGTGGGGAACGCCTGGACCCCGGAGGGCCTGTACGTGGAGGATGGTGAGCTCCAGGAGCTGGGGAACTGGCCCGGCCTCCTCGGAAGCTGGGGCGCATCGCTCCGGTATCCTCTGGGCGGGCCGTTCGTCCTGCGCGTGGACTGGGCTCGCCGCTTCAAGATCGAAGAGAAGCGGGACCTGTTCCCCGACGAGGAGAACCACTCCCACTGGTCCTTCTTCGTGGGGTACAACTACTAGCGTGGAATCAGGGGGCGGGCCGAAACGCGTAGAGTGTGCCCTGCTCGCTGATCGCGAATAGCCGATCCCCGCGGAACAGAGGGGTCGAGGTGAGGGCCCCGTCCACTCGCGTCGTCCACTCGCTCACCCCGCTCGCGCGATCGATGATCGCGAGATTGCCCTGGAGGTCACCGACCGCGAGGTGTCCGTCGCCGACGGCCGGCGACATCCGCACGGTGGCGTCGTCCAGATCGAGGCGCCAGTCGATCGCATCCCCCTCCCAGTCGTAGCACCAGATCGTACCCTCGTGTCCCGAGAGGTATAGTCGATCTCCTGCCCGCGTGGGGCCGGCGAAGAACCGCGAGGGGAAGGAGCGCTGCCGGACGATCGTCAGATCGGACGCCAGCTCGAGGACCTGGCCGCCGAGAGTCGTGAAGACGGCGGTCGTGCCGGAGGCCTCATCGGGCAGGACCACGGGATCGCCCCAGATCGGACCAGCCCCGGGCGAAACGACGTCCTCGATCGTGCCGTCCGACGCGTCGACCGCGTGCACCCAGCCGTCGGTGGACGCAACCAGGAGCGTCGTTCCGAGCAGAGCGGGTCGCGAGGTCACCCGGGTCTCCAGATCGGTGCGCCAGAACTCGGTGCCGTCGTCCGACCATGCGCGGATCTCGCCCAGAGAGGAGACGGTGTAGATCCGGTTGCCGTCGACGACCGGGCTCGCGGCCAGGTCCCCCGCTTCGACGGTCCACGCGATCTCGCGGGTCAGCCGATCGACCGCGACGAGCCGGCTTCCGCTTTCGAGCTCCGGCAGGAAGATCAACCGGCTCGTGACGACGGGGGCCGCACTGAACCCGCCCTTGTAGTTCTCTTTGAACTCGATTCGCGGTTCGGAACCGATCGAGATCCAGTGCAAGTTGCGGTCGAGACTCGCCACGAGGAGCAGGGTATCCGCCCAGACGAGAGGGGCCGAGCCGCCCCGAGAGACGTCGAGCTTCCAGGCCTCCTCCCAAGTCTGCCGCGACACGGCAGGCACCGAAGGGGGGTCATCGACTCCTTCCGCGCCGCCTTCCTGAGCGGCTGCCCGCGGGCAGAGGCACAGGCTCGCGATCAGCAGCGACACACATGCGGGTCGAATTGACAAGCGGGACCTCCGGGGTAGCTTCCGGGCCGAAATGAGCGACGCGAAGAGGGTATCGATCGCCGACCTCCGCGACCACGTCGGAGAAACGGTCGAGGTGCGCGGGTGGTTGTATTCCAAGCGCTCCAGCGGGAAGATCTCGTTCCTGCTGATCCGCGACGGCACGGGGATCGTGCAGGGCGTGCTGGTCGAGAAGGAAGTGGATTCCGCGACCTGGAGCGCGTACGACGCCCTGACTCAGGAGTCGTCGCTCGCCGCTCGCGGAACCGTTCGGGCCGACACCCGCGCGCCCGGCGGAACCGAGCTTTCGCTCAGCGTCGTCGAGCCCCTCCAGATCGCAGAGGACTACCCGATCGGCCCCAAGGAGCACGGGGTCGACTTCCTGCTCAATCACCGGCACCTGTGGCTCCGGTCGAGTCGCCCCTGGCACGTGATGCGGATCCGGGACGAGATCATCTTCGCGATTCGGGAATTCTTCCATCAGCGTGCCTTCGTCTGCCTGGACTCGCCGATCCTGACCCGGGCCATCGGCGAGGAGGCGGGAACGCTCTTCGAGACCGAGTACTTCGACCTCGGTAAAGCGTCGCTCGCCCAGACGGGCCAGCTGTACGTCGAAGCCGGGGCCATGGCGCACGGCAAGGTGTATTGCTTCGGCCCCACGTTCCGCGCCGAGAAATCGAAGACCCGCCGCCATCTCACCGAGTTCTGGATGCTCGAGCCCGAGATGGCGTGGTATGACTGGGAAGACAACATGGCACTCCAGGAGGAGCTCGTGGAGCATGTCGTTAAGCAGGTGCTCGCGCGACGCGGCGCGGACCTCGAAGGTTTGGGCCGCGACATGGACCGGCTCAGGCGCGTCCAGCGCCCGTTCCCGCGCCTGTCGTACGACGAGGCGGTCGATGTCCTGCGGGAGAAGGGATCGGCGATCGAATGGGGAGCGGACTTCGGGGGCGAGGACCAGACGCTGCTCACCGACTCGTACGACCGGCCGGTGTTCGTTCACTCCTTCCCGAAGGCCGTCAAGGCGTTCTACATGAAGCAGCATCCGACCCGGCCGGATGTCGTCCTCTGCAACGACCTCTTCGCTCCCGAAGGCTACGGGGAGATCATCGGAGGCTCCCAGCGCGAGGACGACCACGACCGGCTGGTCGCGCGAATTCGAGAAGAGGGTCTTCCCGAGGCGGCGTACGATTGGTACCTCGAACTGCGAAAGTACGGCAGCGTGCCGCACAGCGGATTCGGCCTGGGGCTCGAGCGCACGATCTCGTGGATCTGCGGGCTCGACCACCTACGGGAGGCGATTCCGTTTCCCCGCCTCATCAACCGGATCACGCCCTGAGCCCTTGCCCCGCGGGGTCAGAGCCGTTCAGATCCCGGCAATCCCGAGATGAACCGGTGCTGTGTGGGACGATCACCGGGTCCTGCCGGACTTGATCTCTTCCCATAGCCCGTCAAGCACCTCCAACGACGAGCCTTCGATGTCGATGCCGCGCTCTTCCGCCAGGCTCTCCAGCTTGCGGAAACGAGATTCGAACTTGCGGTTTGCGCGCCGGAGCGCCGTGTCGGGATGGATGCCCAGGAGCCGGCCCCAGTTCACGATCGCGAACAGCAGATCCCCGAACTCTTCCTCCAGTGATTCCGGCGTCCCCGCGGCAGCTTCGCGATCGGTCTCCTCGATCTCCTCGCTTACCTTTCGGCGCGCGCCAGCGGCGTCACGCCAGTCGAATCCGACCGACGCCACCTTTTCCTGCATGCGATGGGCGCGAACCAGGGTCGGAAGGTGCTCCGGGAGACGTCCGATCACGCCGTCGGACTCCGCGACTTTTTCCTCGCGTTTGAGTCGCTCCCACATCGCCTGGTGGCCGGCGCCGGCATACTCGGCGTCTCCGAAGACGTGCGGGTGTCGGCGGACCATCTTGGCGATCAGCCCGCCGGCGACCCGCCGCATGTCGAATCGACCCTCCTCCTCCGCGATTACGATCTGGAACGCGAGATGGAGAAGCAGGTCCCCGAGTTCGTCGAGGATCGACTCGTCGTCCCCAGCCTCGATCGCGTGCGCGACTTCGTGGGCCTCTTCGATCAGATAGGGAAGGAGGGAGCGAGGTGTCTGTTCACGGTCCCAGGGACACCCGTTGGGGCTCCGCAGGCGGCGCAGCAGCTCGAGGACGCCCTCGAAACGCGCCTCGAAGGCGCCGGGATCCGGAGCGCGTGACGGATCTTCCATCGCGGGCAACCTAAGGATCGCGCATGGACCGGTCGAGTTGTCGGGTCCCCTCCCCGTCCCTATCCTAGCCACCCCGATGGATCCCGAACGCATAGACGAAGTGACCGCGCGCACCTGGGTGGACGTGGACCTCGGCGCGATCGCGCGCAATATACGCGCGCTGGCGAAACGTCTGCCCGAGGGGTGCGGCGTCCTCATGGTGGTGAAGGCCGACGCCTACGGCCACGGTCTCGAGCCGGTGGCGCAGACCGCCGCCGCGGCGGGCGCGTGGGGGTTCGGTGTCGCCGCGCTCGATGAAGCCGCACGTCTGCGTGCGGCCGGAATCCGCGGCCCGATCGTCTGCGCGATGCCGCTGCTCCCGGTGGAGGCTGAGCGTGCTCTGGCGCTGTCCGTGATCCCCGCCATCACCTCCCTGGACCAGGCCCTGGGATTCGACGCGGTGGCGAGGGGGGCAGGCCGTAGCTTCGAAGCGCATCTGGATATCGACACCGGTCTCGGGCGTACGGGGGTCTGGGACCGCGACGCGATCGAGCTGATGGAGCGAATGGCGAAATTGCCGGGCCTCGATATCACCGGTATCTTCACGCACTTCTCGAGCGCCGACGAGGCCGACCGCGGACCTACTGAGCGGCAGCTCGACCGCTTCGAATCGGTGCTCGCCGAGCTTGCCGCGCGCGGTGTGCGGGTGGATTGCGTGCACGCCGCGAACAGTGCCGCGGCGCTCCGCTTCGCTCGCGCGTCCCGGTTCGCCGCCGGCGGCGCCGGTATCCGCGTGCTCGTGAGGCCCGGGATCGCGCTGTACGGCGCCGCGGGCGAGATCGCGCCGGACACCGACGGGGGATCCTGGAGGACGGGGGAAGGCGCCATTCCGTTCGAGCACGCGCTCTCCTGGCATGCCCGGGTGATCGCCGTCAAGGACCTGCAGCCCGGTGATCCTGTGAGCTACCACGGGAGGTATGTCGCTCGCGGCCCCGAGCGGATCGCCGTGCTGGGTGTGGGGTACGCGGATGGATGGCCGCTCGCTCTGTCGAACCGCGGTCATGTCCTTCTGCGCGGAGCTCTGACGCCGATCCGCGGCGCGGTGTGCATGGATCTGACCATGGTCGACGCGACCCCGTTCCCGGATCTGCATCCCGGTGAGGTGGCCACGCTGATCGGAACGCAGGACGGCAAGCGGAGATCGGCGGAGGACGTAGCAGGGGAAGCGGGTGAGATCGCGTACTCGATCTTGACTCGAATCGGGCCTCGCGTGCGGCGAAGAGCGATGGAGGTGGAGCAGTGACCGAAAGCAAGTTCCGGGAACGGCGGTCGGCGTTTCGCGAGGAGGCGGAGTTTGCCGACCCGATCCCCGAGCCGGAGTCCCTGCCGGCGGAGCCCGCGACAGCGGCGCCCGGGCCGTCCGCGCGGGTCGTCCCCCCGGCTCCGGAAGCCGAGCCGACCGTGGACGGCGAGATGGACGAGGCCGGGCTCGCCGGGGCGTACCTCGACCAGCTCGCAGAGATGAACCCACCGCCACCCTCGTTCCTCGAACTCATCGAGCCACACATCGAAAGGGCCCTCGGGTTCCTGGGGCAGTTGCCGCTGACTCCCGAAGGCGATCGCCGGGTCCTGCCGCAGTGGGCCAAGCACGAGATCGACCTGCTCGGGATCCTCGAGGAGCGAACGCGCGGGAATCTCCCCGTCGAGGAACGGCAGGCCCTCGACCAGACGCTCGACCAGCTGCGCACGCTCTACCTCAAGGTCGCTCCGTGAGCTCGGGCGCATCCGTCGGCAGCGGACGCCTGGAAACGCTGGCCGCCGAGGCGCGCGCGAGAGCGTACGCGCCCTACTCGGGGTACTCCGTGGGCGCGGCGCTTGAGGCGGACGACGGCACCGTATTCACGGGGTGCAACGTCGAGAACGCGTCCTATTCCGTCACCTGCTGCGCCGAGCGCAGCGCCTTGTTCGCCGCGGTATCGGCGGGCCACAGGGCGTTTCGCCGGATCGTGGTCACGGCGGCGGGGAGAGCCCCGCATCCCTGCGGCGCGTGCCGTCAGGCGCTGGCGGAGTTCGCTCCGCACCTCGAAGTCGTAGTGCTCACCGACGCCGGCGAGCGCCACGACTCCACCCTCGACCTGCTGCTGCCATACCCTTTCCGCTTCAAGAAACAAGGCTCCGCATGAAGATGGGTCGGGTGGTGGGGGCAGTGGTCGCGAGTCGCAAGGACGAGAAGCTTCAAGGACTCAAGCTCCTGGTCGTCCGGAATCTGGACCTGGAGCTGGGAAACGAGCGCGGCTACGTGGTGGCCGCGGACGCAGTGGGCGCGGGAGCGGGTGAAGTGGTTCTCTACGCGACCGGTTCTTCCGCGCGACAGACCACTAGGACGGACGGCCGACCCGTGGACGCCGTCATCATGGCGATTGTCGACGAGTACGACGTCGGCGGCGCGGTGATCCGCGCGACGTGAAGCGTCGTCACGGCCGGTTCCCCCCCGCGTTGATCCTCGGGTCCGCGCTCGTCGCCGCCGCATGTGGCGAGAAGGGCGCGAGCCCGGTCGGAGTCGAGCTGCTGCCCGGGGGGATCCTCGGCGGGGGAGTCCAGACGCTGATTCTGGACGACTTCGACCGTGCGCTCGACTACGTGATCTTCCCGTCTGATCGCGCCGAATCCGACCGCCTGATCACCGCTCATGAGTGGCCCGGGGCTCCCGGCTTCGAGAGTCGCGCTCTGTTCCGGTTCAGCTTCGAGGCCTTCGACTCACTTCCCGTCGAGGTGGAGGTGGTCGAGGCGCAGCTTCGGCTCGCATACAGCCCGACGCCGACGGAGCCCGTCACCTTCACGCTCCACCGCGTGACCAGCGAGTGGAGCGAGGAGGCAGCCACATGGGAGCGCCGGCTCCTGGGAGCGGAGTGGGGGGATCCGGGCGGGGATTTCGACCCCGAGCCGGTGCTCGAGTTCACGATCGGCCCCGGCGACGCCGACTCGATCCGAGTGGATTTTCCGCTCGATCTGATCGAGGACTGGCGATCCGGAGAGCTTGCGAACCACGGTGTGATCATGGTGCAGCAGACTCCGGGCGCGTCCGTCGAGTTCGCATCGCGCGGACTGGCGGGAACGAATCGGAACGGGCCGTTGCTGGACGTCGAGTTGGAGTTCCCGGGCCCGGCCAGCGCTGCAACGATCCTGGCGATCGAGGACGTCTTCATCGTTGTCGACGAGGCGGCGCTGGAATCCGACGGTGGCCTGGTCGTGAGCGGGGCGGAACCCGTTCGCAGGGTATTCCTCGATCCCGCAGTCGAGGAAGTTCCCGCCGGGGTGACGATCGCCTCGGCGCGCCTCGTCCTCACGATCGACGAGGCCCGGATCCCCGGCGACACATTGACGTTGGTAGCCCGCCCCGTGCTGTCCGATTTCATCGGGGAGAAGACCCTGCTCGGCCCCGTCACGCCGGCGGCCGTGCTCGGCGCGGTGGTGATTCCACCGGATGCGATGCCCGGCGACACGTTGTCGCTGGAGTCGCCAGCGCTCACACGCCTGCTGAGAGTATGGGTTCAGGATCCCGAATCCAGTCTCGGACTCGCGCTCACGCTCGTCGATGAGCGCAGCGCGTTCGGGGGCGTCCGGTTCCACGGCCCCGAGGCGGCCGCCGATCTGCGCCCGCGCATCCGCATCCTGTACATACCACCCTCCGATCCGGGCCTCGGGACCCCTGCACCGTGAGGCGCTGTCTGCTCGCGGCCGCAATCTGGCTGACCATGCCCGTCGCGGGCTCGGCGCAGGAAAGCGTATTCAACCTGCCGGCTTTCGCGGTGCCGGAAGAGGGCGCGACGATCCGGATGCGCGCGCTCGGCGGCGCGGGGACCGGGATGGCCGGAGATGTGTTTACGCTCGCGAATCCGGCGCCCATCGGCCGTTTCCGTCGAGCCGGCCTCTACCTGTCGCTGCTCGCGCAGGACGCCACCGTGGACGGGGAGAACGAGAGCGGCGATTTCGGCGACGTCATGTTCCCGCTGGCACAGATCGTGGTGCCCGGGTGGGGCAGGAGCGCTTTCGCTCTGGGCTTCTATCAGTTCGTGGACTTCGACACGGACCTCGAGGCGTTGGTCGAGTTCGAGGGAGATTCGCTGCCGGTCAGCCTGGAATCGACCGGCGGGATATCGGTCCTGGCGCCTGCGTTCGCGTATTCAATCGACGCGGCCACGCAGATCGGAGCCTCGTTCGACATCTACCTGGGCTCGCGGGAGATCGTGCGGGTCGTCGACCTGGAGGACCTCTCTCCGGGCTCTATCCCGACGAGCGACAGCCTGACGCGGGATTTCAGCGGCGCCGGCTTCACCGTGGGGGTCGAGCGGTCCATGGGCCCCCGTGTCCGGTTGAGCGCTGCCTATCGATACCGTCCCACGGTCGAGAGTGAGATCATCCGGGCTCCGGACAATGAGCTCGAGGGGCTCGGTTCCGATTTCGATCTCCCCAGTGAGCTGATGGTCGGCGCCACCTGGCTGGCCACGCGCGGCGTGGTTGCGACCGCCGGGGCTCGCAGCAGCTCATGGTCTTCGTTCGAACCCGAGGGACTTGAAAACGTGGCTTACGGCGACGCGCTCGAGATCGGCGGCGGCGTGGAATACGCGCCGGTGGAGACCCGTGCGTTCGTGCTCGGGCCGCAGGCTCCCATTCGCGTGGGCTATCGCTGGCGCCGGCTGCCACTCGAGATTGCGGGCGAGCCGGTGACCGAATGGACAGCGTCGCTCGGCTACGGGCGGTCGATGGGGGCCGCCGCGCGTAGCGGCGTCGACGTCGTGGTGGAATACGGGCGCAGAGGATCGTTGGACGACCACGGGCTGGAGGAGTCGTTCCTTCGCTTCGGCGTCGGGGTCCGGGCATTCGAACAATGGCGGCGGGACCGGCCCGACAGTTGATTGACAGGGTCGGAAGGGACGTCTACTTTCCGCGTTCTCGTACCGCACTTCACCGGCTCCAGACCGACGCTACACTCCAGGGCCCCGCTCCGGGGCGCTTCGCCGAGGCGTGATGCGACGCAAACTCCAGATCCGATGGCTCATCGTGGGCCTGAGCTTGCTCGCCGCGGCCTGGTACCTGTGGCCGACGGTCCGGTTCTACTCCATGTCCCAGGAAGCGCGTGAGGAGCTGCGTCAGGAGGACCCGTCGGCGTGGGACCGACTCAAACGGGGCGCCATCCAGCTCGGTCTGGATCTTCAGGGCGGAATGCACCTCGTCCTCGAGCTCGACCAGACCGAACGCTCGTTCACCGGCGAAGAACAGACCGACGCCATCGACCGCGCGCTGGAGATCATCCGCAACCGGGTCGACCAGTTCGGCGTGTCGGAGCCGTTGATCCAGAAGGTCGGCGACGGGCGGATCATCGTGGAGCTGCCGGGGATCCAGGACGAAGACCGCGCGAAGAGCCTGGTCCAGCAGGCCGCGTTTCTTGAGTTCCAGCTCGTCGTCGACGGCCAGGCCGCGATCGACCAGATCCAGGCCGTTGACGCCGCACTTGCGGGCCGGGAGATCCAGTCCGCGGGGCCAAATTCGGCGGCGGCGGATTCGGCCGCGGCGGACTCCGCGGCGGTCGCGGAGATCGCCGAACCATCGGCTCCCGCCGAGCCAATCGCGACGGACACCACCGCGGGGCGTACGCTCGAGGAGTTGACGGGCGCGGCCGACACGACCGGGGCGGACACTACCGCAGGCGAAGGCTTTGCGGCCGGCGAGCGTCCGCTCTCCTCCCGTCTTCAGACGCTTCCCCGCGGCAACGACCAGAACGACTTCCTCGTGCCCGAGAACGAGGTCGCGGAAGTAGAGGCGATGCTCGCGGACTCGGCCGCGCGGCTCGCGCTCGCGCCGGGCACCGAGTGGCTGTGGGGGGGTGAGCCGCAGACGTTCACCGACGGACGCTCGTACAAAGCCCTGTTCCTGGTGAACGACGAGGCGCTGATGACGGGCGAGACGGTGGCGACCGCCGCCGCGGGGTTCGACCCTCAGATGGCGAACCAGGCGATCGTGACTCTCGACATGACCAGCGAGGGCGCCAGCCAGTTCGCGGACATCACCCGGGGACACGTGAACGAGCGCCTCGCGATCGTGCTCGACGGTGTCGTACGGATGGCGCCGAACATCCGTCAGCCGATCACGACGGGAAGCGCCCAGATCGAAGGCTTCGACACGGTGCAGGAGGCCCGCGACATCGCGATCGTCCTGCGCGCGGGCGCCTTGCCGGCCCCCCTCGAAGTCATTGAGGAACGGACCGTGGGGCCGTCGCTGGGCGCGGACTCGATCAACGCGGGGAGAGTGGCGGGACTCGTGGGGCTCTTGACGGTGATGGCGTTCATGGCGTTCTACTACCGCGCCTCGGGCCTCGTCGCAGGTCTCGCCCTCTTGATGAACATCGCGCTGATCCTGGGCGCACTGGCCGCGTTCGGCGCGACCCTGACTCTGCCTGGGATCGCGGGACTCATCCTGACGGTGGGCATGGCTGTGGACGCCAACGTGCTCGTCTTCGAGCGAGTGCGTGAGGAGCTTCAACTAGGGAAGACCGTCCGCGCGGCGCTGGACGCCGGCTACGATCGGGCCTTCGTGACGATCCTCGACGCGCAGATCACGACGCTGATCGCGGCCGCGGTCCTGTTCCAGTTCGGGACAGGGCCCATCAAGGGGTTCGCGGTGGTGCTCACCATCGGCATCATCTGCTCCATCTTCACGGCCGTGTTCGTCACGCGCACGATCTTCGACACCTGGATGCGTCGCAGCTCGGCGACGAGGCTCAGCATATGATCGCGATATTCAAGAACGCGAACTATCCGTTCCTCAAGTATCGGAAGATCGGGTACGCGATCTCGATCGGGCTGACCCTGTTGGCCGTCGGGGTGATCGCGGTCCGCGGAGGACTCCGGTACTCGATCGACTTCACGGGCGGCACTCTGGTCCAGCTGAAGTTCGACGGACCGGTGGAGACCGAAGCCCTACGTGACGCCCTGGCGATGGTGGAGGGCTTGAGCTCGAGCGAAGTGCAGCGCTTCGGCGACCCGACGGACGTCGTGATCCGCGCTCAGGTGCCGGAGGGGCAGGAGGAGGTCTTCGGCGACCGGATTGAGACGCATCTGCGGGAGGCTCCGGCGCTCGAGGGCCGGACGTTCGAAGTCGTCCGCACCGAGGCGGTGGGGCCGAAGATCGGAGAAGAGCTCAAGACCCAAGCCATGCTCGCGATCGTCTACGCGCTCGTGCTGATCCTGATCTACGTCGCCATCCGCTTCGACCTCAAGTTCGGTGTGGCGGCGATCGTGGCCACGCTCCACGACATCGTCATGTCGGTCGGCATCTTCTCGCTGGCGAACAAGGAGATCTCTCTGGCGGTGGTGGCAGCGTTCCTGACGATCGTGGGCTACAGCCTCAACGATACGATCGTCGTCTTCGACCGGATCCGCGAGGATCTGAAGGGAATGCGACGCGAGTCCTACGCCACGATCGTGAATACCGCCGTGAACCAGACGCTGTCCCGCACGATCATCACCTCGGGGACGACGCTCCTGGTCGTTCTTTTCCTGTACTTCATGGGCGGTTCCGTGATCCACGACTTCGCGTTCGCGCTGATCATCGGGATCGTCATCGGGACGTACTCATCGATCTTCATCGCGGCTCCGATCGTCGTGGACTGGCATCGGCGTTTCGAGGAGGGTCGAGCTTCCGCTTCCGCCCCGGTCAAGAAGAAGGCGCGGACGCGCTAGCATCCGAGTCAGGACGCGGTAACGCGCATGTCCGCCGACATCCGCTACTTCGACTCCCACTGCCACCTCCAGGACGACCGTTTCGAGCCCGACCGAAAGGCCGTGCTGGAGCGAGCGCGAGATGCAGGTGTACGCGAGATCGTCGTAATCGGGGTGGATCCCTCGGACGCCGCCGCGGGTCGGTCACTGGTCGCGGAGTCCGGAGCGCGCGCGGAGTGGCCGAAGCTGTGGTTCACCGCGGGCCTCCATCCCCACGAGGCGTCCCGCTGGGATTCTTCCGTCCGCTTCGCCGTCGAGGGCGAGCTCGATCGCGGCGCGGTCGCGCTGGGAGAGGTGGGGCTCGACTTCCATTACGACAACAGCCCGCGCGACCTCCAACGGGAGGCCTTTAGGGATCAGCTCGCGATCGCGCGCGAGCGAGCGCTGCCGGTCGTCATCCACTCCCGGGAGGCCGAGGACGAGACGCTCGAGATGCTGAGCGCCTCGGGGGTCGATCCCGACCGCATTGTGCTGCATTGCTTCACGGGGTCCCTCCGGATGCTGCAACGCGGGGTAGACAACGGGTACTACGTCTCGTTCTCCGGGATCGCTACCTTCGGCTCGTTCGACTCCGCTGGTCTCCTGCCGCTCGTCCCCGCGGACCGGCTCTTGGTGGAGACCGATGCGCCGTACCTGGCTCCGGTGCCGCACCGCGGCAAGCGCAACGAGCCGGCGTTTCTGCCGGCCACGGTCGCCGCGCTCGCGCGGTATCGCGGCGTAGGACCCGCGGCACTAGCGGCGGCGACCCGAGAGAACGCGCGCCGCTTCTACCGGCTCGACTGACGTGAAGACGGAGCGGCGGATCTTCATCCGGTCTTTCGAGGCGCCCGATCTCCTCGAGCTCTTCCTGGTCGCATCCGTCTCCACTGTACTCCTCGTCCGGCTGGGACTGCACCTGACCGGCTATCCCTCCGTCGGTGGAGATATCCTCCACCTGGCTCATGTTCTGTGGGGCGGACTCCTCATGTTGGCCGCCCTCGTGATCGCGCTCTCGTTCCTCGATCGACCCACGCTGCGGCTGGCGGCGATCGCTGGTGGGGTAGGGTTCGGGCTCTTCGTCGACGAGATCGGGAAGTTCGTCACCGCCTCGAACGATTATTTCTTCCAGCCCGCCGTTTCGATCATCTACGTCGTGTTCGTGTGCCTCTTCCTGGTCGTGCACACGATCCACCGGCGGCGTGCGAACTCGCCGGAAGAGTACCTGCTGAACGCCTTGCGCGAGGTCCAGGAGCTGGCGCGCAGCGATCTCGATGCTCGCGAGCGCGAACGCGCGTTGGAATACCTTGTGCGGAGTGAGCAGGCGCACCCGCTCGTCGGTCCTCTCCGGGGTGCGCTGGTGTCGGTGGAGCCCATCCCCTGGGGCGGGCCGGCTCGCTGGCGAAGGGCCCGAGGCCGGATCCGGGAGGCATATCGCCGGCTGGCCACGGCTCCGGGCTTCGATGCCGTCGTGATCGCGTTCTTCGTGGGCCAGCTGGTGCTCAAGCTGGTTTACGGCGCGATGCTGATCTTCGTGGTCGGGTTCGGGTGGCGAGAAGTTCTGGACGTCCGATTCCTCGGTCGCGCTGCGGAACGTATGGTCGAGCTCTCCGGACTCGAGGTCGCACAGCTCGCGGCGTCCGGACTGGCAGGCTTTTTCGTGCTGATGGGAGTGGTGCGGATGCGGTATTCCCGGGTAGCCGCCTTCCGAATGTTCGAGCGCGCGATCGTGACCTCGATCCTGCTCGTTCAGGTGTTCAGCTTCTACAGCGAGCAATTCGCGGCGCTGGTGGAGCTCGTATTCAACCTGACGATCCTGGCGTTCGTCCGGGCCGCGATCGGAGCCGAAGAGGCAAGGGAGGCCGCGGCGAAGGAGGCACTGATTCCGGCGCGAGCGGGTACCGGAACCTCGTCCGCGCACGCTTAGCCGATGCGCCACTTCCGTTCGGCGCGCTGCGCCGATGCCGCTAGCTTCCTGCTCCAGCCATGACCCGTTCCTATCTCGACCTCCTGGCCAGGCGGGTGCTCGTTTTCGACGGCGCGATGGGCACGAGCATCCAGGCGCTCGGGCTCTCGGCCGCAGATTTCGGGGGCCCCGGGCTGGACGGCTGCAACGACCACCTCTCGCTCTCGCGCCCCGACGCGGTCGCGGCGATCCACGCCTCGTTCCTTGAAGTCGGGTGTGACGTGATCGAAACTAACTCGTTTCGCGCCAATCGCTTTGCCATCGAGGAGTACGGTCTTTCCGAGCGCGTGGTCGAGCTGAACCGTGCGGCTGCGCGGATCGCGCGGGCGGAAGCGGACAGGTTCTCCACGTCCGGCGCGCCCCGGCTGGTGGCGGGTTCGATCGGTCCGTCGGGCTACCTGCCGAGCGCGTCAGATCCGGTCCTCGGCTCGAAAGGCTGGAGGGACCTCGAGGCCGCCTTCGCCGAGCAGGCGCGCGGGTTGATCGAAGGCGGAGTCGACCTGCTGCTGGTCGAGACGAGCCAGGACATGCTCGAGGTCAAGGCAGCGGTGGCCGGGATCCGGCGCGCGCTCGCAGACACCGGCGCGGCGCTTCCGATCCAGGCACAGGTCACGCTGGACACCGCCGGGCGGATGCTGCTCGGCACCGACATCCAGGCGGCCTACGTCACGCTGGCCGCCCTTCGGGTCGACGTCGTGGGCCTCAACTGCTCGACGGGCCCGGAGCCCATGCGTCAGCACGTGCGCTGGCTGTGCGAGAACTCAGTCCTGCCGGTCAGCGTGATCCCAAACGCCGGAATGCCGAGAAACGTGGGCGGTGTGGCACACTACGACCTCTCTCCGGACGACCTGGCGTTTGCGCTCGAGGAGTTCGCATTGCGCTTCGGGGTTTCGGTCGTCGGCGGCTGTTGCGGGACGACGCCGGCCCACATTGCCCAGGTCGTGGAGCGCGTCGGCGGTCGGCGCCCGTTGCTCCGCGACGTTCGGCCCGTGCCCAGGGTCGCGAGCGCGATGACCGCGATGGACCTCGCCCAGGACCCACCCCCCACCTTGATCGGCGAGCGGGTGAACAGCCAGGGGTCGCGGAAGGTGAAGCGGCTCCTTCTCGCAGACGATTACCAGGGGATCCTCCAGGTGGCGCGCGAGCAGATCGAGGAAGGAGCCCACTTGCTGGACGTGTGCGTCGCGCTCACGGAGCGCCCGGACGAGGGGGAGCAGATGAGCGCGCTCGTCGAGCTCCTCTCGCAAGGTGTCGCCGCGCCGCTGGCGATCGATACGACAGAGGCTCCGGTCGTCAGGGAGGCGCTCGAGCGCTGCCCGGGCAGGGCGATCGTCAACTCGATCAATCTCGAGAACGGGCGAACGCGCATCGACCAGGTCGTGCCGCTTGCGGTCCTGCACGGTGCGGCGCTGGTGGCGCTCACGATCGACGAGCAGGGCATGGCCAAGACCGCCCAGCGGAAGCTCGAAATAGCAAAGCGCATCCACGACATCTGCGTCGGTGAGTATGGGCTCGACCCCGGCGACCTGATCTTCGACGCGCTCACGTTCACGCTCGCCACGGGAGACGCGGAGTTCCGACGCTCTGCGATCGAGACGATCGACGGCATCGTGCGGATCAAGTCCGAGCTTCCCGGAGTGTTGACGAGCCTCGGCGTATCGAACGTCTCGTTCGGATTGCGCGCCCATGCTCGTTCCGCTCTGAACTCGGTCTTCCTCCACCACTGCGTGGAGGCCGGGCTGGATATGGCGATCGTCAACTCCGCGCACATCACGCCCTACGCCGAGATCGACGCTGAGCGCCGCGCCCTCGCCGACGACCTGATCTTCGATCGCCGGGAGGACGCGCTGACACGCTTCATCGCCTTTTTCGAGGAGCACGAAGAGGAGACCGGCGAACGTGCGGACCCCACCGCCGGCATGACTGCTGAGCAGGCGATCCACTGGCAGATCCTGCACCGCCGCCGAGAGGGGATCGAGGATCTGGTCGCCATGGCTATCGAGGGTGGGGGTGGGGACCACGACGCCGCGGTCCGTACGCTGAACGGTGTCCTGCTGCCCGCGATGAAAGAGGTGGGGGACAAGTTCGGGACCGGAGAGCTGATCCTGCCGTTCGTGCTGCAGTCCGCGGAGGTGATGAAGCGGGCGGTGGCAGAGCTGGAGACCTACCTCGACCAGGTAGAGGGACAGAGCAAGGGCACCGTCGTTCTGGCCACAGTGTTCGGCGACGTGCACGACATCGGCAAGAACCTGGTCGGCACGATCCTCTCGAACAACGGCTACACGGTGCACGACCTGGGCAAGCAGGTGCCCGTGAACACGATCATCGAGAAGGCGGAGGAGGTGGGCGCCGATGCGATCGGGCTGTCCGCGCTCCTGGTCTCGACCTCGCGGCAGATGCCGCTCTGCGTGCAGGAGCTTCATGCCCGCGGGCTCGACTACCCCGTCCTGGTCGGAGGGGCCGCGATCAATCCGTCGTTCGTGCGGACCGCCGCCTTCGTCGAAAATGGCGACGTGTACGGGCCGGGGCTTTTCTACTGCCGGGACGCCTTCGAGGGGCTGTCGGCGGTCGAGGCGCTCATGGATCCAGGGCGGAGGACGGATTTCGTCCGCCAACGGCACGCCGAGATCCGAGAGGGCGTCGAGCGCCGCGCAGCGCTCAAGGCCACAGTCGCCGCCCGCGCGGGATCCGGTGACAGCGCGGGCCCCGCCGCCGACGTGGAGATCCCGCGGCCCGCGTTTCACGGAACGCGCGTCCTGGAGCGACTGCCGCTCGAGGATCTCTATGAGAGGATCGATCGGAATACGCTCTATCGGCTCCACTGGGGCGCGAAGAACGCGAAGGGCGAACGCTGGGAGCGTCTCCTGGCCGAGGAGTTCGAGCCTCGGTTGGAGCGATACAAGGCCGAAGCGCTCGCCTCGGGGTGGATCGTTCCCCAGGCCGCGTACGGGATCTGGCCGGCGGGCGGCGAGGGAGATGCGCTCGTCCTGTACGATCCCCGCGACCCGGAACGGGAGGTCGCGCGCTTCGAATTCCCGCGCCAGCCGGAACGGGACCGCCTCTGCCTAGCGGACTACTTCAGACCCGCGAGCGCCCGAGAGCGCGACGTGGTGGCGCTTCAGATCGTGACGCTCGGTGACTCGCTCCTGCGGAAGTCGGCCGCGCTCATGGAAAGCGGGGAGTACAGCGAAGGGTACTACCTGCACGGCTTCGGCGTCCGCCTCGTGGAAGCCAGCGCCGAGTACGTGCACGGAATGGTCCGGGCAGACCTGGGGATCGCTCCGGGACGCGGGCTGCGGTACTCGTGGGGTTACGGTGCCTGCCCGGAAGTGCTCCAGCATCGCCTCGTCTTCGATCTCCTGCCCGCGCGCGAGGCCCTGGGGATGGATCTTACCGAGGCCGGAGCCCTCGTCCCCGAGCTCTCGACAGCCGCGCTCGTCGTCCATCATCCGCAGGCCCGGTACTTCTCGGTGTGATTGCGATGGATGCGACGTGTTTGTCCCGGATGGCGCTCCTGCTCGCCGGCGATTCTCGAGTCCACCGCGGCGTACCATTTCTCGCGCATCCTCTTCGTCCGACCTATGAATGACGGTGGCCGGGGGGCGGTACTATCTTCCGGGCCTCAGAGCCGAACTCCTCCGGAACCGTTACCGGTCCGGGGGCAGGTCGGCTGACTTCTTCGCTCCCTTACGTCGAAGCGCGGTAGACCGGAAATGAAGAGCGACATCGAGATCGCCCGATCCGTCGAGCTGCGTCCGATCGCGGACATCGCCGGCGACCTTGGTCTGGAGGCCGCGGAGATCGAGCCATACGGGCGGCACATGGCGAAGGTGCGCCTTGCGGCGCTGGACCGCCGCGCGTCCCGAGGAAGGCTCGTGCTCGTCAGCGGCATCAGCCCGACCCCGGCGGGCGAAGGAAAGTCGACGGTCTCGGTCGGGCTTGCGCAGGCGCTCGTCCGGCGCGGCAAGCGCGCGGTGCTGTGCCTGCGCGAGCCCTCGCTGGGCCCGTGCATGGGAATCAAGGGTGGTGCGGCGGGGGGCGGATGGTCGCAAGTGTTGCCGATGGAGGAGATCAATCTTCACTTCACCGGCGACATCCACGCCGTCGGCGCGGCCACGAACCTGCTCGCGGCGTTGCTCGACAACCATCTGCACCACGGCAACGCGCTGGGGATCGATCCGCGTCAGGTCCTCTGGAAGCGAGTCCTGGACATGAATGATCGGGCCCTGCGGAATATCGTGGTCGGCCTCGGCGGCAAGGCCCAGGGAGTTCCGCGCGAGGACGGGTTCCAGATCACGGTCGCCAGCGAGGTCATGGCGATCCTCTGCCTCGCCGAGGGGATCGAGGACCTCGAGCGGCGGCTGTCGCAGATCGTGGTTGGATACACGTACGCGGACGACCCGGTGCGCGCCAGCGACCTGGAGGCGCAGGGTGCGATGACACTGCTGCTCCGGAAGGCGATCGAGCCGAACCTCGTGCAGACGCTCGAGGGCGGCGCCGCCTTCGTGCATGGTGGCCCGTTCGCGAACATCGCTCACGGGTGCAACTCGCTGCTCGCCACCCGGATGGGGCTAGCGACGGGAGAGTATTGCGTGACCGAGGCGGGATTCGGCACCGACCTCGGCGCAGAGAAGTTCTTCGACATCAAGTGCCGATACGGTGGTCTCGAGCCGTCGGCCGCCGTGGTCGTGGCCACGGCCCGTGCGCTCAAGTACAACGGCGGGGCGTCCCGGCGCGGAGTGCAGGCCCCCAACCCTGAGGCGCTCGAGCGCGGGCTCCCGAACCTGGCAGCGCACCTGGACATCCTGTCACGCTTCGGCATGAGCCCGATCGTCGCCCTCAACGAGTTCGCAGGCGACGCGGAGGTAGAGCTCCGGAGGATCGAGACGTTCTGCGAAGAGCGGGGGGTGGCGGTCGCACGGGCACGCGTTCACGCAGAGGGGGGAGCAGGAGGTCTCGAGCTCGCGGATCGCGTGATCTCCACGGCTGAAGCGATGTCCCCGGGGAGCTTCCGCTTCCTGTATCCCCTGGAGATGGCGATCCGCGATAAAATCGCCACCATCGCCCGCGAAGTATACGGGGCGGATGGGGTCGAGTACACGCGCCCCGCGGAGCGGGACATCGAGCGCCTGGAGCAGATCGGCCTCGGGACACTTCCGGTATGCATCGCGAAGACCCAGTACTCGCTATCCGACGACCCCGCACGACTCGGTCGTCCGCGCGGCTTCCACGTCACCGTGAATCAGGTCCGGCCCTCTGCCGGGGCGGGCTTCCTCGTCGTCCTGACGGGCGACATCATGACGATGCCGGGTTTGCCGAAGAAGCCCGCGGCGGAGGGGATGAGAGTAGACCCCGACGGCACCGTCCACGGGCTTTTCTAAGGGGCGTTGAAATGGCCGATCTCTTCGTTGCGCTTCCTCGGCCGGCCTGCGGCGCACCAACACGTGCGCCTCGGCCCTCCTCGGTCGCGCGCCTCGATATCGACCATTTTGAACGCCCTTCCGCGTTCTCAGGTGACCGGGGTTCGATGCACTTGGTCGGACACGCGTCCGGCTCGGCATAGCAGCCAAGAGAGGAGCTTGCATGCATCACAGGGAGGCGATTCGGACGGACGCGGCGCCACCGGCGCTGGGCCCGTACAGCCAGGCGATCGTAACCGGGAACCTCGTATTCACGGCGGGTCAGCTCGGCGGGGATCCACGGAGCGGACAGCTGCCGGAAGGAATCGAGGCGCAGACGCTCCAGGCGCTTCGCAACATCGCATCGGTCCTGGAGGCTGCTGGCGCAGGCTGGAAGGACGTCGTCAAGACGACCGTGTTCCTGGCGGACATGTCGGATTTCGCGGCATTCAACGCAGTGTACGCCGAGGTCCTGGAAGAGCCGTTCCCGGCGCGCTCCACCGTGGAGGCCGCCGCGCTGCCCAAAGGTGCGCGGATCGAGATCGACGCGGTTGCCGTCCGTCCGGACCGCTGAACGGTCGGGAGGAACGGCGTTGACGCGCGAAGAGATCACGAAGCTCACCGAGAAGGTGCGGTGCGCGGGTTGAGCGTCGAAGCTGAGTCCGGCGGACTTGCATAGAGCACTGGAAGCCGTGCCCGAGGCGCCCCGGGATCCGAACGTGCTCGTCGACGCTCACACGTTCGACGATGCGGGCGTGTACCGAATCGCGCCCGACCTCGCGCTCATACAGACGGTGGATTTCTTCACCCCGGTCGTCGACGATCCCTGGGATTTCGGACAGATCGCGGCGGCGAACGCGCTCTCCGATGTCTATGCGATGGGCGGAACCCCCCGCACGGCGCTGGCGCTGGTGTGCTGGCCTCCGTCCGGGCTCGATCCGGCGATCCTCGGGCGGATCCTGGCGGGGGGCGCGGAGAAGTGTCGCGAAGCCGGTTGTGCCATCGTCGGCGGCCACTCGATCCAGGACGAGGAGCTGAAATACGGCCTGGCGGTGACGGGAAGCGCCCACCCGGACCGCATCTGGACGAACGCCGGGGCGAAGCCGGGAGACGCTCTGGTCTTGACGAAAGCGCTGGGCACGGGGATCCTGACGACCGCCCTGAAGAACGGAGCGGTCACCGCCGGCGAGATCGAACCGGCCGTCGAGTCGATGAAACGACTCTCGGCGGGGGCGGCGGATCTCGCGCGCGAGGCGGACGTGCGATGCGCGACGGACGTGACCGGTTTCGGCCTGCTGGGGCACGCCACGCACATGGCGGACGCCAGCGGCGTTACCCTCGCCTTCGAGGCGGCTTCGCTGCCCTTGTTCCCGGTGGTTCTGGACCTGGGACTCGCAGGCCACGTGCCGGGTGGTGGGCGCAGCAATCGCAGCTACTTCGAGCCGCAGGCCCGGATCGCCGACTCCGTGAGCGAAGGGCTTCGACTGGCGGCGTTCGACCCCCAGACGAGCGGCGGGCTGCTTCTTGCCGTACCGGCCGCCGGCGCGGACGATCTGGTCCGGCGGCTGCAAGCGGCGGGCTGGAAGGCGGCGGCCAGGGTCGGCGTGGTGGAGCCCCGCGGAGACTTCGCGGTGGTTCTCCGATAGTGAGGACCTCGCCCCGCGGGCGGGGGTAGACCCTTCAATTCGGGACGAACTGGTAACACGATCGCGAGGAGGCGGATGAGGAAGTCGATGGTTGTGGGCTCGATCGCGCTGGCGTTGGCTGCGTGCGGCGACGGAGGCGATGGCGGACCGACGGGGAACGGCAACGTCCCGGCAGTCGCAGGTACGTACCAGTCGACGTTCACGGCGCTCACGGCGACCGGATGCCAGGGCCTTGTGACGGCGGGAGACTCGACGACCGGGGCGCTCGTCGTCACCCAGTCCGGTTCGGCTGTCACGCTCCGCATCAGCGACCTGCGCGACGAGTTCGCAAGCAACCCGGTGGGGACGCTCTCGAGCTCCGGGGCCTTCCACTTCGGTCCGGGCCCCGTGGTCATCGACCCGGACGCCGCGACGCCCGGCGACGAGTTCAGCGCGACCGGAACGTTCGACGGGACATTCGCCGGAACCGCAATGAACATCTCCTTCAACTTCACCGCGCTGACCTGCACGGTGACGGGGACGATCGTCGGCCAGCGGTAAGGGCCGGACAGCGGCGTTGACGCTCCGGGGAGCGGGGGTCATCTTAAGGTTGGCCGCGTACGAGTCCCCGCGTCTTCCATTTCCATCCCCCAGAGGGTGCTTCCGATGCGTCATAGTCTCTTCGGTTCCACGGCGGTTCTCGCTCTCGGCCTCGCGGTCGCCTGTGGCGACGGCGGAGGCGGCCCCATCGGGCCCGGCGGGGACGACGGTTCGGGTACCCTCGGTGTCGCGGGTGGAACCGTCCGCCTGCAGACTTTGGCCGGGGTCACGGTCCCCGCAGGCGCGCTGTCCGGAAACGTCACGATCACGGTCACGGCGGTCGCCATGCCTGCGGCGCTCCAGGCCGCGGGGGCGATCGGACAAGCCTATCGGTTCACGCCCGAGGGCCAGCAGTTTCAGCTGCCGGTCGAAGTGTTCGTCTTCGTGCCCAACTCCGCTCTCGCGGGAGTGGACCCGACGGACCTGACCCTCCTGGCCACGACGTCGACCGGACTCGATGAGCTCACCGGGATCACCGTCGACATCGCGGCTTCCGGGATCACCGTACGCGGCTTCGTCACGCACTTCACGGTCATCGCGGCGGCGGTCGAGGACGACGGTCCGCCTCCGAACCAGGCCCCGGACGCGAACGCGGGCGTGGATCAGAATGCGAACGCCGGCACGGCCGTCACGCTCCAGGGAGGAGGGTCGACGGACCCCGACGGCGATCCCCTGGCGTTCGAATGGCGGACCCTGTCCTCGCCGAGCGGCGTGACGGTCTCCCTGACGGGAGCCGGAACGGCGCTAGCGACGTTCACGCCCACGGTTGCGGGGGTGTACGAATTCGAGCTCACCGTCTCGGACGGAGAGCTCGCCGCGCGCGACACGGTGCGCGTCACGGTCGCGGCGGCGAACCAGGCACCTTCGGTGGACGCCGGGATCGATCAATCGATCACGCTGGGCGGCACGGCGAACGTTACCGCGACGGCCACGGATCCGGACGCGGATGCGCTCACGTACGCGTGGGTCGTGCAGAGTCGCCCGGCCGGAAGCACGGCGGTCCTCAGCGCCACGACCACGCCCGCGGTCGCCATCACTCCCGACGTCGCTGGAGCCTACGTCCTGCGCGTAACCGTCAACGACGGGCGCGGCGGTCAGGCGGTCGACGAGGTCACGATCACCGCCACAGCTCCGGGCATGAACCGAGCGCCGGTGGCGAACGCGGGCTTCGACCTGAACGGGACCGAGACGATCCCCATGACGCTCGACGGGTCGGCTTCGTTCGATCCCGACGGCGACGAACTCACGTTCTCATGGAGCATCCTCTCCGCACCGACGGGATCTACGGTGTCGATCGTCGGGGCAACCGGCGCGACCGCGAGCCTGACGCCGGGTCTCGAAGGGGTGTACGTGGTCCAGCTCGAGGTCAGCGACGGAGAGTTCACATCCACCGACACGGCCACCCTCACGGTCGGTCCGTTCAACCATCCGCCCGTGGGGACGCTCACGATCGCGGGGGGCGCCCAGGTCATGGCGGGGGCCAGCGTGACCGCGACGGCGGCGTTCACCGACGCGGACGGTGATCCGCTCGAGCTGACGTGGACGCTGGACGCGCCGGACGGGAGCGCCGCCTCGCTGGTCCTGAGCGGAGACGAGACCCAGGCGACGTTCACCGCGGACGTGCCCGGAGACTACGGGGTCTCCGTTTCGGTGACGGACGGCGGGAAGACTGCCGAGGCTGAGGTCACGGTGACCGCGTTTCCGGTCGTCGGCGGCACCTATTCGACGGATTTCACCCTGACGTTCATCAGCTCCGTGTGTCAGGGCGTGCTGGGGCTGGGGCCGGGAGAGTCGCAGATCCGCGACATGATCGTGACGCAGAGCGCTCCCCAGAGCGCCACCCTCGGGATCAGCGCCCTCATTCCGAACGTGCAGGACGACCCTGTGGCGTCCTTGTCACCCTCGGGCCTCGCGATCTTCGACGGTCCGATCGTCCTGGAGACGGGAACGGACCCGCCCACGATCACGGCATCGGGGAATATCACGCAGCAGTTCGCGTTCGGGAACGGACCGGGGAGCCCGGCGACCGGTTTCGAAGGGAGCTTCAGCTTCAGCGCCCTGGGCGGACTGTGCGTGGTTCAGGGAACGCTCGTCAGCCCCCCCGACTGAGCGGCACCTGATCCGCACACGAACGGGGGAGGCCAGACGGCCTCCCCCGTTTCGTTTACATTCGGGCAAGCGACGTATCCGCCCCCGCACAGGAGCACCGATGCACCAACCGACCTCGATCGCCGGTCCCCGCGCGGTTCGCGCGCCGCGCGGGACGAAGCTCCGCTGCCGGGGGTGGCACCAGGAGGCGGCGCTCCGGATGCTGATGAACAACCTCGATCCCGAGGTTGCCGAAGATCCCGAGCGGCTCGTCGTGTACGGCGGCTCGGGGCGCGCAGCCCGGAGCTGGGAGTGCTACGCCGCGCTCGTGGCGGCGCTCGAGGAGCTGGCCGACGACGAGACGTTGTGCGTCCAGTCGGGGAAGCCGATCGGCGTCTTCCGCACCCACCCCATGGCCCCGCGGGTCCTGATCGCGAACGCGAACCTCGTCCCGCGGTGGGCCACGTCCGACGAGTTCCGCCGACTCGAAGGACTGGGCCTCACGATGTACGGTCAGATGACCGCGGGGTCGTGGATCTACATCGGCACCCAGGGGATCCTCCAGGGGACCTACGAGACGTTCGCGGCGGTCGCCGCGCGGCACTTCGGCGGGAGTTTGCGGGGGCGCTGGATACTGACCGGTGGCTGCGGGGGCATGGGCGGCGCGCAGCCGCTCGCCGCGACGATGAACGGTGCCGCATGTCTGATCGTGGATGTCGACCGCGCTCGACTCGAGCGGCGGCTCGCCTCCCGGTATCTGGACGAGATCGCCCCGGACCTGAACGCCGCGCTCGCGCGGATCGAGGCGGCGACTGCCGCCGGCGAAGCGGTTTCGGTGGGGCTGGCCGGCAACTGCGCCGATGTCCTTCCGGAGATCGTCCGCCGCGACGTGGTGCCCGACGTCCTGACGGACCAGACCAGCGCCCACGACGCGCTCAACGGCTACGTGCCCGCCGGCCTCGAACCGGAAGATGCCGCTGATCTCCGCGCGCGCGATCCGGACGACTATGTCCGCCGGGCGATGGAGTCGATGGCGATCCACTGCCGGGCGATGCTGGACCTACGGCATGGCGGTGCGGTCGCGTTCGACTACGGAAACAATATCCGGGGCCAGGCGCTGGACGCGGGCGTCGACGACGCGTTCGAGATCCCCGGATTCGTTCCGGAGTACATCCGCCCGTTGTTCTGCGAGGGGAAGGGACCGTTCCGCTGGGCGGCCCTGTCCGGCGAGTCGGCCGACATCGCCGCGATCGACCGCGCGATCGCGGAGCTTTTTCCCGACGACGAGCCGCTCCAGCGATGGATCCGGCTGGCGGCGGAGAGGGTCGCGTTCCAGGGATTGCCCGCGCGGATCTGCTGGCTGGGCTACGGCGATCGCTGGCGCCTCGGGGAGCGGATGAACGCGATGGTCGCCGACGGCACGCTCGAAGCGCCGATCGTGATCGGACGCGACCACCTCGACACGGGATCGGTCGCATCCCCGTACCGCGAGACCGAGGACATGGCGGACGGTTCGGACGCGATCGCGGACTGGCCGATCCTGAACGCGCTCCTGAACACCGCGTCAGGCGCTTCCTGGGTCTCGTTCCACCACGGTGGGGGCGTCGGGATCGGGCTCAGCCTGCACGCGGGGCAGGTCACGGTCGCGGACGGGACCGCCGACGGCGCCATGCGGCTCGAACGGGTGCTCACGAACGATCCCGGCCTCGGGGTCGCGCGGCACGCGGACGCCGGATACGAGCGGGCGCGGATGACCGCGCTCGAGCGGGGCGTGAAGGTCCCGATGATCGGAGCGTGACGCCGCCGGAGGAGAGCGCGGCCCGAGACGACGAGATGCTCGTCCACGGCCTCGCGCAGCTCGTCGATTCTCGCGGGGACGTGTCGGATCCCCTCGCTACCGTCGGCGATGCCTACGTCTGGATCCGGAACGGTCGGTTCGCCGCCACGGGCCGCATGCGCGACCTTCCTCCCGAGGCCGCCCGGCTGCTCGACGACCCCGACGATCCCCGCGCGTTCGACGCCTCGGGGTGCATCGCGCTGCCCGGCCTGGTGGACTCCCACACCCATGCCGTCTTCGGAGCCACTCGCGCCCACGAGTTCGAGCGCCGCCTCTCCGGCGCGACGTACGGCGAGATCGCGGCCGAGGGTGGCGGAATTCTGTTCAGCGTGCGGGATCTGCGTTCGCGCGACGAAGACGAGCTGGTCGCACTCACACATCCCCGGATCGCGGAGTTCGCGCGCTTCGGCGTGACCACGGTCGAGGTCAAGTCCGGGTACGGACTCACCGCCGCCGACGAACTCAAGTCCCTGCGCGCGATTCGCCGGCTGGCGGAGGATCCCGGTCTGCCGCGCCTCGTCCCCACCTTCCTCGGAGCGCACGCGATCCCCCCCGAGTTCGCGTCCGACCGCGCGGCGTACGTGCGACTGGTCATCGACGAGATGCTGCCCGCTGTCGCGACCGACGGGTTGGCAGACTTCTGCGACGTCTTCTGCGACGAAGGCGCGTTCCGCCTCGACGAGGCCGAGGAGATTCTCACGGCCGCGGCCCGGTGGGGCCTGGGCCTCAAGATCCACGCCGAGGAATTCCAGCCGCTGGGTGGGGCGGCGCTCGCGGCTCGCCTGGGCGCCGCGAGCGCGGACCATCTGATCGCGATCGACCCCGCAGGGATCGCCGCCTTGGCCGCCTCGTCTACGGTGGCAACGCTGCTTCCAGGAACGTCGCTCTTCCTCAAGCTCGGCAGGCACGCGCCGGGACGCGCGCTGGCCGACGCCGGTGCCACGCTCGCCGTGGCCACGGACTTCAACCCCGGTTCTTCGATGACCCAGAACCTCCCGCTCATGGTGCCGCTCGCGTGCCTCAATCTGGGACTCACGATCGCGGAGGCCGTGCGCGGAGTGACCCATGGCGGCGCCCTCGCGCTCGCGCGACCCGACCTGGGGTCGCTGGAGCCGGGTTCATCCGGAGATCTCACGGTCTTCGACGCCGGCGACGTGCGCGACCTCGCCTACCACTATGGGGTTCCGCGTGTCGTCCTGACCGTGCGGGCCGGCCGCAGGATCTGGCACGACGCTTCGCGGTAGCGGGGGCGTGCATCGATGCGCGCGAATTGTCAGCCCCATCGAGCGCTCCTATCTTGTCGATTCCCCACAGAAAGGAGCGATCCCCTGGTCTGGCACAAGAAGGAAACGCGAGGCGTGGCGCGGCACGGCAACCCCGACGAGGCGATCGCGCGCTACCTGGAAGAGCTGCGTCAAGCGAACGTCCAGGGCGCCGCGCCACCCGCCGCATCCCTGAACGGTCTCGGCGACGCGTACTTGGACAAGGGCGACCTCGACTCGGCGGTCGATCACTATCGGCAGTCAGCCGAGGCCTACGCTCGCGAGGGGATGTATGACAACGCGATCGCCTGCTGCAAGAAAATCCAGCGGTATGCGCCCGCGGACGAGGAGTCGGGCCTGCTCCTCGGGCGCTACTACGGGGCGAAGGGCCTCCGCGCGGACGCGGCGCGTGAGCTGGAATCATACGCCGACCGCAAGGATCGTGCAGGTCGGCGGAAGGACGCCATCCTGGCGCTCGCTGAACTCGTGAAGATCGCTCCGGACCGGACGCTGGTGCGCGAGAAGCTCGCCCGCTTGTACGCCGAGAATGGGCAGCGCGATGCCGCCGTCGAGGAGTACCGGGCAGCGCGCCACGCGTACGAGTCGCGTGGCGACCAGGACGCCGCACGCCGCGTGGCCGATATCCTCGCGGAGCAGGGGGATCGAGCCGAGCCCCTCCCGCCCTCCCGGGAGGAACGACGTTCTCTGGCAGAGACGCCCGAATCGCTCGGCGCCGATGACGATGTCTCCCTCGACGGACCGCCGCCGATTCCGCTCGGGCTCGAGATCGAGCACACAAGCTACGCGGACAGCACGGAAACTTACTCGGACGCGTCGCCGGACACCGCGGAGAAAGCTGACGCTGTCCGGTCCGGCCGCGCCGGGCCGACAGGCTACGCCGAGATGGTCGCGAATGCGGAGCGAGCGGCATCCGAGGGGGATGTCGAGCGTGCCGCGAGCTGGTTGATCGAGGCCGGCGAAGGGCTCCGCTCGCAACGTCGCTGGGAGGAAGCGGTGGACGCCTTCCGCAAGCTGGCTGCCTTCGGAAAGGCGCGGGACGACCATTATGGCGCCTGGACGGAGGCCGCGCGTCAGACCGGGATGGCCTCGCTCGTCCTCGAGGCGCTGTCGGCCCAGGCGCGGTGGCACGTAGAGGCCGGTCGCCGTTCGTCGGCCCGGAAAGCGGCCGAAGAGATGCTCCTCGTCGACCCCAAGAACGATCTCGCCGCCGAGATCCTCAGCCAGGTCGGCAGCACCCTCCCGAGAGATTGACTTCTGTGATCACGCCGATCCGCGCTCCCGCGCGTCGGGAGACGCTCTTCCTGGATCGTTTGCGCGAGGCCGTGGTCGTCGCCGACGGCGCCATGGGAACGGCGCTCTACGAGCGCGGCGTGTTCATCAATCAATCATTCGACGCCCTTTGCCTCTCCCGCCCGGAGCTGGTCTCCGAAGTCCATCGGGAATACCGCGCCGCGGGTGCGGAGCTGCTCGAGACGAACACCTTTGGCGCCAACCGCGCGCGATTGGCGGGCCACGGCCTCGAGGAGCATGTCCGGGAAATCAACTCGGCCGCCGTCCGGCTCGTGCGCGAAGCGGCGGGGGACGAGGCATGGGTCGGCGGCTCGATGGGGCCGATCGGGGTAGCGGGGCAGGTGGCCGGCCAGTTCGAGCCCGGCGACATGGAGCAGATCTTCGCCGAACAGGCCGCCGCGCTGCTGGAAGCCGGGATCGACGTATTCGTCGTAGAGACCATCCCCTGGTTGGTCGAGATGGAGGCTGCGCTCGCAGCCATTCGGAAGCTCGACGCAGCGGTCCCCGTCGTCGCCATGATGACATTCAACGACGAAGGGGAAACGCAGGGCGGAGAGACCCCGGAGATCGTGGTCAAGCGGCTGTCCGTAGCGGGAGCGGACGTCATCGGAGCGAACTGCTCGGTCGGTCCCAAGCCCATGCTGGAGGTCGTCGCCCGGATGGCACATCCCGAGACGATCCTCGCCGCGATGCCGAATGCGGGTCTGCCGCAATCCGTGGAGGGTCGGCTTCTCTACATGGCGAGCGCGGAGTATTTCGGGAAGTACGCACGGCGGTTCGTGAAGGCCGGAGTCCGGTTGCTCGGAGGCTGCTGCGGCACGACTCCCGAACACGTCCGCCACATGCGCCGCGAAGTCGCTGGTTTTTCGCCCCATCGGACTGGCGGTCTGGCGCCGGGAGGAGAGAGGGCCGATCGAGTCGAGGAGCGGAGATCGCGGGCGCCCGAGGATCGCACCCGCATCGCGCGTCTGATGGCAGATCCATCGACATTCGTGACCTCGGTCGAGCTCACGCCCCCGAAGAGCGCCCGTCTCGACGAGCTGGTCGACTCCGTGCGACAGCTTGCGGCGTCCGGAGTGGACGCCGTGAACATCCCGGAATACGCGCGAATCTCTCCGCGTCCTACTCCTCTAGTCATCGCCCGCGCGGTCCGCGACGCGGTGCCCGGGATCGAGACGATCATCCACTACTGCTGCCGTGACCGGAATCTCTACGGCATGCAGGCCGATCTCCTCTCCGCGCACGCGCTGGACGTGAGGAACGTCCTGATCATCACCGGGGACCCACCCAAGGCGGGGGAATACGCGGTGCCGACCGCCGTCTTCGACGTGGACTCGATCGGGTTGACCCGCGTGGCGGCGGGGCTGGGCCGGGGTATCGACGCGGCCGGGCGCCCCACCGGAATCCCGCTCGCGCTCCACGTCGGAGTGGGGGTGAATCCGGGAGCCCTCGACGTCCAGCGAGAGCTGGATCGCTTTCGTCGCAAGATCGAAGCCGGTGCGGAGTTCGCCATGACCCAGCCGGTCTATGATCCCGCGCTGCTCGAGACATTCCTGGGGGAACTGGGCGAGCCGCCCGTGCCGCTCCTGGTCGGGATCCTGCCGCTCCATTCCTACCGCAACGCGGAGTTCCTCCACAACGAAGTTCCCGGCATGCGGATACCGAATGCCGTTCGAGCCCGAATGCGGGCGGCGGAGGGCAGGGCCGCGGCGCGAGCTGAGGGCGTCGCGATCGCGCGCGAGGCGCTGGCTGGCGTCCGCGGTCTTCCCGGTGTACGCGGCGTCTATGTGATGCCGCCGTTCGGGCACTACGAGGTCGCGCTGGAAGTTCTCGGACGCTGAGTGCCGATCGACCTGCATTCACACACCACGGTGTCCGACGGCGCGCTGTCGCCGGCGGAGCTCGTGATTCTGGCACGGGACCGCGGGCTTTCGGTTCTCGCGATCACAGACCACGACGCGACCGACGCGATCGAAACCGCGAAGCGCGCGGCTCCCTCCGGATTGGAGATTCTTGCGGGTGCCGAGCTGACCGTGCACGTGGCCAACCGGGAAGCCCATATCCTCGCCTACGGCATCGATCACCAGGCCCCGGCGCTTCGCGCAGCGCTAGCGGAACTCGCGCTCCGTCGTGAGGAGCGAGCGCGGGAGATCGTTAACCGACTTGTGGGGCTGGGAATCGAGGTCGCGTTCACGGACGTGCTGGCGGCGAGCGGAGGCGGCACGATCGCCCGGCCTCACGTCGCTCGCGCTCTCGTCGATCGCGGCCACGCCTCTTCGCTCGACGAGGCGTTCCGGCGGTGGCTCGGCCGTCACGGGCCTGCATTCGTGCCGAAGCAGGCGCTCCCGCCGCGAGTGGCGTTCGATCTCGTGAAAGCGGCGGGTGGCGTGTCCGCGCTCGCACATCCCGGGACATTCCGTCGCGACGACCTGATCCCGGTCCTCGTGGAGGCCGGGCTCGAGGGCCTGGAAGTGCGTCACACGGAACACTCCGCAGCGCGCACGAGGCACTACGAGGCGCTCGCCCGGGACCTCGCTCTGCTGCCCACTGGCGGCTCGGATTTCCACGGCACCCCCGGGCACCGCAGTCGTCTGGGAGTTCCCGTAGTGCCCGACGCATGGGCTGAGGCGCTCGTTGCCCGCATCCATACCCCGCGTTAAGCTTCCGGCCCGATGAAGGCCGGCGCCGCCCCAGGAGAGATCGAACGCAGGACGCCCTCCCTGGCCACGATCCAGGGGCTGGTCCACGACGTGCTCGACGGCGTGATCGCGCACATGAGCCGAGTGCTCGAGGCAGACGTCCCCTTCATCAACGAGATCTCGTTCCACCTCCAGCAGATGCGCGGCAAGCTCTTCCGCCCGGTTTTGCTCTCGCTCTGCAACCGGATCGAAGAGGATCCCGACGAGCGCGAGATCTCGCTGGGATCCGTGATCGAGATCATCCACCTGGCTTCGCTTGTGCATGACGACACGATTGATGAGTCCGCGCTACGGCGCGGCATGCCGACGCTGAACAGCAAGTGGGATCACAAGGTATCGGTCATCATGGGGGACTATCTCTACTCCCGGGCGATGTCCGAGATCACACGTCTCGGGGACCTGGAGTTGATCGCGCTCGCCGCCAGAGTGACGAATGATCTCACGATCGGAGAAATGGTCGAGATCGCCCATCACCGGAAGCTCGTCGAAGACCCCGCCCAGTACTTCTATCTGATCGAGAAGAAGACCGCGAGCCTGGTCGCCACCGCTTGCGAGATGGGCGCGGTGATCGGCGCCCCCCGGCACCGGGACATGCTGGCTGCATATGGGCACCGTCTGGGGATGGCGTTCCAGCTCGTCGACGATCTGATGGACTACGGCGGAGAGCAGTCTGTGATGGGGAAGCCAGCGGGGTCCGATCTCAAGGAGGGGCAGGCGACCTTCCCCCTGCTTGCGGTGCTTCCGCGGCTTTCCCCCGTGGAGCGCCACGCCGTGCACGAGGTCTTCCGCGGGGATAGCGGTGCGAGTCAGGCTGCGATCGAGCGGGTCGTGGAGCTCGTGCACGAGCGCGGGGGGATCGAAGCCACCCGCCGCATCGCAGCGGAATACGCCGACCGGGCCCGTGAGGCCCTCACCCTGCTTCCCGAGACTCCCGCCCGCGAGGTGCTCGACGCGGCGGTGGACTACGTCCTGGCTCGCGACCGGTAGTGATCGGGACGTTGAAAACGGCTCATCTGTGGCGTTGCCCTCCTCGTTCTTCCTGCGACGTGGATTCACCACGCCTCGCACCCACCTGCGGCGAGTACCCGGCCTCGTCGGGCGCCTCGGGTACTCACCGAAGGTGGGTGCTGAGCCATCTTGAACGTCCGGCACGGTAGCAGGGACTGGCGTCGATGCACCGCAAGAACCTGAGGGTCTACACCGCCGTGTTGACCGGTGGTCTGCTCGTGGGTAGCTTCGTGGGAGAGTTGCTCGCCCGGTTTCTCCCGGCGGGAGTGGCGCGGGACTTCTTCACGACGTCGGTCGTCGGCCATCTGGGGCCGATCTCTCTGGACCTCGTCGCCGTGGGGTTGACGCTCGGGCCGCTCACACTGTACGTGAATATCATCAGCCTGGTGGGGATCGCGCTCGCGGCGTACCTCTACCGGGCGTTTTTCTAGGAGGTCGAGATGTTCGGACAGATCGGGATGCAGGAGATCATCCTCATCCTTTTCATCCTGCTCCTGCTCTTCGGGGCGAAGCGTCTTCCGGAATTGGGACAGTCCCTGGGCAAGGGGATCCGGGAGTTCAAGCGCGGGGTGAGCGAGATCAAGGACGATCTCGAGGAAGAGGGAAAGAAGAAACCGCAGTAGCGGCGGACTTCCCTCCGGGACCCGCCTCCGCCTGGCCCCTCAGACGCCCAGAAGCTGGGCCCGCCGATCTTCGACTTCGGCCGCAGCCCGCCGGGCTTCGAACCACGCGTTGAACCGCTCGCGCATCTTCTCGCCCCGCAGCTCCTGCCGCAGGATCTCCTTCTCGCGCTGGAACGCCTCTTCGTCGGCGGGCTGATGGTCGATCAGGCGGATGAAGTACAGGCCGCGTGACGTCTCCACCGGCCCGGCGGACTGGCCCTGAGCCAAGCCGAAGGCCGCGCCGGCGACCGGCGACCCGCTGCCGATCCCGGGGATATTGTTGATCCGCGTGAACCAGTCCGTCGTTTCTACCCGAAGCCCGAACGCCGCCGCCGCGCCCTCGAGCCCCGTCTCCCGGATTGCCGCCGCGATCTGCGGGGCGATCTCGCGCGTCCGCTCCAGCTGCTTCTGCCGTCCCAGCTCCGTCCGGATCTCGCCGGCTACCTGCTCGACCGCGACGAAGCCCTCAGGGAAACGCTCCTCGACCTGGACGACGTAGTACCCTCCCTCGCGGGAGAGTGCGCCGCTGACCGCGTCCTTCTCGTTCGCGAAGACAAAGTCGTTGAGCTCGGCCGCCGATCCCAGGCCCGGGATCACGAGACCCTTCTCGAATACCGGCGGCTCGTGCACTTCGAGGCCGCGACGCGTGGCCTCGTCTGGGAAGGCACCCGGAGCCGCGGATGCGGCGCGCGCGAACTCCTGCGCGGCCTGCCGCGAAGCGTCCCGTCCCTCGGGCCCGGCCTCGACGGCGACGACAATCTGCCGCAGTTGCACTTGCGTCTCGGTACCGGCTTCGAGCTTGAGGACATGCCAGCCGAACGGACTCATCACGGGATCTGAAACCTGGCCGACCGAGAGCGTCTCGACCACGGCTCGGATCGCTGGATCGAGGGCTTCCGGGCGCATCCATCCGATGTCCCCACCGTTGGCGGCGGATACCGAATCATCGGAGTTCCGCTGGGCCAGCGCAGCGAAGTCGGCGCCGTCCGCCCGCGCTGCAGCGGCCAGGGAATCCGCACGGTTCCGGGAAGACGCGGAATCCGCCGCCGTCACCTGCGGTTCGAACCGCACGTACCGAATGCGCGCGCTTTCGCCACGCCGATAGTCGTCCTTGTGAGCCTCGTAATACTGACGGATCTCCGCGTCACTTACGACCGATGCAGCCTCCCTGGCGAGGATCTCCGGATCGAGGAACAGGAAGTCGATCCGCGCGCGCTCGTTCCGCTCACGGAAGGTCGCCCGCGCCTCGGCATCCGTCACCACGGTGCCGGCGATTACCTGCTCTTGCAGCTTCTGTATCGGCAGCGTGACACGCAGCTGCGTCTCGTACTCGATCCATGTCTGCTGCAGGGTCGGGTCGGCAAGGGCCGCCTGGTATTTGGCGATGTCGAACTGGCCGCCCGTCTGGAATGCAGGCATCGAGACGATATCGGAGGGCGGGTTGAACTTGATGTACTCGACGAGTTCGCTATCCGTGACCCGGATCCCCCGCTCGCGCGCCTCGTGGCGCAGCAGTGTGAGATTGACCACATCGTCCCACGCCTGTTGTTCGATCTGCTCCAGCTGCTCGCGGGTGAGGCCTTCCGGCGACTGACTCTGAGCCTGCTCGTAGAGAATCTGATATTGGCGCTGGTAGTCCTCCACGGAGATGTCCGCCCCGTCGACGGACCCCAGCGAGGTGGCGCCACCCTGCTGCGAGGAGCGCCCGGAGAGATCCATGCCCCACTCGAAAACCATCAATCCCACGAAGGCGACGGCTACGATCACCATGATCACCTTGGTGGACTCGCGCAACTGCTGCATCATGGCTGAGCTGCCCTGTGCTGAGGAATGTCCATCGTTCGGTCGGATTCGGATGCGTTCCGGGGATCGTGGCGACGGGCGCCGACGAGGGGAGAAGCTAGCGCCGCTCCGGGCGCGCGTCGAGTCGTTGACCCCCGGGGAGTCCCCGGATATATACTGCCCTCTCATGGCCGAAGGTCCATCCCAGCGCACATCCCGCGGCGAGAGCGGGGAGATCGCGACCTCCACTCTGGCGGAGATCTACGCGCAGCAGGGGCTGCTCGGACGCGCTCTGGCCATCTACCGGCGGATCCAGGCCCGGGCCCCGGAGGATGCGGAGATTGCGGAGCGCATCGACCGTCTGGAACGTCGAATCGCGGAATCCGGCAACGAGCCGGCCCCTGTCGGGGCGGCCGGCGCCGGAGTCGAAGGCACCACCGCACCGCCGCCCCGAGAGCGGCTGCCGTGGGATCCGCCTGCCGCGGTGATCGAGCCTGAGTCGGCCGAGCCCGAGCCCGTGCTGTCCGAACCCGTGCTGACCGAGCCCGAACCCGTGCTGCCCATGCCCGAGCCCGTTCTGCCCATGCCCGAGACCGTGCTGCCCGGGACAGTGGCGCCCGAGTCGACCCCGGAGGCAGCGGCGGAGGAATCTCCTACCCGCGTCGGCCCGATGGATTCCGCAGCGTTCGCGGCGTGGCTGGAAGGCCGTTGACTCCGCCGGCCCCGGTCGCTTCCCCTCCGCGCGCCCCTGCGGGTCCCGCCGAGCGGCGCGCGGTGCTGCGAGATCGGATCGCCGCCGCGGACGTCGACGCGATGCTCGTCACTGCGCTGCCGAACATCCGCTACCTGAGCGGTTTCTCGGGATCGTCCGGACTCTTGCTGGTGGGACCGGAAACGCGCGACCTGTTCCTGACAGACTTCCGCTACAAGACCCAGGTGGACGACGAGCTCGATCCGGAGATCGAAGTCCGGATCGTGAGCGAGGACATCATGTCCGTGGCGCGGGCCGCGCTCTCGGAGCGGGGAGCCGCGCGGGTCGCCTTCGAGCGCGCGCAGCTGTCGTACAAGGCGTGGTCCGAATGGTCGGAGAGCGACGGTCCGGTGCTGGTCCCGGTGGTGGAATGGGTGGAGGAGACCCGCGCGATCAAGTCCGAAGCCGAGGTGGATGCGATTCGGCGCGCCTGCCAGATCGCCGACGAGACGTTCGAGCTCATGCTCGACGCCGTCCGCCCCGGCGTGAGCGAGAGGGAACTCGCCGGGAGGATCGAGCTGGAGCTGGTCCGGCGTGGTGCCGAGGGAGCCTCGTTCGAGACGATCGTCGCGTTCGGTGAGCGGTCGGCTCTTCCCCATGCGCGCCCGACGGGCCGGGAGCTCGCCCGTGGCGAGATCGTCCTGTTCGACTTCGGGGCGGTCGCCGACGGTTACGTGAGCGACATGACCCGTACTGTCGCATGCGGGGAACCGCCGGCCGAGATGATCGAAATCTACGAAGTCGTTCTCGCGGCTCAGATGGCGGCGCTCGAAGGCATCCGCGCCGGGATGGCCGGGCCCGAAGCGGACGCGCTCGCGCGCGCGGTCATCGATTCCGCCGGCCACGGTCCGCGATTCGGACACTCTCTGGGGCACGGGATCGGACTCGAGGTGCACGAGGCCCCGCGGCTCAGCCGCAAGAGCGTCGACCGCCTTGCGACCGGCATGGTGGTGACCGTGGAGCCGGGCGTGTATGTGGAGGGCATCGGAGGAGTGCGGATCGAGGACGATGCGCTTCTCGGCTCGGACGGGCTGGAAGCCCTGTCCGCGGCGCCGAAGAACGGGCTGATCGTCCTCTAGCAGCCGCTCGCGCGTCCCGGCTAGTCTTCTTCCCGCTTCGTGTACTCGTAGGTATACGCGTAGTACCCTTGCGAGCCGTATCGCCGGTCGTTCAGGCTCAGGTCGTTCAAGACCGTCCCCTTGACCCGCGCGTTGACGTTCCTGAGTTGCATCATCGCGAACTCCAGTGCGCCGACTTCCGTCTGGCTCGCACGCGCCACGACGAGCACCCCATCTACGAGAGGAGCCACTACCGCGGCGTCGGTCACGACCGTGAGCGGCGGGGAATCGATCAGCACCACGTCATATCGTTTGGCGAGTTCATCGAGGATCCCCCGCAGCCGGCTCGAACCGAGGAGCTCCGCCGGATTCGGGGGATAGGTCCCGGAGGTCATGACGTCCAGTTCGACGTCGGTATCGATTGTGACAGAGTGGATGACGTCCTCGCTCTCCAGGTTCTCGACCAGCACGTTCGATAGCCCCGGACGTTTGGGGACCTTGAAGACCTTGTGCAGCACGCCACGCCGCAGATCCGAATCGACCAGCAGCACGCGCAAACCCTGATGGGCGAAGGCCGCCGCAAGGTTGACCACGCTTGTGGTCTTCCCATCCCCTTCGCGGGAGCTCGTCACGACGAGAGTCCGTGGAACCTGATCGGGAGTCGCGAACGTGATGTTCGTCCGCAGGCTGCGAAACGCCTCGGCTACCGTGTTCTGGGTGTCGCGGCTCACGATCAAGCGGGAGGCGTAGTCCTGGGGGGCATCGCGCGTCGCCGGAAGGCGCGACCGGCGGCCCGGGAGGATCTTGCGCCGGCCATTCGTCAACTGGTGGTTCCGCATGTGCGGGATCATCCCCAGGACCGGAACCCCCGTCAGTAATTCGACTTCGTCTACGGTATGGATCGTGTCGTCGAGGTGCTCGCGCCCGAACGCGGCGGCGATCCCCACGAGCAGGCCGAGGGCGACTGCCAGCAGCACATTTCGCACCTTGTGAGGGCGTATCGGGCGATTGGCCACCAGCGCGGAGTCGATGACGGTCGCGTAGGGCGACTCGACGGCCTGTGCGATCTGCGCCTCCTTCAGGTCGTTCTGCAGAAACCCGAAGATCCCCTCGAGTAGAGTCGTCTGCCGCACGAGCCGCTGGTACTCGACGTCCTTGGCCGGAATCGCCGCCAGCTGGTCCGCTCCTTCCGCAATCTGAACGTTGATCGTCGCCAGCTGGGAATCGAGGTTCTTGAGGTAGGTCACAGTGAGGTGCCGCAGCTCCTGCTCGACCCCGTGGATCCGGTTCGTCAGCGTCTGGACGTCGGGATCATCTGGCTTGCGCCGATCCAGCAGCGCCGCGCGCTCGTTCTCGAGGCTGATCAGGGTCGAGAGCATCTGCGAGGCGCCCGCATTCCCGGCGAGCCCGGGATACGCCATGACCCGGCGTGCCGGGGATGGCTGCAGCGGGTCGCGCTGTATCGCGGCCGCACTGTCGAGCTCGACGATCAGGCCCGACAGGGCGTCGCGCTCGGACTGGAGCGCGTCGCGCTCGGTCTGGAGCGTGACGAAGCGATCGACGGCGGACGAGCCCTCGTACACCAGATCGACGATCTGCTCCTGCTCGCGATACTCGCGGAGGTTCTCTTCCGCCTCGCGCAGTTGCACGTTCAGCGTGTCGATCTGGCGATCGAGGAACTCGATCGTGCTGCTGGCTGCGGTGCGCTGAACCGAGCGCCGATAGTCCAGGAACTGATTGGCGATCGCGTTGGCGATCCTGGCCACGTAGTGCGGATCCGGCCCCTCGAATCGGATCTCGATGACGCTCTGCTCGCGGCTCGGTCGCTGGACCGAAAGCCCGCGGCGGATCTCGGCCACTACAGCGTCGGAGCCGCGGACCGAGAACCGGATCCGGTCGTGCGCAAGCGAGGCGGGGGTGAGAGTAAGGGTGAGATCACCGATCCGGGCGGGTTTGCCCGGCTCCAGGAGGGCGACCTCCTGTCCCGCGCGGTCCAGGGCGCGAAAG
>JAICNR010000114.1 GCA_025931135.1 Gemmatimonadota bacterium | reverse complement strand
AGCGACCACTTCAACTTCGCAAGGCTCGAGATCCCGGCCCTGTTCTTCTTCGCCGGCGTCCACGAGGACTACCACCAGCCCTCCGACGAGGTCGAGAAGATCGACGCCGACAAGGCCGCGCGGGTCGCACGCCTCGCGTTCTGGACCGCGCACGCGATCGCCGATTCGCCGGAGGCGCCGGCGTGGACGCCCCAGGGACTGGAGGACGTCCGCGCTCTGACCCGCTGAGTTCGTCCCCTGGTACGGTCTCACTCCGTATCGGGTGGATCCGCCGGACAGCCGAGTTGTCGGCCGGGCGAAACAAGCGCGCTCCAGCCCGCAGCGACTTGCGCGGAAGGAAGCCAGCTAGCTTGAGCCCTGTTTCCTTCGTAATCGTCGAACGGCGCGACCGTCCCGGTCTCGCGATCTCCCAACCACCCGGATTCCTCGGATAGGGGTCGCAGAAGGCCGGGTCCCCCCGCGGGCAGCCTGCTCGCGAGGATCGTGTCCATCCAGTGAAACAGGACGTCGAGGTTCCGCACGGGCGCGTGATCGGCGCCGGGCTGGACCGCGAGCGCCCACAGCGCGCCGAGCGGCCGGTTGTTCTCGAAGAGTTGAGTGAGATTGAGGCAGCGCTCCTGCAGGTCCGTGCCCCCGATGACGAGAAGCCCCGGCACCTGTCGGGCGGCGCCGCCTTCCCGAGTGTCGTGGCACCCTCCCTTCTGGGTCCAGAACCCGATCACGCGGTCCGGATAGCGGCGCGTGAAGGCGTAGGCAAAGCAGCCGCCCGCGGATTCGCCATCGAACAGGACGGGGGCGGAACCCAACTCAGGATGCTGGCTGTCCAGGGCCAGCTTGGCCAAGGCGGCGAGGAGGTTGTCCAGCTTGTCCAGGGCCTGTGGGTTGACGGTCGCCAGCCTGGCACCCAATACCGCAAGGCCATGCTTCTGCGCGAGGGCCAGGAGGCGTGTCCGGTAGGCCTGGAAGGCGGGATCGTCGAATTCGTTGAAGTCTCCGGGGACGTCCAGGGTCCGGTCCGCGATCAGACGCGTATCCTGTGTGAACCCGGGAGCCATGAAGACGACTCCGCGAACCGTCGAAACCCCTGGCGGCAGGTACATCGCGTAGTCCCCCAACGGCGACGCGTACCTGAAGATCGTCGTGCTGGGGGGCGGTGGCGGTGGTGGCGGTGGCGTCACAGGGCCGCCGCTTCCGCCTCCGCCCCCACAGTGCAGGCCTGTGGCCATCAGCAAGGGGACGAACGGCATCCTCGAGAGCGATCTGTGAGCCCACCGCATACGCGAATCTCCTTGGTGTTGTATGTCGTGTCCGACCGAACCATGCTTTCTCCTACCTGCGGGAACGGCCGAGCGAAGGGGCAACCGGGGCCGTTCGCCCCCCAAGCGTCGGGCCCGGGCGTGCGTTTCCCGCGAGGTCGCCGGCTCCGGTCCCGAGGGCACGCCGCTAGCCGTCATCCCGCTTACGACGCCCTGCGCCAACCCGCGCTATGCTGAGAATCGAGACGTGACATCGACATCATCGAAGACGAAGCGAGGTGCGAGATGAAGAACGACCTGAGCGGTAAACGGGTGGCGATCGTGGTGGCGAACGGTTTCGAGCAGATCGAGATGACCGACCCGCGCGAAGCTCTCGACGAAGCCGGCGCGGAGACCGACCTCGTGTCGATCGAGGACGGCGAGGTGAAGGGATGGGAGCATACGGAGTGGGGCGAGACCTTCGACGTCGAGGTCCCGATCGACGACGCGGATCCGGACGACTACGACGCCCTCCTCCTCCCGGGCGGCGTGATGAGCCCGGACCGGCTTCGACGGGACGAGCGCGTGCTGGCGTTCGTTCGTGCGTTCTTCGAGGCGGGGAAGCCCGTCGCGGCCATCTGCCACGGGCCGTGGACGTTGATCGACGCCGGCGTCGTCGAGGGGCGCCGCGTGACGTCGTATCCGTCGATCCGGAAGGATCTCGAGAACGCCGGCGCGGAGTGGGTCGACGAGCAAGTCGTCGTCGATCAGGGACTCGTGACGAGCCGGAAGCCCGACGACCTGCCGGCGTTCGACGCGAAGATGATCGAGGAGTTCGCCGAGGGTCGCCATGCGGGGCAACGGGAGAAGAGCGGAGCGACCGCGGAGTGACGCGCGACAGCTTTCAGGTATAAAGTACTTGCCCGAAAGATACCCCCTGGGTAGGGTCACGGAATGAGCGAACCCGGCCTGGACCTGCGATCCCGAGCGGAGGAGGATCTCCGGGCGATCCGTCACGCGATGGAAGGGTCGTCCCGGTTCACTTCGGTCTCGGGGGCAGGCGAGATCGCGGTCGGCGCGACGGCCCTCGCCGCCGCGGCACTGGCCGCGCGGCTGGGAACTGCGACGGGCTGGCTTACGGTGTGGCTCGTGGAGGCCGCGATCGCGACCACCCTGGCCCTCATCGCCGCCGCCCGCAAGGCCCGCGGCGCGGGGAGCAGCCTCCGCTCGCTTCCGGCGCGGCGCTTCGCGCTGTCGCTCGCGCCGCCCATCGTAGCCGGCGCCGCGCTCACGCCCGTCCTCTTCCAGGCCGGCCTCCTGGATGTACTGACCGGCATGTGGATGCTCCTCTACGGCGCAGGCGTCGTGACGGGCGGCGCGTTCAGCGTTCGGCCCGTCCCCCTCGCCGGAGTCGCGCTCATGCTGGCGGGCGCGGCGGCTCTCGCCCTTCCGGAACTCGGGCGGGACGCGTGGATGGCCGCGGGCTTCGGCGGCGTCCATCTCGCCCTGGGATTCGTACTTCTCCGGCGCTACGGTGGGTAGCCGACCGTCTCCGGCCGCGCGGCCGGCCCGCGAGGCGGCGAGGCCGGCGCTCGAGGGGGTGGACGGTGGGCGAGGGCCGCTCGAGGCGCGCGATCTGGACGGGCTCATCCACCAGCGCACACGGCTCTCGATCGTCAGCGCGCTCGCGGTCGCCGACTTCTTGACGTTCAACGACCTGAAGGCGGCTCTCCGGACAACCGACGGGAATCTGAGCGTCCACGCTCGAAAGCTCGAGGACGCGGGGTATCTCCGCTGCACGAAGTCGTTCGAGGGTCGCATTCCCCGAACGGAGTATCGGTTGACGGCCGAGGGGCGGCGCGCGCTCGAATCGTATCTCGGCCACATGGAGGCGCTGATCGACGCGACCCGCGGGATCGCTGAGCCCTCGTCGGCGAGGCGCAAGCGGAGGAAGCGATGAGCGGTGCGCGAGATCGATCGCCGACAGCGCTCCGGAGCTCCTGACGGAGCGGTCGCGCTCCGGGCACGGATCCCCCATGTTTGGACCCATGGCGGGGCAGCTCGAAAGCACGCTCGGCGCGCTGGACGAGCGCCGACTCCTCAACGGCATCTATCTGGTCCGGATGTCGATCGCCATCGCGCTGGCGATCGCCGCCACCGTCGTGCGCTCCGCCTTCGCGCCCGTCTCCCCCGTTTCCGTGCTCGTGGCGATCGTCGCTGTCCCGGTGGCATGGACCGCGGGGTCGCTCCTCTGGGCGCGACGCCGCCGGATCGGCCCCCGCTTCTACGCCCTCCAGGTGGCCCACGACCTCGTCCTCGTGACCTCGGCGGTCGTCCTGACCGGCGGGGTGGGGAGCGAGTTCGCGTTCATGTACGTGCTCCTGATCGCGGTCGCCGGTCTTCTCCTCGGAGTGGGCGGGGCGATCCTCACCGGCATCGGGAGCGCGTTCGCGTATCTGGGTGTGGCCTATGTACAGATCGAGCCCCAGTTCGCCGGGCAGGGAAGCACCGTCGCGCTACCGAATCTCAGCGCCCGCGCGGGCACGGTGCTCTGGAGTCTCGGCCTGATCGCGGCCGTGTTCGTGATCGTCGGGGCGGCCGCGGGACTCGCAGCGCGGCGGCTCCGCCTCCAGCGCGCGCGCCTGACCGAGTTGGAGCGGCAGCTCGCCCACGCGCGCATCGACGCGCAGGACCTCCTCAACACGGTGGAGAGCGGGATCCTGTCCATCGACGCGGCCGAGGAGGTGGACTTCGTGAACTACACGGCGCGCGTTCAGCTCGGGATCAGCGGAACGCCCCGCTCCAGCGATCTGCGCGAACGCGCGGAGTCCTCGGGAATGCGCGAGCTGTACGATCTCATGGTGAGCACGCTGAGAAGCGAGCGCGAGGTCGACTTCATGGAGATCAAGCTGCCCGCGAGCGCCGGGACCCCGCGCCCGTTCAGCGTCTCGACCACCGTCCTGTATGGTCCCGCCGGCGAGAAACGGGGCGCCGCTGCGCTGATCAAGAACATGGAGGACGTCAAGCGGCTGGAGGAGCTCGCCCGCCAGGCCGACCGCCATAAGGCGGTAGCCGAGCTGGCCGCGGGTCTCGCGCACGAGATCCGTAACCCCCTGGCTGCGATCCGCTCCTCGGTCGAGCTGCTGGAGACGGACGGCAGCGACGGAAAGGCTCCCGGACAGGCGGAGGACCGCCGCCTCATGGGGCTGATCGTCCGCGAGGCCGATCGGCTGTCGTCCCTGATTCAGGACTTCATGGCGTTCTCGCGGACCGAGCTACGCAATCGATCGCGCATCGACCTCGTCGAAGTCGTGCGCGATGCGCTCGAAGTCGAGCGGGTGTCTGCGGGAACCCACGAAGTCGCATTCACGGCCCCCGATCGAGCGTACTGGGTGGAGGGGGATCACAACCTGCTGAAGCAGGTGGTGATCAACCTCGTGAGCAACGCCCGCGCGGCGATCGGGGATCGTTTGACGGGAAAGATCGAGGTGCGCATCGGCGTCAACCCGGATCTTCCGGGGCTCGAGCGCGCGGCCGGTTCGTTCGTGACGCTCGAGGTGCGCGACAACGGTCCTGGGGTCGACCCGGCCGTGCGTGACCGCATCTTCGACCCCTTCTTCACGACCCGCGAGAAGGGATTCGGGATGGGACTCGCGATCGTCCATCGGATCGTGGATCTCCACGGCGGCGTCGTGTGGGTGCATTCCACGCCGGGCTGGGGGTCAATCTTCCGCGTGGCGCTGCCGAGCGTCGAATAGCGCTTCCGGACGCGCGCGATATATTCCAGGGAAATGGCGAAAGAGCGTCACCCCAAGGTCCTGATCGTCGAGGACGAGCCGAGCGTGCGTGAGGCGCTCTCGGTCCTGTTCAAGCGCAACGGCTTCGAGGTCGAGGGCTGCGAGTCGGGGGATCGCGCGATCGGGCGGTTGTCCGAGCAGGGCCCCGTGGATCTCGTGGTGACGGACCTCCGGCTTCCGGGCCAGGACGGGATCGCGGTGCTGAAAGCCGCGCGGGCGCAGGACCCGCTGGCCAAGGTCATCGTCGTGACCGCCCAGGGGGACGAGGACTTCGCCATGAAGGCCTGCAACGAGGGGGCGTTCCGCTATCTCAAGAAGCCCTACAAGAACCAGGAGCTGATCCTGAACGCCCGCCAGGCGCTAGAGATGCACGAGCTCGAGGAAAAGAACGTGAAGCTGGCGCGCGAGAACCAGGCGCTGCAGCGGAAGGTCGGCGACGCGATGAAGGTCGAGCCCGTCGGCGCCAGCGAAGCGTTTCGTGAGGTCCTGGGGGTCGCGGAGCAGGTTGCTCCGGCCGAGAGCACGGTGCTGCTGGGCGGCGAGAGCGGCACCGGGAAAGAGCTCTTCGCCCGCTACATTCACCTCAAGTCGAAGCGGGTGGGAGGCCCGTTCGTGCCGATCAACTGCGGAGCGCTCCCCGAGCCGCTCCTCGAGTCCGAGCTCTTCGGCCACGTGAAGGGAGCCTTCACCGGCGCGATCCGGGACAAGGAGGGCCTGTTCACGGTGGCCGCGGGGGGGACCCTGTTCCTGGACGAGATCGGGGACACGACACCGGCCATTCAGGTGAAGCTCCTGCGCGTGCTGCAGGAGCGGGAGATCATCCCGGTCGGCGCGACAGAGGCGGTTCCGGTGGATGTCAGGATCCTGGCGGCGACGAACAAGGACCTCGACAAGGAAGTCGAGCGCGGGGCGTTTCGTCAGGACCTGTATTATCGGCTGAACGTGATCCCGATCGTCATTCCGCCCCTTCGGTCGCGCCGCGACGACATCCCGCTCCTCCTCGAACACGTCCTCGCGCGCGCGGGCTACGCGGGGTCGATGCCGGGCGGGAACCGCTCGCAGGACCAGATCTTCACCGAGAGGTCGTTCCAGGCCCTGTGCGCCTACGACTGGCCGGGGAACGTGCGCGAGCTCGAGAACGTGGTCGAGCGCCTGCTCGTCCTCGCCGGCTGGGTGGAGGGGAAGGAGCGGGGGAAGCAGATCGACCTCCCGGAGCTGCCCGAGAAGATCCGCGAGAAGCCCGAGGCCACCCTGGTCAGCGACATGCCCGCCCCGACGCCGACGATGGAGACGATCGAGCAGGCGTACATCAAGTGGGTGCTGACGAAGACCGAGGGGAACAAGGCGCGCGCCGCGGAGATCCTGGGAATCGACCCCTCGACCCTGTACCGGAAGATCGACCGCTACGACATCAAGACGGCGTGATCCATGCCCCGGGGCGGGCCCGGTGGCGAATTGCAAGGCGACATCAGAGGGCGTTCCCGGTAGCCCCGGCCGATCCGTCGCCCCCCATGAGCCGTAAGTGAATGTGTAAAACTTTGATACCCAACAACTTATGAAATTCTCCACGGGGCCGCTGCGCGGATGGCACCGGACTTGCTTACTGACATGGCGGAACCAAGGAGCGTTTCAGCGGCAAGGCCTGGGAGCGGAAGCCCGGACCGCCGTTACTCGAGGGCAACCGAACGAAGGAGCACAACCGTGAACATCCGCAAGAGCAACCAGGGCTTCACGCTCATCGAGCTGCTGATCGTAGTCGTGATCATCGGCATCCTCGCCGCGATCGCGATTCCTCGCTTCTCCTCGACGAAGGGGAAGGCGTTCGACGCAGCGGCGAAGACCGACCTCCGGAACGCCATGACGGCCCAGGAGGCGTATTTCTCGGACTTCCAGACGTACGCGTCGGACGAGGCGAACCTGGACTATACTGCGACCACGAACGTGGGGTTGAACGTGGTCAGCGGGAACACTTCCGGCTACGAGATGACCGCCAAGCACTCGGCCGATGGGACGAACACTTGGTGCATCAACTCGACGGACGGCGAGATCACCAAGGCTGCGGACTGCTGATCGAGTCCCAGCTCGAACGACCAGGGACGGCGCGGGACTCCGGTTCCGCGCCGTCTTTTTTTCCCCAGGTCGGAACGGCGGCGGCGCTGGGAATCGTGGCCGCTGCGATCGTGATCCTCTGGGCGCCTCTGTGGGACGGATCCCGGACATTCTTCCTCCAGGACGCGTCGGGGTACTTCTTCCCGATGAAGAGTCACCTGGCCGCGGCGGTGCGCGCGGGCGAGTGGCCATGGTGGAATCCGTGGATCCGGAACGGGCTGCCGTTCTTCGCGAACCCGCAGGTCGGCGCCCTGTACCCGCCGAGCGTGCTCTTCTATCTGCTGCCGACCCCGCTCGCGATGAACTGGGTCGCGATCCTCCACTTCGTCCTGCTGGCCTTGGGGATCCACGTATGGCTCCGCGCCCGGGGCCGCTCGCCCGCGGCGGCGGCTCTGGCCGGCCTGGCGGTGGCGTGGGGTGGGTTTGCGGTGTCGACCACCGTGTACCTCAACAACCTCCAGGCGCTGGCGTGGGTCGGCTGGACCTGGTGGGCGTGGGAGGGGTGGCTCCGGGCGGGGAGCCCGCGGCGGCTGGCCGCCACAAGCGCGCTGTTCGCGCTCCAGTTCCTGGCGGGGGAGCCCCTGATCCTGCTCCTGACGGCGGCGGTCGCGCTCCTCCTCGCGTGGAGTGGGGAAGTCGCGACATCCGGGCCGCGCCACCGGATCGCGCCCGCGCTCGGCATGGTCGCCGCCGCCCTCGGCGCGGCGGCCCTGACAGCGGTCCAGCTCGTGCCGGCTACCGAGCTCTTCCTGCAGTCCGGACGGAGCAGCGGCCTCGCCGCCGGCGAGAGCCTGGCGAACTCGCTCCCGCCCAGCCAGATCATGAACCTCTTCCTGCCGCGCTTCTTCGACGGCCCGGGCGGCATGTTCGATTTCCGCGGGCTCCCCATCGACTCCCATCCGTGGGCGTTTACGACATACCTGGGGGCCGTGACGATCGCGCTGGCGGCCGCCGGAGTCGACCCGCGGAGGCCGCGGAGCGCGGT